>NZ_JBNGPA010000002.1:0-508270 GCF_050589845.1 Carboxylicivirga agarovorans | reverse complement strand
ATTTATAGTGTTGTTCAAAACAAGAAACCATACAGTCAAGACTATATTTGTCTTGATCCTAGAGAAAGAAATATGAACAGCTCCAATGAAAAAGTGGCTTAAAAAATTGTAATTTATTAGAGTATATCTGTGATAAAACTATTACGACCATAATAATTTTCTTCGCCACGAATGGGCTCCATCTTTGCATTATCCCACCTGGTATCACTTCAAAACTAACACGTCCTCTTTCTCCTTCGTAGTTGTCCCTCCCCAAGAATGTCAATGTTTGATTATCTTTAAAGGCTTCTGTGTTCTCAACGGCATTACAAAGCTTAGTATCCAAGCTCTCTTATGGCTAATGATTGAAGCATTAGGACTATTAAACGTAATTTTCAAACCATATTTGATAGGCTATCCTTCATCATTTGCTTCAAGCTATACCCGATGTTGTCTGTCGACAAAAAAATCAAAGGAATTTTGCCCCCATTAGTATGGTCGTAAACATATTGCCTTATGCTTTTTAACATCTCCACTTTTATTAGCAGGAACTTTCTTAGACTAGTATCACAGCCATTTAGAGTTAAGACTAATTTCTCACTGAAAATTCAAATTTATTTTTTCTTTCCCCGATAGATACACTGGACACTGCCACATGCGTGGCAGGTATATTTCTTAAACTGAACATTTTTGCCAACTCCCATTATTCCACTCACTGATTTAACCGGTGACATCAGGCAGGAATCATTGAGTGTTACGCCACAGAACTTATCCGGAAAGAAAGAAAACAGTTTTGATTGTTCGGCCACATCCCAGCCGCAATATCCCGGACTGTATCGATTGGTACACTTTTGACCTCTGGTGGATAACAAAGTTCCAAGCCGTATACTGATAATATCCATGGCTGTCTCAACAGCCAGCGAACCAATCACATCCACCACATACCCTTCCATCAAATCACCTTTATTCATCAACATCTTCGAGCGCTCAGATATAGTGGAACCAGCCGTGCAGATAAACAAGGCCATCTGATCCGATTTTTTCAAGTGATGAAACACAGACTTCCCAACGTGAAAATCATGTGCTCCAATGGTCAATGCGTGCTCCTGCACTTTAAACGTTGAATCCAAGAGCTGGTAGCCGCCTATAATACCATTAACATGTTTGAGTTGTTGTAACTCGTTTTCAATCATCTCTGAAATGCCATCTGGCACGCCTTCTTTATAGCCCATCATCCGGCCTATCGACGAAATATCAAGACCTAACTCGTCCAGTTCAAATGTATTTTTTTTTATTGTACTCATGTTCTTCGATTCAATTCTGTTGATATTGCTTAAAACACTGCCGTAATTGAGTAAGGCTTATCGATTCACTAAACACAATGAGTTCAGATGGGCCGGCATAGTTATCCAATACTTTTATTTCGAAGACATCATACACGCTATGAATGGAGACCACTTTGCCATCAGTTAAATTCATGAAGCCTTTGATACGGATGCACTGCTTATGTATAGCTTTAATGAATTGATTCAGCTGGTTCAGTGATATTTTATCATGCGTGCGCAGCACACTGGTGTGCATATTGGGTCGTCCCTCTGATGCCTTGCCAATGAAGCGTTGAGCCGCCTGCCCTTTTGCATCACCTCCTATACAACTGCGCCAATCCACATTCGCATAAACAGAAGGGCGGATTTGAGCAAATGGATTTAACGCTTCCACCTCAGCTTTAATTTCGCTGATTATTTGGCTATCAATCAGATCGGTTTTATTAACAATGATGGTATCGGCAATCATCAATTGGTGTTTGAATCGCGTTACACAGTTTAAACCCTTAAAAAAGTTGGGGGCGTCCACTAAACTGATGACCTGGCCTAAGGTCACCTTACTTTTTAAATCATCAGACTGCAACAGTTCCACAATACTTATCGGGTCGGCCAGGCCAGAAGCTTCTAAAAAAATGTGTTCAGGCATATAATCCTGTATCATTTTTTGCATGTTTTGATGGAAGCTACCAAGCTGACAAACACAAAAGACCGAACCGTTATTTATTTCAACCAACTTAAAACCACCGGCATTTTGCTTTAATTCTTTCCCATCAATGCCAGTTGGTGCAAACTCATTCTGAATAACCGCCACCTTGTGTACAGGTGCCAACTCCTTTAATAAGTTAGATAAAAGCGTGGTTTTACCGCTGCCTAGAAAGCCTGTTATAAGATGAAACTGAATCATTAGTGAAAATTTCTACAAATCAGGTCCTCAGTCCACTGCCGAATACATATAAAACAGAAGCAAAAGAGACGTTTGTTTCCGGCAAACTATCCCTTTTACTTCTTCAAACTGTAACCTGACGAGTTGTATTCCTTAATTACTTTTTACTGACAAATAACCTTTTATCTTCTCCTTAATATCCTGAATAGGAGGAATCTGGGAAATGAAGTCAATATTACCATCCATCACAATGGTGGGCAGGTTCTGCACACCCAGCGACAACATCATCTGCACACCCTCTTTCTCCTTAATACGATGCTCTTTAATCACTACTTTATCACCATACTCTTGAGCTGCGCGTTCAACGGCATCCATCATGTACTGACAAGGTGCACAAGAAGATGAATCCAGGGTAATCACATCAATCATTACTTTATCTTCGCTCCAATGGCTGGTTAAATCAAGTGTTTCCACATCCATTTCTTGCGCTTCCGAAGCACGCAACTCCCCTTGCAAAATCTCATCATGTACTAAATCTGCCACAGCTACCAGGTTCTGTTGAGGTGAGGCCATAGCCAAGTCACAACCTGGTGCCAGGATAAACCCTTTCTTACCGCCAATATCCATACACTCCAATGCATCACGGCGTGAGGCCTCTTCATCACCCATCAGCAACACTACGGTCAGCTTGATATTACCTCCAAAACTTACTTGGTGCTTTAAAGCCATATCGCGCACAAAATCCAATGGTATGTTTTCATCAATGGAGATATTATCCGGCTTTGTTTCGCACATCACTTCAATGTTTTGCTGTGCGTTACCGCACACAAAAAAGGAACTCAAAGCATCCATCTCACGAATAAATTCATTGATTTCAGTAACATATGGCGTAACAAAGGTTTCGAAACTCATGGGGTCAATTTGACTGGTCATAGGATCGACAATGGCCACCACATCGGTGCCCGACTCAATATAATTACCAGCCATCATTTTGGCCACATTGGTTGTAAAACGCATGATTTGATTTACCTTTTCCGGCTCCATCATCATTTGCATAAAAATGTCGGTGCCTAAAAGGTGAAGAGCCAGAGTAAAGGGGCCGGTGATAAGGCCGTACAAAGCCAGGTCGGGATGCTGTTCACGCAGCTGACGCGTTGCTTCCATCACTACTGGAATACGTCCTTTACATGGACAAGGTACTTGCATGTCTGCTATATTAACACCTTCGGTTAGTGGGTGCGATACTACTGCAGGCGGGTTATCATCAGCCCAGGCCAATTTGCAGCCCAGAGCCTCTGCTTCAATTTGTAAATCAAAGGCAACAGGTATGCCATCCGGATTGTATAACTCAATGGCTTTATTAACGCCTTCTACAATCTTGTCCGTTGATTGCAAATAATCGGTGGCACTTAATCCTAATAATTCACCGGCATGAGCCCCAACAAAAGGAACCCACGGTATGCGTTCCACCTCCTCGAGGCGCATCGCTTTTTTAATCAATTCTAATCCTTTCATAATTTTAGCTTTTGGCTACTAGCTGCTAGCTATTAGCTTTTTTACGATGCCATGTTATCTAAAAATTCCACTACTCCTTGTGGGTCTGGATTGTAACTATCGGCTCCAATCTTATCACAGAAATCCTGATTTACCGGCGCACCGCCAATGCATATTTTTTGCTCCGGGTATTTGGCTTTCACTTCTTTCACAATCTTTTCCATGTTAACCATGGTGGTTGTTAACAAAGCACTCATGCCCAAGGTACAATCCGGTGTTTTCTCTAGCTGCTCGATAAAAGCTTCTGCCTTCACATCCGTTCCCAGGTCAATCACTTCATATCCATTACCTTCTACCATCATCGCTACCAGGTTCTTACCAATATCATGCAGGTCGCCTTCAACTGTTCCAATTACAAAAACACCCTTACGAGTATTGATACCCGCTGCAAACAATGGCTTCAGCTGTTCCATTGAAGTACTCATGGCTTTGGCAGCCATCAATACCTGCGGTACAAACACTTTGTTTTCGCGGAACTTAACGCCGATGGCACTCATGCCAACGATGAGAGATTTTTCCAGTACTTCGCCCGCTTCAGCTCCTGCTTCTAATAATTGTTTGGTTATTTCTTCTGATCCATTTTGCCCTTTCATGTTGGGAGGAAACGGTGCGGCCTTATTTATTTTACCAGACTCTACGCACTCTGCTAATTTCTGATATAGTTCTTCCATGTTCTTTTATTTATCTAGGTCTCTCTAATTACTAATGTTGGTTCGATGATGTGTTGAAAAATGCTTGAAGTCTTTTTTGTATCCATTATTAGTTTGGGTTTTAAGTAACTTATTTCATCCTAATATCCTCTAACAGAAGTAATGGCCGGAGCAAAATATCTGCTTTACATTATAAGCTATTACGCGTTCAATCCCTGCCTCTTTATTGGTTCCAAGGTCGGCATCAATACCCTCTTTGCTTATATAACCGTTAAGCCAATACCAAAACACACCAGGCCAATAGCATTAGCCAGGCTGGGCAAAATTCTATTCAAGTAGCTTTTGTGCATTTAAATTATTCCAGACAACAGCACTACAAATGTTAATGCAGTTATTTTTTAACCTATAACACATAATACCCTTCTACTATTAAAACTGAATTATTGTGCCTTACTTTACTAGTTGATTTGGATACTATACACTCCTGAACCAAATTTAAAATACTGAAGTTCCTCATCTATTTTAGATTCAATTATATCTTTTGATTCATTTGAAGCTTTTCCATTTATTATTACATCGCCCTTAGGCAGTACAACTGTAGATGTTGTATTGGCAGGAATTTCAACCAGCATCTCAACACTGTTCTCATTCTTTTTCCATTCGCTTCTGATTTTCCCATAAAGACAGTCGTGTTCTGCTGTCACAAAATCCAAGGATTTTTCATAATAGGGTTTGATATAGAAGTGCTTAAAACCGGCGTTTTGTTCATCAGGTCTAATTCCTGCTAATTCTTTGTAGAACCAATGAACGATATCCCCAAAAAACATATGGTTGCGTGAATTGTCCAGTGATTTGATATTAAAGTCTTCCCATAAAGTAGTTGCTCCTTGCTCTAACCAATATCCCCAACCCGGGTAGCGTTTGTCAGTTGCTATTTGATAGAACAAATCAGCATGCCCATTATCAGAAAGCGCATGTGGGATCCATTTTGCCCCAAGTACACCACAATCCAGTAAGCCATCATTTTTATGTATTACATCAGCCAGGGTAGCAGCTACTTCCTTCTTATCGTCTGTTGGTACCAGATCAAAATAGAGGGCTGCGGCCAAAGAAGTTTGCTCGCTACCGGCATAGGTTTTTTCGTTTGCCTTATAAAAGGTTTTATTAAAGGCTTTTTTAATCGCTTTTGCCTGACTGGCATATTGCTCCGCTTCATTCGGTTTTTCAAGAATAGTTGCTATTTGCGAAACTTTCATTGTAAGATCGTAATAACATGCGGTGCCTGTAAGGGCTGATGGGGCATAGGTATTGATAAACACCCAATCTCCCAATCCAATATCCAGTATATTATCCTTTGCATTACTTTCCATAAAAGCAATGCTTTTCTTCATATTGGTGTAATGTGTACGCAATACTTCCTCATCGCCCGAATAAAGGTACATATACCAGGGAACCCAGATATATGCCCCATCCCATGCAGGTCCATATCCGGTTGGTTGATCACCTAGAGCGTAACCCCAACCACAGGTTGGCACAATACCCGGTAAAATCCCTTCTTCGGATTGCGCATCCTGGCAGTCGTACAGCCATTTTGTGTAAGAGCTTTGGGGCTTAAACGTCAGAAGGGCCGTTTCCGCAGAAAGATGGGCATCACCCGTCCAGCCATTCTTTTCGCGTTGTGGACAATCGGTTGGGTAACCCAGAAAGTTACTGATAAATGCCCATTCCGTAGCATGAGTTATCTTGTTAACTGTTTCGTTAGAACAAGAGAATGCCCCTGCCTGATCGAAAGAGGTATGCACTACTCTTCCTGTAATATCATCCGTAGTAAGTTTGCCGGGGTATCCTTCTATCTCAATGTATTGAAATCCAAAATAGGTAAATTTGGCTTCCCAAACTTCTTCACCATCCCCTTTGATGGTATATTCTGCCACTTGAAATTCGGTCTCCCGGTGATGACGGTTGATATTATATTGGTCTAAGCATCCTTTTTCATCCAGTATTTCACCAAATTTCATCTTAACAACATCGCCTTTCTTGCCCTTAACCTTTAGCTGTATCCAGCCTGCCATGTTTTGGCCCATATCTACTATATGCACACCTGCTTTGGGAGTTTTAACAGAAACTGGAGTCAGTTCACGCATCACCTTATTAGCTGGCATCATTTGGGCTTTGAGCACTCCCTTGGGACCGGACTTTGTACGAACAGCTGCCCAATCAGAATCATCAAAATCAGTTGTGTTCCAGTTAGGCGACTCTTTGGTTGCGTCGTATTTTTCTCCCTGGCGTATATCGGTATAGACAATAGGGGAAGGGAAAGCTTTCCAACTTTCGTCCGTAATCACTGTGCTTGAAGTACCATCGCTGTATTCCATTTCCAACTGTAGCAGACAAGTGGGCCTGTCTTTCCACGGTGCTTTATTGTAACCCCATACCGCTCTGCTATCTACGTTGTACCATCCATTACCAAGATGAACGCCAACAGCATTTTCTCCTTGCTGTAATTGGGCTGTTACGTCATAAGTAACATAATGTACGCGGTTATCAAAGTTCGTGTAGGTAGGGTCAAGTACATGGTCGCCTATTTTTGCGCCATTGATAGATAGTTCGTACAAACCCATGCCTGAAATATAAGCCCTTGCCTTTACCACCTCTTTTTCAACTTTAAACTCCTTGCGCAAATAAGGTGCAGCATCGTATGTCTTCCTTTTTGCAGCGCGCTTTATATTGTGCACATCACTTTTGAACTGAGGCCAGCTATAGACCTGCGGGGCTTCGATCCATGTTGCAGTCCAATCGTTTTCATCTAATAAAGCCATCTCCCAATTGGCAGCCTCACTCCACTCCGATGCCCCATCTTTCTCGTCCCACGCCATTACCTTCCAATAACAACGCTGCCTTGATGTTAAAGCCTTTCCTTCATAGCTTATATTAATGGATTGATCAGATACTACTTTTTTCGTATCCCATAAATCACCTTTATTTTTATTCAATAACTCTAAGTTGGAGGCTACAATAATTCGATAGGCTGATTGTGATTTACCTTTAGCTTCAGAGCTTAATTCCCAACTCAATCGAGGGGATAATACATCAATTCCCAAAGGATTATTAAGGTATTCACATTGTAGATTTACTCCCTCGCAAGCTCCATTTTTTAATGGATTGTTGTTCGCGCAACTCCATAACATTATGGAAACAATTAAAAACACAACTGATTTTTTCATATTTATCTATATTCAATTTGAATTTCATTTTATCATGGAACCTGTTTAAAAAAACAGATACAACCTTGGCCTACACCCTCATGAGAAGGTCAAATAAACTTTAAGGTTGCAATAAGGTAAAAAACTGGTGGGCTCAATTTTGAGAATAATTATTTTTGATTTGAAAAATGGTTTTTTTTCAAATAAAGGAAGATTACTGTCTTAACCAGTGTTATACACAAAAGACGTAAATACCTGAATTACTAATTTTTATTTATTTATATAATAAATACAGGCTTGACTATTTGGAAGCTAAATTATTAGCTTTCCTGGAATTCGTTTCAACTGATATTATATTACGAAAACAAATTAAATGACCTTGAAATTAATAGTTTAATTCCCTCAAACCATTAAACAAGAAATGCAATTTTTAACGCAAAAGAAAGGCGTCTCTATTTTGAACACCCTCTCTAATAATCAAATTAAAACTTAGGGCGCAATTAATCACCTATTATTGTGCTGAATATTTATACGGTGGCTCCACATAGTCATATTGCTTAAGTGCCTTATTCAATAACTTTTTCATCTTCTTCAGCTGTCCGGCTGCCTCAGGAGAATGAATAAGGTTATTCATTTCTTTGGGGTCGTTCACCAGGTCGTACAATTCATCAAAGTTGCCTGCTTCGGCCGACTCGTAAGGAAAGTGCATGTATTTCCATTTGGGTGTGCGTACAGACAATACCGTTGGGATTCCGGGTGCATATTTTTCCTGAAAGTATTCGTAAAAGAATGGCGAAGTACGTCCTTCTGCTTTACCTTCCATAACAGTAACAAATGATTCGCCCTGCATCGTTTGAGGTGTTTTGGCACCGGCTAATTCTAAAAGAGTCGGGCCAATATCAATATTACACACCATGCCACTAATGCGCTGCTCCCCTCCCAGCACTGATGGGTAACGCATGGCAAATGGCACACGTATAGATTCTTCATAGGCCAATCGCTTGTCGCTCTTGCGCTGCTCTCCAAAGAACCAACCATTATCCGCCATGAAAATAATTACCGTATTATCTAGTTTCCCCTCTTCTTCCAGAGCATTTATCACCTTGCCCAATCCTTCATCAACAGCAAGCAGACAACGTAACATGTTTAGACTTGTATTATTTTTTGCCTGCCATTTTTTTGGGGGAATACTCTGTGGGACAGGTTTACCTTCACTATCTACCCATTTTTGGTAGTGCTCACCATATATGGCACAGCGCCTTCTCCATTGAGGGCTTTTTGAAAAGTCAATAGACCAACTCTCAGGCTCATTGAATGTACCCTCGGGGAATGCATCTTTGTGTCTTTCAGCAGGTGTAAACGGTGCATGACAGGCTTTGTGCCATAGTAAAACACAAAATGGGTCATTAGGGTTATCCTTTATAAAATCAACGGTCTTATCTGAAAGAATATCGGTAATATAGCCTGACTCATTGACCACTTTTCCGTTTATATTAAGCTCGGGATTATTATAGACTCCCTGCCCTTTAAAACTTAACCAGTAATCAAATCCGGGGCGTGGATTAGCATGATGTGCCATATGCCATTTACCAATGAGGGCAGTCTTGTAACCCTCCTTCTGTAAGGCTTGTGGGAACTGCTCTAAATGGGATTCCGGGTCTTGTATCTCATTATACCTTACCTTGTGGATGTGAGAATAGGTTCCGGTTAGGATGGACGCCCGACTGGGTGAACAAAGCGAAGTGGTGACCATCATATTGTCAAACACTGCCCCCTCGTCAGCTAAGCGCGAAATGTTGGGTAACTCAAGAAAATCAAATCTGTTATGGAATATGGCATCAGGCGCCATATCATCAACCATTACAAATACAATGTTGGGTTTTTCTATAGCATGTGCTAGGGCGCATGCTAAGAAGAAAACAATTGCTATTGCTTTATTTTTCATTGTTATTCTTTTTAATTTTCAAATTAGGCATTTAAATCACAAAACTAACCAACAAGTTGCCTAAGCCCAAAAGCTGTTGATTTGTTACTAAGGAGAGGCTCATTTGTATTACAAATCCTTATGTCTCAAGCTTCTGGATTACAAATCCGGTAGAGCCACTTTATTATTAACTTATCCAAGTTATGTTAGCGTTCTACATTGAGTGTTACGCTAAGTATTTCACCCATATCAACTCCTTTCTTGGCATTTCGGTCCACAAAGAAAGAAACAGGAATATTTCCTGCCTGTAAATTTACGGCACCGAAAACAATCTTATCAGCTTCACGAGATTTCACCTCAAGCACCTTTCCATCAATCATGAGATTGATGGGCGCACATTGATCAAATCTTTTTCCAATAGCTACGACAGATACTTTAAGGGACTTCTGCACCTCAATGGTATATTCCGCTTTGTCGCCAGGCGATTGAAAACCCGTCACCCCACCGCCAAAATCGCGCGTTTTCATCTGGCCCTCAAATTCCAGCACGTGTGTTACCGGGAATTTCCATGATTTACGAGAGTGACTAGCATTGTTAATCACCAGTTGTCGCATGGGGAAAGTCCGTTGCCGCTTGGCTATTTCTTCCCATTGTGCCTGGCAACGAACGGCCATTTGCGAAGTACGCTCGGGATATTTTCCGCTAAGGTCATATTTCTCTCCGGGATCCTTTTCCATATCATAGAGACGCTGCTCACCACCGGGCAAGTTATGGTACTTATATTTGCCACTGCGCAAGATGGTGTGCAGCATGGAATAATCCAACTTTGTAGCATCGGGCACAATGCCGTCTACACTGCCCGGTGTGCCTGGCCCTCCGGTTGCCAACCGGAATATATCGCGCTCATCGGCATAACCCTTGTCCTCTAGCGAGGCACGGAAAGTTTTCCCTGCTAAAGGGAGATGTTCGGGATGCGTATTATCCGGTATTTCTGCCAAGTCCATAAGGGTAGGCAATATATCTTCCACACCTATGGCCTGCTTGCGGATACCGGGTTTTATACGCTTGGGCCAACGTACCAACAATGGACTGCGGATACCATTATCCCACACTTCCCCTTTACGGCCTACCAGGTCGCAAACGTTACGCATGTCCCAGTCTTTGGTATGTTCATTCTTGTATTCATAATTTTCCCAAACACCTACTTCTTTGTTATTAACGGCATCCACTGGTCCGTTATCACTCAAAAACAACACAATGGTATTGTCTGCCTGTCCTGTTTTGTCAAGAGCTGCCAACAACCGCCCAATCTGATCATCCATTTGATGGATAGAACCGTACAGTTGTGCAATATCCTCCGAGTAGCCTTCCTGGCGGTAGGGATTGGCATAGTCATCAGGACATAACCATGGCAAGTGCGGAATGATATAGGCCATGACCATAAGCCAAGGCTTGTCATCAGCAGCTTCTATTTTCTTAATCGCCGCATCTGTTACTAATTCGGCAACCCAGCCTTTCTTTGTCAAATGGCAATACCCCGGAACAGGGCTTGTGCATTTTCCACCACCTCCGGTATAAGAAGAAACATCGAAACCGCGGTCGGCAGGGGTTATCTCCATCATGGACAAGCCACCGTCCATCTTTCCAAATGCCCAGGTATGGTATCCTGACGGGCTAAAGAATTTGGGCATCATGGTTTCGTCCCGGCGTACCTGGCCACGGGAACCCACTCCCCAAACACCTGCATCGAGATAACTGCGACCGGTAAATAAGGCTGAACGAGTAGGCGTGCAAGCAGGTCCTACCAAAAGGTGTGGGTAGAATGCGCCTTCTTCTGAAAGTCTATCCAGGTTGGGCGTTTTGACCAGTTTATTGCCTGTGAAGCCAAAATCACCATACCCCTGATCATCTGAGACGATAATCAGGATATTTGGTCTCTCTTCTGACTTTTTAACCGCTGGTACAGATATTGAATACATCAAGAAAAAGACGACAAGATGTAAAGCCTTCAACGATTTGTCCATATTGACATTATTGATTTGGATCTTTCTTGAAATAGCTACTGCTTACAATGGAGTGAAAAATCCCCATCTGCGTGTAAGGTTCTTCATCGGAGCCCAAGAGTATAGGATAAGGTTGCCAGCGTTGCAAGATTAACTCTGATTTGCCACTGACTGCCATATAGCCCTCAAAATAATCAAGGGTATTCTCTGCGGCCTCCCTTGATGCTTTTTCCGGATCAGTGACCTCTTCACGGAAATTGTTGTGGAATGCGTTTGTGGCAATGAATCCGGAGTTCACCCCCTTGGACAATACATAATCTTCAACCGCCAATACCCTTCCATAACCGCCATCATAGTGGATATCATGATCGCCAAAATCAATATGAAAATGATCTATTACAATTCCTTCTTGTTCTGCTACTTTAAGGTAGGTGTCAAAATAACTTTCAAAATCCACACGTCCTAAATTGGCACTGGTGGCCTCATATTGACGATCACCATTTACCCAAAACCAACCCAAAGATTCAATAACTCCAACCTTTAATTCGGGAATACGCTCTTGCATGTATTGGAAATACTCCATTTGCTGAACCATAATTTGCTCCTGGCTTAGGTCTGCCAGAGCATCATCCAAACCTGTGAGGTAGGGCGCCATTGAGTGGTCGGTGGTAATGTAGTTAACAAGGCCTCCAACATCCAACAGTTTCTTTAAAACACTAAATTCCATTATTGCCGCTTCAAGCCCTATCCTGGAATCAGCAGTTTTCCCCACAGCCATACGGATACCTCCGAGCTCCACAGCTATTTCAAGTGAATTGGCATTGGCAAAATAGGCTAATGCCTGAATATCTGCAGCAGAATACCTGTTTAATGCTTCAATGTATAACTTGAGTACTTTGGTTTCTTCAAACACCGCACTGTAATACTTTTCTGGTTGAGTAACAACCTCTATATAATCAGAAGTAATTGACCGATCTGTTGTTATATCCATCGGACTTGGTCCTAGCCAGATACTCGCACCTTCTCTGTTAATAACAGGTGGCTTATCATCAGGTATATTAATGCCCGTGTCATCAGCATCACCACAAGCCACAATAACGATTGCCAGTAAAAACATCATAAAAGCTTGCATTATCTTTGATATAAATCGGCATGAAGTTGTCATATTAACCTGGTTAATCATTCTATTTCTACTTTGATATTTTCTCATTTATGATTCATTAATAACCATTATTTTTTTATCCCTGATTATTACTATAATGTTGGAGTTTGTTTTTAAAATAATGGAAATCCAATTGTATTATTCTTTAAAAGCCTTCAGCATCTGACCATCCTCCCACATCAGGTTCCATAAACGTGTTTGCACGAATGTGTCTATTGTCCAGTAAAGGCTTCCTTTGAAGCCGAAATCCATGGCAGCTTTCTCTAATTCCTGTACAAAAACGATGGCCTCGTCTAAAGTGGCTTCATTCTCTTTAAAAGAACCAAACTCCCCCATAATGATAGGTTTACTTTTCATTAACTCCTTAGCTTCAGGGGTAAAAAGTTTCATATTCTCGGCGAAGTGGTTGAATACATCTTGACCTGTTCCTTTTGCCCCCCAACGATAAAGATGGAAATCAAGAAAATCGATATCGGTATTCAGATACTCCACAGCCGTCATTGGAAAGCGAATGTCATTATTTCCTTCAATAGTACGAATGCCTTTAGAGTTATCGTAGGTTTTGCCAACACCACCCATTGAGAAAGTGCCTTCGCCAATAAGCATACCGGGCGCGTTTGCCTCAACGGCCTCTTTCATTTTGGACATATAGTTTTGAATAGCAGCATTGGCCAATGCACGCCTTTCATTATCATCTGTCATATCATATTCGCTCCCATCGATAAAAGTATAAGTCCCTTTCGTTTGGTTAAAAGGAGCTTCATTGCTGTGCCATGCGAACTCATTTTGCATGGTAAGTGCAAATAAAGAACTGATTAGGGATGCATCTTTCTCTTTGATGTATTTTAGAAAGAGTTCGATATAATGCTGCTTGGCCTTTATACCATCTTCTGAAAACAGAATCGCCTGCCTTGTGGCTCCTTTAGATATTTGTCTAAAGTAATCATTATCCAGCATTTCATTCTCTGTGAAACAAGGCATAACATAGATACCATATTTTTGAGCACGGGTTAAGAAATCGATGAAATTATCCATATATGCGGCGGAAATTCCTTTTGTATCACGTGTTCCCGACAAACCTCTAACATCAGATTGCTTCGATCCTCTTTCACCTAATTTTATAAATACTCTGGCGATATTGAACCCATTGGCTTTAATTGTTCTCATAAAGGTTTCAGAACGATAGGGATCGTAACAAATAAGTTCCTGTCCTATCTCAATATCATGAAGCACGAAGGTTGGATTGCCTTTTGATGCTTTTTGAAAATTAAGATGGGCCTTACGGACCTTAAAAGTAGGCTCAAAAGAATCGTGATCTCCCGTACGGATGCCACAGAAATTAACCCCTTTGGCAATAAATTCTTTTCCGCTTTGAGCTCCTACAAAACAGGCATTCTTGCCCTTTCCTTTCTTAATTACGATCTGTTCGGCCGGTGCAGTGACAACCAGGTTACTGTAGTCTTTATTTATTTCAACTTTTACCGCTTCTGACTTTTCACCATTCATACATACCGCAGTAACAAATAAATTCTTATACCCGTTTGGCTTTTTTATACTAAAATGATTGTCGGGATACTTGAGTTCTCCTACTACCTTGTTATTTTCATTGGTAATAATAGCTTTATCATAATTTTTAAAATCGGGCCTCCACTCAAAATGTAATGTGGTATTCTTTCCTTCTTTAATCACGTCGGCAAAATAAACCGGATACACCTCTGCTTTAGCCACAACATTTAATGCCAAAGCTGTTAATAATACAACTACTATTCTTTTCATATATTTATTGCTTTAATAAATTTTGTTGATAATAATGGGTAAGTCCCACATTATCATATCTTCCCTGTTATTTTTTAATAATTTGTCTGATTGAGATCCCTTGCCTGCTCCCCACTTGTATAAAATAGATACCTGTGCCCAAAGTTGAAACATTCAGACTGTACCCTTTGACAGTAGATAGTTGTTTCTGCATCATCAATTTACCTGAGGCCGAAAATACTTTGATAGACTCAAGTTCTGATTGGGCATTGATATGCAGGGTATTTTGTACAGGATTAGGGTATATCACAAATGTCTCCTCCTTATCATTAGCTGAAGTAATGTCTGTTGACACTCCATTAACAGTGATATTGGACAGTAAGAAGTTATTGTCAGGCAAAACAAAGCGTCCAACGGGGCTGTAACCATAAGCAAAGCTAACACCCTCAAACAGGGTAGTGTATCTTGTTTCAGTATCTGCTTTAAACTCCACTTTCACTTTTTTGGTATTGATGTTGAAATTCAATTTGAAGTTATATTTTTGGAAAAATTCGTAGCCACTATCAGCAATAAACCCTGAAGGCATATCTCCATTATGCCATTTTATTACACCATCGGTAAATGACATTCTCATCTGATAATAATCATCTTGATGTGCATCGCCTGTTGGTGGTTTGATATACATCTCTCCGTTTCCTGCTACAATCACATCAAACTCTAAAAGGAAATCTTCGGTCATTGAACCAAAGTCATAATTCACTTCTTTTATTAAATCAAGCTGTTTTACAATATCACGACTGGTAACAGTAATATTTCCATCTAAAGACTGAAAGCCTTCAGCGGCAACACTATACATGTACGTTCCAAATCCCTTGTAAAAAAAGGTAACACGCCCATTCTCATCCGTCAAAAGTGTCTCGCCATCCAATACCACCGTAGCTCCCTCTAAAGCAGCTCCGTTACCATTTACTACTATATCAACATCATACACTCTTTCTATGGAGATATTTGAAATAGTCATATTATTCTGCCCTGTAACAATTCGCCCTACAGGTGTATATCCATAAGCCCATGAGACATCACTAAACAAAGTGATCCACTCACCCGACTGCTGGGCTTTGTAAGCAATCGTCTGTGTTTTATTTCCTGAGTCCATGTAGACTCTAAAGTCATAAGACTGATCCAAACTATAACCACTCTCTGCTGTTAAGCCGGACTGATTCTCTGTATTAAAAAGCGTTATATCTCCATTATCAAATAATAGATGAACTTGATAGTAATCATCTTGATGAGCATCACCCATTGGTGGTTTGATATAAAAATCACACCCGTGATTAGTTACCTTTGCATTAAATTCTAATAAGAAATTGTTGTTCTGTTCTGAGAAATTATAATTAACACCAGTGCTTAGAGTCACTGTTGAAGAGTGGTTAGCATCAAGTATCACCTGATTACTATACTCGCCAAATCCATTTGCGATAACCGTATACTCATAAAGTCCTTTAGTCAGGTTGGGAAATGTCACATTCCCAGAGGCATCACTCGAATAGGTTTCGTCTCCCATAATCACCGTTGCACCAGCCACAGGATCAGTGCCATCGTTCACAGTAAGCGCAAGAGAGTATAGTGGGGTTGTTTTTACATTTGTAATTGACAGATGATCGTGCGATAACTCTATCCTGCCTGCAGGCACGTATCCATACGCCCATGATACACCATCATACAATACTGTCCATTCAAATTCACCTTCTGCTCTGTAGCTAATTTTCTGTTTCATTGCATCAGCATCCATATATACCCTGAACTCATAGTTTTTATTGGTGTTGTATGTGCCTGCTGCCAGCCCCTCTTGATGATCCCCATTAAAAAGTTTAAACTCTCCACCTGCAAATTGTAACTTTAGCTGGTAATAATCATCCTGATGTTCATCACCCAATGGTGGTCGAATATAAAAGTCAGTCCAGTTTGCCGAAGCATTCGCTTCAAATTCGAGTAAAAAAGTCTCATTCATTGGCTCATTAAAGTTCAAACCTGTCGATTTTAACATCTTACCGTTATCAAACATCATATTCCATAAGCGTGACTGCTCAAAGGTATTGATGGTCCAATAGACAGTACCTTTAAAGCCATAATCTAAAGCAGCATCCTTTAGTTCTTGTGTAAAAGTAATCGCCTCCTCTATGGTAGCCTCATTTTCCTTAAAAGAACCAAACTCACCCATCACGATGGGTTTACTTTTCATCAGTTCTGTACACTCCGGTGTTTTTACCTTCATATTCTCGGCAAAGTAATCAAAGACATCTGCCCCTGTACCACTTTGTCCCCAACGGTAAATATGAAAATCTAAGAAGTCTATATCTGTATTTAAATACTCCACAGCCGTCATAGGAAAGCGTAAATCGTTCACGCCATTAACAGGACGTATGCCCTTTGAGTTTTCATAGGTTTTACCTACCGAACCCATGGCAAATGTACCTTCGCCAATTAATAAACCGGGGGCATTAGCTTCAACTACTTCCTTCATCCTGGAATAGTAGTTTTGGATAGCAACATTTGCTAAAGCTCGTCTTTCATCATCACTACTCATATCATATGTGCTTCCATCAAGAAAAGTGTATGTTCCGGAAGTCTGGTCAAAGGGGGCTTCGTAGCTATGCCAGGCAAACTCATTCTGCATAGTCAAAGCAAAGAGTGTATTAATAAGTGAAGGGTCAATATCTTTAATATACTTTAGCACTAACTCAATGTAATGTTGCTTGGCAATGATACCATCTTCAGAAAAAAGAATGGACTGACCACTTGCTCCCTTTGATAATTCTCTGAACTCATAATTATCCATCATCTCATTTTCTGTAAAGCAAGGCATCACATATATCCCATAGCTCTGTGCACGGGTCAGGAAGTCGACAAAATTATCCATATAAGGCATATGTAGTCCTTCTGTTTGTATAGGACCAGACATACCCCACACCTCTGTTTGGCCAGAGCCTCTCTGCCCAGTTTTTAAGAATACACGAACGAGGTTATAACCTTGACTTTTCATCGTGCGCATTAATGTTTCTGTTCTATAGGGATCATAAAATTGAATGACATCCCCAATTTTAACATTATGAACAGTAAAGCTTGAATTTTCCTTCAAATATTCTATTCGATCAAGGTGAGCTTGTTTTGCCACAATATCAGGTTGAAAGGTATCGTGATCACCCAATCGTATCCCACAGAAATTAACCCCTTTTGCTATGAACTCTTCACCACTATTGGCTCCCACAAAAGCTGCATTGCCTCCCGTGTGCTTATTTACAATTATTTGCTCTTGCTCCCTGGTAGCCAACAGACTACTATAATCCTTATTCAAATCTACCCGTACAGATTCAGATGGCGTACCAGTAGGAGAAACAGCAGTTATCAAAACAGTCTGATGCCCCTGTAGCTTATTTAAATCAAAGGTTTTATTAGGGAATATCACTTCGCCCAATATGTTATAGTTTTGATCAGAAATAATTGCCTTGTGGTAATAGGGATAATCAGAACGCCACTCAAAATGGAGTACTTCTTTTCCGCCTTCTTTTATCACATCGGCAAAATATACCGGATGCACTTGTGCATTTGTGAGAGTGTTGAATCCCAACAACAATGGAATTAACAATAGATATGCTTTTTTGATGGTCATTCGATTCGTATTATTTATGTTTTTTAAATTCATTTCACACCATTAATTCACTGCAACGGACTCGTAAAAAGAAGGATAAGAATATGTTAATAGTAGTTCCGGGTTTTATCAAATTAAACCTATGCTACCTACTCACTAAAAAACTATTGTAAAACAACTTGGGGCTCCGGGAAGGTCATCAACACTCCCCGGAGTTACTCAATCCTATTTTTTTACAAACCGTTTTGTGCTAGATCCATTTTGAGAATATACCTGTATTAAATATACACCTGCTGATAGTTTTCCTAAATTAATGGCTATCTCCTTTTCGCTCCCAACCGCAATGTCATTTATGAGAGTACCTGATACCGAGAATATTTTCACGCACTGAATTTCACTGTTACTTTTTATAACCACATCAGAGATTACCGGATTAGGATATACCACTAATCCTAAGTCTTTTATTACGGAGTCACTAAACTCTACAATTTGAGCACTCTTAAGACCAATGGTATTTGCTTCAATATTGTATATAGAAATATTGTTCTGTGGCAAAACAATTCTTCCAACAGGAGTGTATCCGTATGACCACGCAACACTGTCAAATAAGACTGTGTATTCTGATTCTGTGTACTTTTTGTAAGTCACGACCTGTCTCATGGTGCTTGCGTACATATATATCCTGAAATTATACAATTCTGATATCGTGTAGCCCACATTCGCAATTAATCCGGAAGGATAATCACCATTAAAAAGAATTATGTCCCCTCCTCCAAATTGTAATCTTGTTTGAAAATAATCGTCCTGATGTGGGTCTCCGAGAGGTGGTTTGATATAAAAATCACTCCAGTAATTGCTGGCATAAGCATCAAATTCCAGAATAAAGTCTTCCGTCATTGGTGTAAATTCGTAGTTCGGAACAGGTGTCAGGGTGACCGTTTTGGAAACATCGTTTTCAAAGGCGGTTACACTGCCTTCTGCCATTTCAAAACCCGTTGCACTTATTGTGTAGCTGAATGTTCCCACTTTATCGGTGAAGACAACATTTCCTGAGATATCGGTGGTGAGTGTGTCACCGTCCATTATTACGGATGCACCTACAACAGCACTTGTACCGTCGTTTACGGTTAGGGTTATTGAGTTGATGCGGCTTGTTCTGACATTGTAAATATTTAAGTTGTTCTGTGGTAAAACAATTCTGCCAGCGGTAGTATAACCATAAGACCATGCCAAATCGTCAAATAAAACGATCCAGTCGGTAGAGTCTTTTTCCCTGTACATTGTTGTCTGTTTCTTTGGACCTGCCAGCATATAAATTTTGAACTCATACGTTTTATTTAGGGAGAATCCGTCGCTTGCAAGCAATCCTGATGGATAACTGCTGTTATAAGACTTAAAGAAACCGCCGCCCCATTGGATATATACCTGCTGATAGTCGTCTTGATGCACATCATCAAAAGGGGGCTTGATGAAAAAATCGGACCAGTTGTTTGTTGCCAATGCCTCAAATTCAAGAACAAAATCCTCTGTCTGTGTGGGGAATGTGAAGTTTCTGTTAGAGTCCAGGGTAAGGGTGTCGGCAATATTGGCTTCGCTGATTTCTACACTTCCGTAGGTCGTTCCGTATCCGCTGCCTGTTACAGAATAGTCGTAAGTACCCACTGCTTTATCTGCAAAAAGTACATCGCCGGAGGCATCTGTAGTGAGGGTGTCGCCGTCCATTATAACGGATGCTCCCGAAACAACGCCTGAGGCATCTTTCACATTGAAAGAGGCATCGAATATCTTAGTTGCTTTGACGTTGGTGATCGTAATATTATTTTGAGGCAAATCAATTCGTCCGACAGGAGTATAACCATAACCCCATAATACATCCTCAAATAAAACAGTCCATTCAGGATCCGTATCTTTTTTGTACATGATAGTCTGCTTTTTGGAGTCTGGTGACATATACGATTTGAAGTTGTAATTCTGGTTTGTAACATAAGTACCGGGCGCAACCAAACCTGACTGATAGTCACTATTGAAAAGAAGAATTTCTCCGTTACCGCCCGCAAATTGCAGTTTAGTCTGAAAGTAATCGTCCTGATGAGGATCACCCAATGGAGGCCTAATATAAAAATCGGACCAGTAAGCAGAGGCAATAAGATCCCATTCGAGTACGAAATTATCTGTCATTGGCTGTTCCAGGTTCATGGTGAAATCATCCAGTATTTCTGCATCTTCCGACATCAGGTTCCACAACCGGCTTTGCTCAAAACTGCTTATTGTCCAGTATATGCTCCCTTTAAAGCCATATCTAAGAGCGGCCGTTTGTAGTTCCTTAACAAGTGTTGAAGCTGCACCTATGCTTGTTTCATCGTTAATAAAAGAGCCAAACTCTCCCATTAAGATTGGTTTACTCTCCATTAAGTCGGCACATTCGGTTGTCGTTACCTTCATGTTGTCAGCAAAGTAATTAAATACATCCTCACCTGTCCCTGATTGGCCCCAACGGTAAAGATGGTAATCAAGAAAATCAATGTCCGTATTGAGATATTCAACGGCAGTCATGGGAAACCTTAAATCCGATACCCCGGCAACTTCCCGAATCCCTTTTGAGTTTTCATACGTTTTACCCACGGCGCCCATAGCAAATGTTCCTTCCCCCAACAGCAGACCGGGCGCATTGGCCTGTATGGTAGATTTCATTGTGGAGAAATAGTTTTTCATTGCGGCATTGGCAAGGGCGCGTCTTTCGTCGTCATTGCCCATGTCGTAAGTACTGTCGTTAAGAAAAGTGTATGTACCCGACAGTTGGTCAAAAGGAGCCATATCGCTGCGGAAATAAAACTCGTTCTGCATGGTCAATGCAAACAGGTTGTTGATAAGCGTGGCATCAACATCCTTAATGTATTTCAAGAACAACTCGATATAACGTTTCTTTGCGTTTAAACCGTCTTGAGAGAAAAGGATTTCGGACTTAGTTGCCCCTTTCGATAAATTTTTAAATTCAATATTGTCCATCATTTCATTATCGGCAAAACAAGGCATAACGTACAGGCCATACTTTTGTGCCCTTACCATAAAGTCCATAAAATTATCCATGTAATCGGCGCAAAGGCCTTCTGTTCCAATATCGCCCGACATTCCTTTTACACCTGTAGTTAGTGATCCCCTTTCGCCTGTTTTAAGGAAAACACGCACCAAATTATAACCGTTCTCTTTCATAGTCCTCATCAGTGTTTCGGTACGGTAGGGGTCGTAAAACTGTACGGTGTCACCTAGGGCTACGGGGTGTAAATAATATGAGCCGGTGTTGACCATTTCTTGAACCTTATCCACAAGCCCTTGTGTGGCAACCATATCCGGCTCGAAAGTGTCGTGATCGCCATGTCGTAGGCCACTGAAATTAACCCCTTTTGCCATAAACTCTTCACCGCTTTGCGACTTAACAAAGCGTGCATTTTCGCCTGTTTGTGTATACACTGTTATCTGCTCCGTTGCGGTTGGGGCATACAAATGGCTGTAGTCTTTATTCAGGTCAACCCTAACTGATGTTGATGATACGCTTGATGTGTTAACTGCCGTCACATATAAAATGTCATGCCCCTTTAACCCACTTATATCAAAGACATTTTGCGGGAAAGCAACTTCACCAACTACTTTACTGTTTATGTCGGTTATAACTACCTTATCATAAGCATCATAATCGGGGCGCCAATCAAAGCGGAGCACCTCCTCATCCCCTTCTTTAATAACATCGGCGAAATATACCGGATGCACTTGTGCAACAACATTGCTACCTATGAGTAAGCAAAATAAGAATACTGCATTTTTGATTTTTTTCATAATACTCACATCTAGTTAAACACCTGAAAGTCTCTACTTCTTTATAAATTTCTTAATTGCATCTCCATCATTTGTGGTAATGTGCAGGAAATAAATACCTGCATTAAAATCAGCAATATTCAAAGACAGAGCATCTTCTCCAGTCAATACCATACTGCTCTTCAACTGCCCAGATTCTGAATATATTTTAACAGACTCCATATTAGCTACCGAAGTTATATTGAGATGACTATCCACAGGATTAGGAAATAGCTTAAGTGACTTCACAATATTAGAAGCAATTCTTGTAGCAATCCCTGGCGAAGATGAGATATTAGTCACTCCTAAATTATTAGGTGCTACCACTAACTGTCCTATATTGGGATAACCGTGAGCCTGTTTATATTTATCAAACAAAACAGTCCACTCATCCGTGTTATGTTCTTTTGCTTCAACTGTTATAAGCTTTTCAGGGAAAAAGAGTGTAATTCTAAAATTATATTTAGTGCCTAAGTTATATTCAAAATTATCTGCAATTTTTCCCGGAGATGTACTATAATCAGGATTATATATAGCTACAGTTCCTCCCTGACCACTTCCTCCAGCTTTTCCTCCAAACTGAAGGTAAGTATTCATACGAGCTGCATATTCGGGATCATCTTTAGGTGGTTTTATTCTTAGGTCACTCCAATAAGCATGTGGTGTAATGTCAAACTCGATAGTACAATTGGATGTATAAGGACCAATATCTTCTGTAATATCAGTATTAACAGTTTCACTCTCCATTAATAAATCAAGATGTGTTTTTATATTTGCTACTACGTCAGGATGATTATCGAAAATGTTGTTTTGCTCGGATGGGTCGTTTTCCAAATCATAAAGCTGATCGGTATTTTCTGATTGTCTGGGTGTATTATTGTTTGGATCGTGCTCCACCATTTTCCACTTTCCATGACGGATAGCAGCGATGGCGTTAGAGGTTTTTGATGGCATAGACTCTCTAAACCCCTCAGCAGCTGCTGATAAGAAAAGTGCCGATTGTTCAAGACCATCTGTACCATTCCCTTCCGGGTAAGTCATATCTAATAATCCACAAAGGGATGGAAATACATCTGTCAGACTAAATAGTTCGCCAGATATTTCTCCGCTTGGCACATTATTCGGCCATTTGACAATAAATGGTATGCGGTTTCCTCCTTCGTAAACAGCATGTTTTCCTGCTCTTAATATGCCGTTACTTCGGTGACCAGCATCATAAGCTTCCCACATAGGGTGTAAATTCCATTGGTCTGCAAACTCTTCGCTCGTTGCCATTACTGCTCCATTATCACTTGTGAAGATAATAAGCGTATTGCCTAAGCGTCCTGTCTCTTCAAGTGCAGTTATCAGCATTCCAACCTGAGCGTCCAATTCATGAATAAAATCACCATAAAGACCACAATCGCTGGTGCCTATATATTCGTCGGCTGGCGTAATAGGCTTATGAGGGATAACCGATGAATAGTAGAGAAAAAGAGGTTTGTCTGTTTCTGCATTTTTAATATACGCCACTGTTTTATCCGTTACTGCACCAGCCACTTCGTTCTCTTTGTAAACAACATTCTGGCTCCACGCTGTTGCATAGTCTCCATCAATGATAAATTGATCGCCCTCTTCACGTCCCACAAAGTCACGGTTCTCAAAATAAACAGATGGCTCATTTGAGACATTAGCCGCTATCCCAAAATAGTAATCAAACCCTACTTCTAGAGGGCCTCCTATCAATTCTGATTGATTCCAGTCATACCTGTCGGTGTGAAAGTTGCCTGTACCAAAACCAAGATGCCATTTTCCAAAACCGGCTGTCTGGTAGCCATTTTCTCTGAATACTTCTGGCATTGAAGTGATACCTTCCTCCAGCAATACATTGGGACCAGCAGGTGCAACAACTCCTTTGGGAGGATGTAACTTACTGTGCCACCAATAGCGCCCTGAAAGCAGACCATACCGTGATTGAGAACAAGTAGAGGAAGGCGAATAAGCATTCATGAACCTAACTCCTTCGCTGGCCAGTCGGTCAATATTGGGAGTTTGTAGTTTTGTTGCACCGTAGCAACCAATATCTCCATAACCTAAATCATCGGCATATATAATTAGTACATTTGGTTGATTACCTTGCGCTATAGATTGAGCTTTTATACTATTACTACTAAAGCTTAGAAGTACGAGTAAAAGAATTGAGTTTAATAATTGAGCTTTATTCATTTTATTCATTTTATAAATCAGGGTCTCACATAATGTGAAACCCTAACTCTATACCTGAATAATTCATGAATTGATCAGGTTAATAACAAATTACTTTTTAACAAATCGTTTTGTATGCTGTCCGTTATTACTATTAACCTGTATAATGTATACACCTTTATGCAAATCTGCTACATTTACAGATGCCACGTTGGTTCCGGATAATAATACGGTCTTTACCAGCTGCCCGCTTATTGAATAAATGGCTGCTGATTCGATATTAGCGCCAGATGAAATATTTAAGACATCATCAACTGGATTAGGATAAAGCGAAATGTCATTTTGAACTTCTGCTCCCTCAATTGCTGTAGCTGTAGACTTTAAGGTCACTGTTCCAAGGTTAACAGATTCATTCCAGAACATGTTACGTGTTCCTGACCACTGATACCAGTGCTCATTAAATTTGTCCATGCCGTCGGTATCATATCTATTCTTACGTCCAATATCAAAACCTATCTCATGACCTGCTACTAGCTGGTCTAAAATACTTTGATTAGTGGTTAATGATGCAAATGGAATACGTAATTCGAAACTCCAATTATTGCTACCAAACGTTTGTTTAATAACCAGGTGAGCAAATCCACTTATCACAGCATATCCTAAATCATTATCAAATGTTGCTAAGTAGTTACCTTTATTAATAAACATGCATACCCATGGATTATCATTTTTCGCTCCTAAAGATGGACCATATATTTGCTGTGAGTTCATTAAATCAATACTAACACCTAGTTCATCAAGATCTACAAACTCATCATCCATCACCTCGCCATACACATACAGATTGGCATCATCATAAAGCATCCAGAAGTCAGCTCCTAAACCAGCATAAGGCTCTCCATTCACGTCTTCTACACCACCCTGCTCTGTGTTTCGATTCCATCTATCCATCATTAGTTTTTCACAATCATCATACATGGCATCTTTCATACCATCTAATGTAATAGCGCTACTTGCTTCCGGAATAGTTACTTCTTTTACCGGTAATGTAAGTCCGTCAAACGATCTGACATTGGTGGTACCCAAAGAACTGAACTCCACTAATAACTGTCCAATATTAGCATAGCCATACGCCTGTTCTAATTTATCAAATAATACAAGCCATTGAGAAGTACCTGCCGCTTTGGCTTGAACAGTTACAAATTTATTATCGCCATCAAAAATCAATGATATTCTAAAGTTGTACTCTGTATTTGCTTCGTAAATGAAATTATCAGCAACAAGACCTGTTGGATTGTTTGCATTAAAAAGAGCTACTTCGCCATCTTTAAACTCCAGATGGGTATTATAATATGTATCGTAATTAGCGTCGCTTGTTGGTGGTTTGATATACAACATGTCAGCTGTTAAAGCCTTAGGCTCAATGTCAAACTCAACTGTACAGTCTGCCGTATGTGGTCCTAAATCAAACTTATTGGATAAACTTTGTAAAGTTGCGGTACCTAAATAGGTAGATTCCTGATAAAAGAGGTTTCGGGCTCCTGACCATTGATAAACTTGTTCATATCCCAAATCTCTTGCGTCACTATATCTGTTGCTAATACCAATATCAAAACCAATTTCATGACCTGCTTTAATTTGGCTTATTACTGTTTGATCAGTCGTTAATGAATTAATCGGAATACGCACCTCAAAATTCCAATTCTCGGTTCCTGATTCCTGATTGATAACAACCTGACCAATATTATCCAACATGGCATATCCTGCAGTTTTATCAGCGGCATCATATTCGGCTTTGTTAATACCCATGTATACCCAAGGGTTGGCATTTTGACCACCTTCGGTTTCGCCATAAAATGTTTTTGAGTTAGTTAAATCAATACTTATTCCCAACATATCATTATCGACGAATTCATCGTCTTGTACTTCGCCGTATACGTAGAAATTATCTTCATCATAGGTCATCCAGTAGTTAGCTCCTAATCCAGAATAAGGATCACCATTACCATCTATAACGCCCGGCTGATCAGTGTTGGTATTCCACCTATCAATGGATTGTTGCTCACATAAATCATAAATATCATCCTTAGCTCCATCTAATGTTGGAGTTGTTCTTGCCACAGGAATAGATAGTGTTTTGCTCAGTGGCAATGGAGAACCTTCGTATGCCCTAACATTTGTTATACCCAGATTATCAGGGGCAACCATCATTTGTCCAATCTTATCATACCCCCATGCTTGTCCAAAATCTTCAAACACAACAGTCCAGTCGTTATCAGTAGCTTTTTTTGCCTCAACGGTTACAACACTGCCCAGGCCATCAACATTAAAACGAAAATGGAGCCTCATATTTGTTTTTACGCCTATTTCATATTGCCATGTAGACACATAGCCATCTGGATCTGGGTAATCTCCATTGAAAATTCTTAATATCCCCACATGAAAGGCTATGCGTGTGTTAAAATGTGTGTCATAATTAGGATCATCAGCGGGTGGTTTGATATACAAATCGCTCCACCAACCCGTTGCCTCAATATCAAATTCAATCGTACAATCACCCTCAATAGGTCCAAAATCTTCAGTAATTGCGAAGGCATTTGTGCTTCCCAAGAGAAGTAAAAAAACCAGCATTTTACTTAAATAGTTAAATTGTTTCATAATTTTAAGAATTTAATTAATAATTAAGAGTTATCTTTTATTTCAGAGCATGAAAGCTAAATCCTTTTGCTACCTTGCTATTTTTATAATCTACTTAATAAAACATCAGTGTTTTATAGGGCTAATGGCGTCCATTATCTCCTTATTATTTTCTACCATATTGAGTATTCTCTTTTGTTCAAATGTATCAAAGGTCCAGTAGCACCAGCCTGCAAATCCTGCGTCAATAGCCAATTCTGTTAATTCAGCCATCCTGCTTGCCGTTTGATTGATGTCATCGCTCGGTTCGTTTTCGTAGAACGCCCCAAACTCGCCAAAAACCATTGGCTTCTTTGCTTGAATATCGCCTAGTTGGGTATTACCATCAAGCATGGAGTTCATACATGCATTAAACATGTCCTGTATTGTTCCTTTGTCCCTTAGTGGGTAATGATGAATATCTATGAAGTCGATATTTGACTGCACTACCACATCAAATGACGGTGGGAAGCGGTCATCAGGAAACCTGTCGGGATAAATTCCCAAAGCTGATACAGGGTCTTTGCCAACAGGCCACTTAGCAAAGAAGCCTTCGGCAACAAGCAACTCCGGATCAATGGCTTTCAATGCTTTTACCATTTGGTTTTGATACCGAATAACAGCATCATCCGCCAGCTTCTGGCGAGAGATTGTATTTGACAAGTCATAGGTTTCGCCCCAATAGGCCTGATACTCTCCTGAGGTATTCTTAAATGGTTGTACATGGCTGTGCAAGGCAAATTCATTTTGCAATTCGAATCCCAGAATCGAATGTACCAGTGTCTCATCTTTCTTATTGATATAATTCAATATCGAACATAGGTATTCTTCTTTCGTGTCTACTGCCTCTTCAACAAATGTAAAATTGGTTCTCAGTGCCATTAGGGCATCTAAAGTACTGACTGTTGAAATTTTACTCAGGTAATATTGATTACGGGGCAATTCGCCATCACCAAAGGTTGGGAATACATAAATGCCGTATCGTTTTGCACGCTGAACGAAATCAATAAAATTATCGAGATAGGGCTCGTAGTATGGCTGATTCATAGATGGTAAACCGGCCACTCCGGGTAAATCGGCTTTACGACCAATAATAAACACACGGACAAAATTAAACCCTCGATGCTTTAATGTACGAAACAGTGTTTCGGCATGATATGGATTGTAATCGGCTTCAGTAAAGAGGGTTTTTGCCTCAAAGGTAGAGTGACCTCCTCTCAAACCCACATAGTTGACCCCATAAAGTGGGTATGGTGTGGCCTCGCCTTTTTTATGAAAATAGGGTGTGTCGTTAGAGTTGATAAGCAGGCGTTTTGTAGGCGTCGTTTCTAATAAACGCGCATACTCCTCATCTTTGTCAAAACGTATTGTATCGGCCTTATAAAACTCGCCATTTGTATTTTCAACCTGCAGTACGACACCTTTACCTGTGAAACCCTCACTTAAGGAGTAGTATTCTGAAGGAAAACTGACTTCCGCAATGGTTTCGCCAGACTCATCGGACAGATGCATCGCTTTTATAAATTTATATCGGGCGTTATACTTCCAGCTAAGCACCGTTTTGCCATCTTCTTTGATATAATCTAAAAGATATACCAAAGGCAGATGTTCTGTTACGAATTCCTTCTTTGCTGTAGGTTCACCATCTGGCTTATTGGTCATGGTTTGTTTCTTCTTGCACGCCAATAGAAAAAAGGCAATACATAAAACAAGTAAGACATGCGTATTTCTATATTTCATCTATCTAAAATCTATTGAAGTTTAACAGAGAATTCTTCAAATACAACATTTCTATTTCTAACCACCAAGGTGTCATACACCTGATGACTTTCCCCATTGGCGGCATCTGTATAAGAGTACTCCAGGTGAATCACATCACGCGCCTTACCTCCCCACGAGTCACCATTTTCGACAAACTTACCTGTCCCGGTTACATTATATGTATCGCCTTCATTACTATTGACAATGCAGTTATCATCGTCTCCAAAAGTAAGTTCTAAATTGACCTTTCCTGGACTTGCTAAGTCACCTCTGCGAACATGATTTGAATACTTAACGGTTTTGTTACCGGTAGTGCTAATACTTACCTCTTCATCGCGTTCCACATAGTCGTTATGATAGACGCTCCTGACTGTCTCATCATTAGCGTTTGTTGAGATATCGACACCTCTTCGAAGGTATACAGCATGGTATTTATTGATAAACTTTATACCATACAAGGTGTAGTCCATAGGTAAAACTGACCAATCATGATCATTTACTTTAATTGGATTTTCAACAGCAGGAACTCCACTTAATACACTATCAATATTTTCGGCTTTAGTAATTCTCAAAGGAATGGCATAATTTACCAGGTTGAGATTTGCAAAAGACAGAGGATCATCAAAAAAAGCATCCGTTAGCTGCACGGTAATTCTGCCTTTAAAATCGCCTGCTGGTATCACTACAGGGCTTTGTGTTTCGATGGTATAATAATGAGATGGCAAGGGCATAACATTTGTAATATTTGCCATCAAACTATTGTCAAGTTCAAAATGAACAATCCGGTCTGTTTTATTTTCATATACGCCTGACATGGTAACGCCAATCTCGAAACGATGAGCGTTATCATTGTCATTAAAGGCTAAGTCATAATTCCCAAGAATGAGTGTACGTGCAGGACGTTGAAATGGAAAATAAACTGAATTTAAATGATAATCATCAAACTCAATATCCTGATTTTCGCAAGCTATAAAACCTAAAGCAAGTGCAACTAGCATTAATAGTCTCGTTCTCATATTTTGTCATCTTTTATTTAAATCATTAATTACCTATACCTTACTACCAACCTGTGTTTTGCTCAAGAGCAGAAAACTTTAACACCTCACTGTATGGTATTGGATTATATGTGGCATGTTGAGGATAATTTCGCTCCTCTACATTATCCACCTCTACATACTGGTTTCCATCAAAAAAATAACCTTTAGGTACTACATTTAAGGGTAGGCCCCAACGACGGAGATCAAAAAACCTAAAACCTTCGAAACAGAGTTCCAGACGGCGCTCATTTTGAATTAGCTTTCGCATTTCTTCTTTTGAATCAATACTCGACAAGTACCTATCAGGTTGCTCGATGCCTGATCTTTTACGAACAGAAGCAATGGCTTGTTTAGCTGAGAAAAGAGCGCCATGCCCAAGATCTATTTGATGATCAGGTCCTCCTATTTCATTAGCAGCTTCAGCAAAAATCAAAAATAGTTCGGTCATTCTCATGTACACAATAATGTGTCTTTGACCTACTACCGATCCATCATCATTGATACGTACATCAGGATGAAGTAGTTTTCTTAGGTAATAGCCCGTTCTGGTAGATTTTCCGGAAATTGAATCCAGCCGATCGATGCCACCCCCCACTCCTGTATGGATGACTTTACCCCCTATAGAAGAACCATCAGTAACAATATAGTGTGCTAAACGTGGGTCTCTATTAACAAACGGATTTTGAGGGTCATAAGTGTATTTACCCGATGGATTATCTATCGGATACCCATCTGCCATTGGGAAGGCATCTATCAGATTCTGAGTAGGATTTACTTGCCCATTTCCATTCGCCGAAGGGGGAAAATGATTCTGTTCCTGATGAGCACTCTCTCCCTCTATGGAACCTCGCCATACTAGTTCCTTTGAATCCTTATCTGAATCCTCATTATAAAAAAGATGACCATCAGGTATGGCCAGACCAAAAGCATCAAAAACAAATTCACCAGCAATATCTGCAGCCTTTTGATAATAGTCGCCGGCGCCATCTAAAAACGATGGACTGGCTGCAAAAAGGGCCAAACGAGCTTGCAGCGCCCTTACAATTTCTCCAGACATTCTGAGATTATATTGCTCCCCCATTACAATTTTCCATTTATCGAAATCAATGGTAGAGTCGTCCGGCTGATAAGCATTACTATTAGAGTATTTAAATGGCAATAATTCAAGTGATTTATCAAAATCGCTACTTATAGAATCTATGGTTGCTTTAAAGCTCAAACGGACTAAATCAAATTCACTTTGAGGATCAATGGCTTCTGTTACATAGGGTACCCCCATCAACTCTCCTCCTACTTCGCCCGCATGTGCTTGCAGGATATACATATGGTGTATTGCTCTTAGTGCCAAAGCTTCACCCCTTAAGCGCCTGTAGAAAAGGGAATCGATCTCATGGTCTTCTCTCCATTGTATTTCGCCTTTATCCAAAATTTCAATAAACTCATTGACGTAAATGACAGGTTGATAATTTCCCCAACGAGAGAGAGGAAAGAATTGTGCTGACATTTGACCTGAAGCCATTCGACTATAAGCATGATTTAGTTGATTGTTGACTGCATCATCAGTCGCTGCTTCTGAAAACCCAAATTGGTGATAAAAATTTTTATAGCCTTGAAGCAGTATTCCTTCTGCTGACGCCGGGTCAGAGTTGATATAATCACTTGTAATGAGGTTTTGGTCGATGGGCTCAAACATATCCTCACATGAGAAAACGCCGGTCAGAACCATAATAATCGATATATATTTAATGATATTTTTCATCTGTTTATAATTATGAAGTAAGTTGAATTAGAATGTCGTTCTCAAACCAAGAGTGAATGCTCTGAGTTGAGGAATTCCTGAGGTATTCAATTGCTGAATATCTTTACTTTCTCCTATTCTCAATAAATTAGCAGCAGACAGATTCACACTTATATTATTCATTTTTAATTTTTCACAGATATCTTTGCTGAATTCATAAGTAAGCTGTAAACGCCTTATATCGAAGTAACTATTGTTGTACATCCAAAAAGTTGATGGTCTGTAGTTATGATTATCCGTTCCGGCTGTTAATCGAGGATATGTGGCCATTCCGGCTGTTTCTGGTGTCCAGCGCCCTAATACAACATCAGAGTACTTATCATTACCATCAACCCAATAGTAGTTACCCGATTTAATGGCTTCACCACCAGATTGACCTGTTCCTAATGCATACAAGCTAAATCCCTTATAGCTTACTTTTAAATTTAAGCCATATGTCCAAGGGTTACCTGACAAACCAACCTGTGTCCGGTCGTTATCATCAATTATTTCATCATCGTTTTGATTCACATATTTAATATCGCCAGGCCTAACAGAACCGTAAGCTGGCACAGGTAATCCTGCATTTAAGATATAATTCCCATTATCATCTATGGTAAAATCATTTTCGGAATAAAAACCATCTGCACTAAGAGCAAATAGGCGATTAGCAGCTTCCCCTTCAATATTCTGATAGTCAAATTGGTTTATTTCATCGCGTTTTGTGGCAAGCACTTCACTATACATTACATTACCTCCCATGAGGATATCAAAATCACCAAAAGTCTTTTTATATTCTGCCCCAATTTCAAATCCATTATATGTATTCTCATTATAATTAGTGTAAGGCCTTAATTCATTATAGTACGAGGGATATTCCGTATTAAGGAAAGTAAGCAAATTGCTCATCTTTGTATTAAAATAATTAAACTCCAGCCACAAAGAGTTGAAAAGATAACTTTCAAATCCAAGGTTGATATCCAATCGTTCTTCAAAAGTCATTGTATTGTTCGCTATGCGAGCTATCTTTTGACGTACGTTTGATGAGGCGCCATCATCCCAGGCAAAGCCCCCGTCATTTGCGTAAGTCTCAGCATACATATAATATGAACCAATCCCCATGTCAGATTTTGTAAGCCCGGCTGTTGCCTTTAGCTTTAGATAATCAATGAAACCGAGGCCATCCATAAAACCCTCTTCACTTATTACGTATGCTAAACCTCCTGTTGGAGAAAAGCCAGTACGATTGCCTTCGGGTAATTTAATAGAATACAAATAAGCACCACTGAAATCAGCGTATAGTTTATCTTTAAAATTATACGAAAACTGAACGCCTAAATGTGAGTCTCTATCAGTTTGTACTTTTCCATCCGTCGAAATAGAACTCGTATACCCTAGTATACTTGCGTTAATATGATGATCAGTTGCTATTGTTTTATCATAGTTTAATAAACCATAAAAGCCTAATCTACTTGTAAAGGTTCCTCTTGACACATTCTCTGTCAGATCTTTTTGATCAGGCTCACCGTAAGCCGTCAAAGCTACAATAGAGTTATCTACCCAGGTGGGTTCATAAACCCTGTATTTATTTCTCATAAACAGATTATAAGAATCATAAAAATCAAAGCTTAGATATGTTTTAGCCGACAGGCCATCTGTTAGCATACTCAAATCAAAATCGATGGCATTATTAAATTGAGAGTAACGATACATCACATTATTACGACCACCGGCAATGGCATCTGCTATTGGAGCATTCCCCTGATAAACCTGGGAAGTACCGAGAATCATACCATCATATTTTTCGGCTGCTTCAAGCTGATTGGCCAAAACTGGATTACCTTCAACATCAATCATTGAAATAGGCAATAACGGCGTGTAAGCGTTAGGCTTTAAGGTACCGGCCTGATCCAGCACATTGGTTGAAGATGATTTATTCGAGTTAATAATTGCTACTGCATCAATACTACTTTTAATAAATTTATTAACCTTAAAATCCATATTACCTCTTACATTAAAGCGGTTTGCTCCACGATTGGCTTCTGGATTTAAGTTGACCATAGACTGTTCATAACTCCAACCCATATTTACATAGTATTGAGCTTTATCATTACCTCCTGAAAACTCAGAAGTAATATTAGCCGTATTGGCAAAAGAGCGTAGATACTCATCTGAGTACAGGTCAACATCAGGATAACGGTATGGATTACTGCCACTTCTATAGTTGGCAATTTCATCAGCCTCATAATAGGGTAGTTCATTACCATCATTCGCCCAAGCTTCATTGTACATGTCCATATAGTCGGCTGAATTAAGATAATTAGGTGTTGATATAGGCGTTCTGGCAGCGTATCTGACATTAACCTTTGCACTTTTACTATTCACTTTACCTCGCTTGGTATTAATCACTATCACTCCATTCTTGGCCCGACTCCCATATAATGCCACCGCATTCGCATCTTTGAGTACAGTTATCTGCTCAACCTCTTCCAGGTTCAACATATTAGGATCGCGCCCTATAATTCCATCAATAACAAAAAGGGCCGCACCCAATCCTCTAATGTTAGCAGAACCTTTTACTCCCAACGCTAAGCCTTCAATATAGTCTCTCACCCATTGGGTATTGTCATACACAATACGCTTATCAACATCTACAACAGAAGTTGCGCCCACCATAGCTCTTCTGGTGGTATTTGACACCCCCAACTTCAACTCATCTCCTTCCGAGGCCATAAATAAAGAGGCATTTAATACCAGTTTTGAGGGTAAAAAGGAAGCAACTATCAATTTGGAGTCAAAACCTTCTTTCTCTATGTTTAGGATAACATTAGCTGGTACTTCTATTTGAAACTTTCCATCGAGGTCTGATATAGCCGATTTGCCCTTGGGTGCATAAATCTTAACTCCATTGATAGGTTCATCCTCCTCATCCACAATTATTGATGAAACAGTAATACTATTAGCTTTATTTTGTGCGATTGTGCTATCGGCGAAACTAAAAATAGCGACACATCCTATCAAAATAAGTTTATATAATATTTTATTCTTCATTTTTGATTTTTTAAAAAATTAAAACTAATGGTATTACCATCCAGGATTTTGAGGGAAACCTTCATACATTTGTGTCTGATCGGGCGAAAATGGCAACCAATAATGTTGTGGATATTCACAAACCCTATCCTTAAGAACACTCTCAGTGAAAATGGTATGATCTTTATCAAAATCCAGGGCCGTTTTAATTCTCTGTTCCGGAAGATGAGCAATTACCCATCGACGAATATCTAACCATCGATGTATTTCAAAGCACATCTCTACACTACGCTCCCTCCTCAGTTCATCCATAAACTTTTGGTAATCGGCGACAATAGAGTTGGGAACTGCAGGTACATCTTGAGATTCCCATGCCCTGTCGCGCATCATGTTAATGACATCTAAAGCAGAGAGGTCATTACTTAAACCTGTAACGCCCGACTGTACTACCGGACTTTCTCTCGCTGCAAGCAATGCCTCAGCATACATTAAATAAACATCGGTGAGCCTCATTTTAATCCACATTGGGGTTGATTCAGCAAACCTGTTGGCATCCCATTTAGTGGCATACGTTGGGAAGTATTTCTTAAAGAGATAACCGGTATGAGAACCTGAATAGGTACGGTGTGTACCTCCATTATAGAGCTGGGCATACATATGTTTTGCATCTGCTCCTGTTAGCGTTTTATCTGAAAGTTTATCACCATCAATGATAATCCATTTGTAGAACCTGGGATCCCTACCCTCAAAAGGCTTGCTATTATTGTAGGTTGGGACACCATGCTCACCACTTAAATCATCTTTAATAGAAAGACCGTTAGCCATTCCAAAATTGTTATGGATGAAGTTATGTGTAGGACTAATACAATTACTATTACTGGTGTATTGTGCATCTGCCAGAGTAGCAGCTAAATTGACTGAAACAGCCCAAAAATTACCTCCTGAATTGATAAAAATTGACTCTGTACTACCTGGTAAGCTACGTGCAGTAGGGACTTTCCAAAACACCTCTTCATACCTATCAAAAGGCACCAGGTCATAAACTCCTTGTTCGTCCAACTTCAGCACCTCTGCAAAAGCCTTAACAGCCTCTTCACACAATTCCTTATCATAATCGTATGTGTTGGTAGTTCCTTTCATTAATGGACTGGCAGCCACTAACAAGTTCTTTCCCTTAAAGGCATATGCTGCTCCCTTGGTTGCCCTGCCTTTATTATCGCCAAGGGTTTTTTGTCCAAACGGTTCATTATCCCAATCTATTGGTAAAAGGTCTGCCGCCCGTTGAAAATCTTCATCTACTTTTAAGGCTGTTTCTTTGTATGTATCTGGGCGAACCAGATTGTAATCATCGGTTAACACCTTGTCGATGTATGGGAAACGCCCCCAGTATTGCATGATCTCAAAATGGAATAATGCCCTGAAGAAATAGGCTTGCCCCAAAAGTACACTGCGTTCTTCAATGGTGGCATCCACCATTTTATCAATATTTTCAATAACGAGATTGGCCTTACGAATACCCATAAGGCTGCCATCCCAAACACCAGGCCTATGAGTTGTATCAAAATTATTAGCAGAGTTCCATCCATTAAAGAAAAAACCGACACTTGTAGCCCAACAGGTACTTAATCGTCCATTATCAAACTGACGACTTTGATACCACCACTCATTCATCCAACCATCATCGCCATGTAAGAAGTCCAACTTACCACCACAATTGGCCTTGTAAACAAGCATGGCATACATCTCCTCAACAAATCCCTGGGCATGGTCAAAATCTTTAAATACTTCGTCCACAGTTAAATTAGACTCAGGTGCTTTATCCAGATAATCCTCACACGAGGAGAGTGAAAAAAGCACTAGTAAAAACATTGATTTTATTATATTTATTTTCATTTCTTTATTTTTACATTCGTGGATTATATCTCGTATTATTGATTCTTTTTAAAATGTGACATTTAATCCAAAATTGATTCTTTTCATAGTAGGGTATTGTCCTACCTTATAGCTGTATTGAACATTGTTATCATCTTGGTTATATTCTCTGTCATCAGGTAACTTAGTCCACAGAAAAAGGTTATTCCCGTTAACAAAAAGACGAAGTGCATCCAGCCCAATTTTCTTACTGAAACTTTTCGGAACGTCATAGGATAACTCCAATGTCTTTAATCGTACAAGTGAAGCATCATAGTAATAAGAACGGGGGTCGTTGCCAGGGCCGGAGTTTAAAGACCATGGCTCTAGCGCATATTCAGCATCCGGGTTATCTACTGACCAGTAGTCCTTCATGTGCTCAAAATACACCGGCATCTTTGCCTCGAATGTAAGAGTTTCATACAGTCGTGTGGCATTTTGTGCCCCATAGAACTGCGCCATTAGGTTAAACCCTTTATAACCTACACCTGCTGTAAGCGACCATGTTTTTTGTGGACGAATAGGGTAGCCAAAAGGAACAATATCGTAGTAATCGTCATAGTTACCGTCACTGTTATAATCCGCCAAGTCATAATACCCAGGCCGGCGGGCTTCCTGATAAAGGTTGAGCGGAGTGGACATATAAACATCGTCCCAACTGCGCATAATATCTCCAGGAATAGCTGATCTGGACTGCCCAATTGGATAGCCTTCTGCCTTCTGGTAAGCTGGTTTGAGCATGGGGTCATCACCGAAGGTAACCTCATCTCTGGCATCAGTATAATTAAAATCTGCCCAAAGATTCAGGTCATTATTAAATCGATGATTGAAACCAAGTAACAGTTCATAACCACGTACCTCAACAGAACCACTGTTGGCATCAGGTCGTGATCTGGAACCAAATAAATCAGGAATAGCCCGTGCACCACCAGGAATAAGGATGTCGTCGCGATCTTCCATAAAATAATCAAAATCTATCGAGAACATATTTCTGAATACAGAGACTTCAAAACCAATATTAGATTTCACAGCCGTTTCCCAATGCAGATCAGGATTACCCACCACGTCCTCTCTGTACCATAGATATGGCGATTGCCCCTGTACATCATTTGATTGCAAGTAAGCATAGCCTCCACTTGCCCATTGTGTCATGTATTTCCAACGCCCCGCAAAATTATCATCACCCACAAGTCCATAAGAACCTTTTATCTTTAACTTGTCAAGCCATTCAAATCCGCTCATAAAAGATTCATTTGAAACCATCCAGCCTAATGCTGCCGATGGAAATAACTCAAAGCGATATTCTGATCCAAATTTTTCAGAACCATTATAAGCACCATTGACATCCAGAAAATAACGTGTATCATAATTGTAGGTAACACGCCCTACCCAATCTTCACGAAACCGGGGAAACATGCCTCCTACAGCAAATTCTTCCCGTTTAAATAAGAATAATGCAGTGGTATTATGTACTTCAGAAAAAGTGCGGTTGTAATTTAAATATAGCTCATAATTAAGCCTTCGCAATCGACTATGACTATTTACATTAGAAGCACTGAGAGTCCATGGATTAACGACAAAGTCAAAATCGTTAATACCAGGCTTCGTATGTATAACTTCATTTCCATTGCTGTCATAGTATCTGTATATGACATTATCATATCCATCATGCAAGTTTTGCACACTTATCATGCTATTATCATAAGATAAGCGACCTTTAAAACTTAAACCTCTTGTTATAAAATCCAGCTTTTGGTCCAACACAAAATCGGTATTCATCTGGAATTTAGTATTCTTTTGGTAACCAGATGAGCTCATTAACACCACAGGATTCTTGTGTATCCATGTATCAGCCTCAGTCCTTCCATAGTACCCATCAGGATAAACAGGTGTATAAATAGAAGGGGGTAGAATGTAAATACTGGAAAGTATTCTATGCCAGTCACCGGAAGTTTTTTGCTGAAAAGCAAGAAAACCAGAAAGGTTAACTGAAAACTTGGTCGTTTTGCTAATTTCAAAATCCAGGTTACTACGGTAGTTAAAGCGGTCATAGGTATTCTCAGGCACATAACCTTTACCATTGGGATTTCCCGAAGCATTGAATAAATCACCAACTGATTGGTAGGCCAGACTACCAAAATACTTGGCAAAATCCGACCCCCCTCTTACAGTAAGGTTAACCCGATAATCCATCGCATAATCTTTCAATACAACATCCTCCCAATCAACATTGGGATACATATAACCCTCCTCTACTGATGATGGGCTACGATATTTTGTTAAGATTTCATAAGGAACAATATCGTTCCAGGAGGTGGGTTCCATGGCCAACTCCCGCGTAATGGCTTCATTGGCTATATTTATACCGTCAAAGGAATCCATCTTTTGGGGGAGTTTAGAGTAAAACTTTGTGGTAGCATTGGCCGAAAGGGAAAGTGTTGCTTTACCTGTTTGCCCTCGCTTAGTGGTAATCATAATTACACCATTTGCACCCTTTACACCAAATACCGCTGTAGCGGAAGCATCCTTTAGTACCGACATCTGCTCTATTTCATTCATGTCAATGTCGCTCATAGGGCGCTCAATACCATCCACAAGAATAAGAGGTTGCCCTCCTCCATTCCAGGAACTTTGACCTCTAATGAATATCTGTGGATCACCCTCTCCAGGCATACCACTGGTAGATAGTGTTGTTACTCCTGGTAAACGTCCTTGAAGCGCCTCCCCAACATTTGTAACTCCACCGGCTTGCATCAAATCATCACCTTTGACCTGAGCAATAGCACCAACGACACTTTCTTTCTTTTGAATACCATACCCCACAACAACAACATCCTCAAGACCAATGGCATCTGCAAGCAATACAACATCTATTACTTTTTGGTTGCCAATCATAATTTCTTGACTTTTCATACCTATAAAAGAGAAAACAAGAGTTTGTGCAGAACTCGCTTTTATTGAATAGTTGCCATCAATGTCTGATATGGTACCTTGAACTGTTCCTTTCAACAAAATTGTTGCACCAGGTATTGCTTCGCCCCCTGAATCTGTCACTTTACCTGATATATAGCCATTCTGAGCTATTATAGGAATATTAATTAAACAAAAAAGAAGCATAACTATTAACTTCTTATTCTTGCCAAACACTGATCTTTTCATCTAAGATTTGAATTTAAATTGTTGTTATAAATGACCTTTTTATTATCAAAAAGCCAGACCAAATAAACTGTAAATTCTGATGATGCAAATAAGTCATAAAAAGAAAAAGAAGATGTGTTAAAATTCGTTTTTTATGTTTGAAAATTGTTTTTTTTGACCACAACAACACTTATTACACCACTCATATTTAAAACCATAAAAAGAATAAAGCAAAGCTACAACACTAGTAAAATAAAGAGTTTTAGAAGCATTAGCTATTTTGACTTGCTGTATAAAATGTTTTAAAAACAGTACTTTTATGATTTCAAAAACAAATAAATGTATTTTTACAAAACTTGATTAATAATTACAATTAGTACTCCTCTATATGGATTTGATTAGCATACGCTACACTTCAATAATTAAAGCTCTACTGGTTTTATTCTTATTTACTTTTACCTCCCACATATTATCCAAGAACATTCTTGACGAGAATTTTTCATACCTCGACAGAAAAGATGGGCTGCCCAACAGCTACATCATTTCTGCTCTTCAAGACTACAAAGGATACTTATGGTTTGGCACAGAAGAAGGACTTTGCAAATATAACGGGTATGAGTTTGTGACCTACCGCAGTGATGATGGAAAAGATAATGGTCTGCGCTACCATCAAATCACTTGTCTTTACGAAGCCCCCGATAGTACATTATGGCTTGGCGTATGGTCCGATGGCTTGTACCGGTATGATAGAGAGAATGATAAGTTTGTGCTAGTAAAAACTCACTCTGAAGAAAAATTAATCAATCGATATATCAGGGATATCTACAAAGACTCCTACGAGAACATCTGGGTGAGTTACACTGGTGAACTTTGTCGTGTCGATTCAACTGGTTATAAACATATATTCCCTGAAAATGAAACCGAATTTAGCGCCAGTGCAGTTGTTCAGTTAGATGACAACTCCTTGCTTGTCGCCGCCCAGGAGCACCTTTACCTTTATGATTATAATAATAATAAACTTAGCCTATTCAACTCTCCCGCTTATGGGAATATTAACCACATCTTTGAATACGATGATCAGACCCTTTGGTTGTGTGCCAGGCACGGTATTTTCACGCTCAACAAAAAGAGTAAAAAAATACAGCCATTATATTTAGGACTTGACAATCAGCAGGACTTGAATATTCAATTTGCCATAAGAAGTAGAATGGGTGATGTTTGGTTGGGAGGAAAGCAGCTCATCAAGTATTCCGAGATTAAGGCAGGCTTAGATTTCACACCTAAAGTGGAGATATTTTCCGGAAATTCTTTTACATGTGGTGCTAGCGGAAGTCAAAATAAACTTTGGTTTGGCACTTTCAATAGCGGAATATGCATATATTCTGAAACAACCTTCCAAACGATTAAACACGCCAAAATAAACAACTACCTTCAGGAAACAAGTTCGCGCGTGGAAGGCTTATCCATAGATGATTCTGGAATTTGGACAGTTGGAACATGGAACAATGGCCTATTAGCCTTTGATAAAAACCAGAAACCCGTAAGCATTGGATCTCTATTTAAAAACGCAGAAAAATTAGAAGATATCTCTATACTATCTATAACGGAGGGAAAGAATGGAGATATATGGGTTGGTGGCGGTTATTCAACCTTAGCTAGAATCGAAACGAAAGCAAAGAAAGTACACTATTATGAAATCGACAATTATAAATTTCTAGCGGAAAGAGTAGTAAGTGACATAGAATTAGGAAATGATGATCAAGTATGGTTTAGTTCTACTAATGAGATTTTCTCAATGGCCCCCGAAACAGAAAAAATAACCCAGTATCAACCCCAATTTATACCTTCTATCGTAAATATTGAGCAAACCAGAAAAGGGGAGGTGTATGTCCTCTCATCACTTAATGGTTTATACAAAAAAAACGAGAATAACTATTTTGAGCATATCAGCAACACTCGTTATCCCAACCTGCCAGAGTATCGTTATAAAACTCTTTTTGTTGATTCCAAAGACAAGCTATGGGTGGGTACTGAATTCAATGGTTTATTTTGCTACGAAAGTGAAACAGATTCTTTTATTCAATATTCAACAGAGCAAGGCTTCCCCTCCAATAACATTCTCTCTATAGAAGAAGATAATGACAACAATTTATGGTTGACCTCAAAATTGGGTATTTCAAAATTAAACCACTCTAGTGGAGAGATAAGCAACCACACTCTATCAGACATGCTGAACAATAGCGAATTTCTGGATAACAGTTCTTATAAGACCGAAGATGGACAAATAATTTTTGGTAAAATAGATGGAATTGTTGCATTCGACCCCAATGTGGTAAAGAATTTTAAAACTCAATTGCCTTTATATATTGAGAACGTAGCGGTTAACAATGGCGCAGTAACACACGACAATAATAATACTATAATAAAGTCAGCTATTTTAAATGGCACTCCCATAGAATTAAAGTATAATGAAAACACCATAAGTATTGATTATTCTACCCTCAATTACTCCAGAATACGTAAAAGTCAGTATGCCTACAAACTAATTGGCCTGGATAATGACTTCCAACACGTTGGAGAACTCAATCAAGTTACTTATACAAAACTTCCTCCTGGAAAATATACATTTAAGGTAATTGCCACTAACAACGAAAATATATGGTCTGAAGATAGTGCTGAGTTTTCGTTTATCATTAAACGACCGCCTTGGTTGAGCTGGTGGGCTTATACCCTATATGTCCTAATTATTTTAGCCATCACCTACTTATCACGACTCTTTATTCTCCATGAGCAAAAGATGAAAAATGCTTTAGCGTTAGAACGACTTAAGAAAGAACAAAACGAAAAATTAACCCAGCTGAAAGTCAATTTTTTTACTAATATTTCGCATGAGTTTAAAACACCTCTTACGCTTATTATTTCTCCAATACGAGAGATTATGGCCGACCACCACCTGCATGGTAACTCAGGCATAAAGAAGAAGTTAAACAAGATTCACAATAACTCAAACCGTTTATTGAACTTAGTTAATCAACTCATCGATTTCAGACGAATGGAGCAGGACATACTTCCGCTCTATAAAGAAAATGCTGACATTGTCCAAAGCGTTGCTTATACAGTTGAACTCTTCTCAGACTTTGCTAAACAAAAAGGTATTAATTTACAGTTTAAATCTGAGATGAATACTTGTGTGGCTTATTTTGACAAAGATAAAATTGAAAAAATCGTTAATAACATTATTCATAATGCCTTAAAATATACAAACAAAGGAGGACAAGTTTTCACTTACCTAAAAATTGAAAACACCAACATCAAAATAATCATTAGAGACACTGGTTCTGGCATGACAAGTGAAACAATCAGTAAAATAACAGCCCGCTTTGTAAGAGGATCAGGCACTGAACATATCGATGGTTCAGGCATAGGCATTGCCTATGCTAAACGTTTGATCGAAATTCATGGTGGCAGTTTTGAGATAAATAGTGAAGAAGGTGTGGGTACAGAAGCACTCCTCACTTTCCCTTTTGAGGAGCCCAATAGCCAGCTGCAAGAACACACAATCATGGGGCGACCACAGGGCTTGCAAGGGCACAGCATCTTGCCGTTAAGCGATAGCCATACGCCTTTTGAGCAAAAAACATCTTTTAAGGAGAACACACCTCATTTACTCATTGTTGAGGATGATGATGAACTACGCGATTACCTGTCATCTCTATTGCAAGAGAATTACAATGTGCATAGTGCTATTAATGGACGAGAAGGTCTAAAAATGGCTAATGACAATGATTACGACCTCATTATTAGTGATGTTATGATGCCAGAAATGAATGGCATAGAGCTGTGTAGAAAGCTTAAATCGAACATAAACACCTGTCATATATCCATCATTCTATTGACGGCGAAATCTGACATTGAGAGTCAATTAGAAGGTTATAAAACAGGGGCTGACAATTATGTTAGTAAGCCTTTTGTTCCAGAGAGTTTGTTTGCCATTATTAATAACACTTTAACAATAAGACAAAACATCAAAAAACGGAATGCATCATTAGAAACAACCGACTCAGAAGAGGTGAATGATACCCCTATCGCAATGCATCCAAGAGATAAAGAATTTATAGAAAAAGTGACTTATATCATCTCTGAGAATCTGGCTAACAAAGATTACGGTGTGGTTTCTCTGAGTCGAGAAATGGGGTTAAGCCAATCTAGTCTTTACAAAAAATTTAAAGCTCTCATCGGAATCTCGTACAAAGAATACACCCAAAAAATAAGATTTAATAAAGCTGTAGAATTTCTAAAACAAGATGAATTATCAATTTCAGAAATTGCCTATAAATTAGGCTTTAGTTCGCAATCCAACTTCTCTACTGCTTTCAAAAAACATGTTGGTAATACCCCTAAAGAATACAAAGAGAAAAATCGTTAAAACAAAATATATCCAGATGACGAAGCCAGTAATATGCAGTCCATTCCCCCAAACAGACTTTATATGTAATTCAAATAGATACCCAGTCGAAAGCTTACGGGGTATCTATTTGAATAGGGATATTCAGAAGTTGATTTACATCTTTGATAATTAGATAATTATCACTATCTTAAAAGTATAACAAAACCCCGAAAACAGGCACTTTTGCCATAAATCGGGGTTTACTTTTTTTCTCTTAGTGATAAAATTACAAAGTATTCCAGAATTTCAGGCTCATCATCCACTTTTTTCTATTGAAGATAATTTCCAGCTTGTCTACAATCAATTTCTTGCTACTTCATTAGGCAAAATTTACCAAGCCATCCCATGGGATGAGCTAGTTGATTCATTCGGCATCACTGAAAGTAAAATGGGGCCAGACTGTATATTTAGCCCCCAAGGTAAACTAGCTTTAATGTTTCTAAAGAACTATGCCTGCTGTTCAGATGAACGTTTAATGGAGCAGTTAAACTCCAATATCCATTACCAGCTATTTTGTCGTTTACTGCTCGGCATTGGAGAACAAATCAATAATTTTAAAATCATTAGTCAAATACGATGCGAGCTGTCAGCCAAGTTGGATATTGACAAAGTACAAAAGTGTTTAGCCAAGCATTGGCTGCCTTATATGGAAGAGTTAGATCAGGTTGTCACTGATGCCACCTGTTACGAAAGCAGCTTACGTTTTCCAACCGATCAGAAGTTGCTATGGGAAGCTACTGATTGGTGCCAGAATCAGTTGAAGCTACTTTGCTCATATGGCAAACAAGCCATGCCTCGTAGCAAGTATAATAAGTGGAAACAGCGCTATTGGAACTATAGTCGTAAACGTCGGAAGTCGAAAAAAGAACGCACTGCTATTACCAGGGGATTATTGAAATTGCTTAAAAAACTTCTGGAAGAACTGGTTGTCATGCTTAAGCAGCTGGATGTTCAAATGCCTGAAAGATATTATACTCAATACGCTATCATTGAAAAAGTATTGAAGCAGCAAAGCTATAGGTTTGCAACGGGCAAATCACCAGAAGACCGGATTGTCAGTCTTTCAAAAAGCTATATTCGGCCCATTGTCAGAGGTAAAGAAACGAAAGCTGTAGAGTTCGGTGCCAAGGTCAATAAAATACAAATTAATGGCATCAGTTTTATTGAGCACCTTAGTTTTGATGCCTTTAATGAAGGAACTCATTTTAAGTCATCGGTATACTTTGCTCAATCATTGACTCATACAAAAGTAAAGATCATTGGTGCAGATGCTATTTATGCTACCAATGCTAACCGAAGGTTTGCCTCCTTTAACAATATCCGAACTGATTTTGTGAGAAAAGGACGGGCTGGCAAACACGAACATCACCGTAAGCAATTGGCAGCACAAATTAAAAAGGAGCGGGCAACACGCCTGGAAGGTAGTTTTGGAAAGGATAAGCAACATTATTACTTGAATCGAATTAAAGCCCGAAAAAAAGACACTGAGACTCTCTGGATATTCATGGGCATCCATGTTGGCAATGCCCTTGAAATAGGCAGACGAATGCAGAATCAAGCAATCATAGCAGCCTAAATCAATTATCGAAAATAAATTTCATTAATGAGATCGGTATGCCCTTTCGTGACTGATATTCGTCTATTTACAGCAATAATATAGTTATGAAAAACAAATGAGGCTGACCAATCACGATTAACCTCATATTTTTTATTTTAGCGGCACTTCTGAAATCGCCTGAATATACATCTTTGCTATTATGCCCCAAAAGGCTGGAAATATGATCCGAGAGATCCCGAATAGCCATATTCGCCCGGATTTATCGCCTACTCAATATGTTTTTTTCATATTCCTGAATTTCCGCGATATAATCATCTCCTGCAGGAACATTGTTTTTCAGGCAGAAATAATCCCATATGGCACCAAATGGCATAGATTTGGCTTCTTCCATCTTGGCTAGTTTTTCGAAGTTTTTCCCTTTTTCTTCGTAGGATCGTATTTCATCGCTTGGATTTAGCAAAGCCATAAGAATCGCCTTTTGTGCAGCACGTGTACCCACAACATAGGCACCAATGCGGTTTAGGCTGCCATCAAAGAAATCGAGCCCAATGTTTACTTTATCGAGTTTGTCAGCCCAAACGATCTCTTCAAATAAATTACGTACTTCATCACTGAGTGTTACAACATGATCACTGTCCCAACGAATTGGACGGGTAACATGGAACAATAGTTCGGGAATAAATTGAAAAACTGCTGATACTTTATCCGACACCTGCTCGGTTGGGTGGAAGTGACCAATATCGAGACATAGCATCATCTTTTTATCTACGGCATAACCCAAATAGAATTCATGCGATCCTACAGTAAAAGCTTCCACTCCAATACCAAAAAGTTTAGCCTCAACAGCATCGGCCATATATTCGGGATTTTGCGGCTCAGCCAGAATCTGATCTAACGAATCTTTTAAAAAGGCACGGTGCTTAAAGCGATTAACGGTCACATCCTTCGAACCATCTGGAATCCAAATATTATGCACACATCTGCTCCCCAATTCCTTTCCAATATAAGCAGCTATTTTACGGCATTGTTTGACGTGCTGAATCCAGAAATCACGGGTTTCTTTGTTCAGATCAGATAAGGTATAACCCGATTCTGATTTAGGGTGCGAATAAAGCGTACAGTTAAAATCCATCCCTATATTTTGCTTTTTGGCCCATTCAACCCAACTTTCAAAATGTTCGGGCCCGAACTGATCGCGTTCAACCAAGCCCTTGCTGAAATCGCCATAAATAGAGTGAAGGTTTAAACGATGATTTCCAGGCAAGAGTGAAAACACTTTTTCAAGGTCCTGGCGCACCTCACCCATATTCCGTGATTTTCCCGGAAAATTTCCGGTTGCCTGAATACCTCCTCCGGAAAGCTCAGCGCCATCGTATTCTAATCCACCCCCATCATCGGTTTGCCAACAATGTAAGGAGATGGCTATTTTTTGCATTTGCGTTAATATTTGATCTGTATCAATTCCTGCTTCAGCATACTGTTCTTTTGCCAGGGAATACATTTGCTCTATTTGTCTGGTATTTTTCATTCGTTTATTTTTATTTTGTTTCTAAGATTTAGTTGTTAGATGAATGACTGTTATTATCTGCTAAGGCATCATACAATACCTCTACCGGATGCCATGCCGTTTTTCCGGTTCCATCTTTTATATGATGACGGCATGAAGTTCCCGGAGCCGAAATAATCATTTTTTCTTCTGCCATACGGACAGAAGGAAACAGCACCATCTCCCCAATTTTCATGGATAATTCGTAATGCTCCTTTTCGTATCCAAAAGAGCCTGCCATTCCGCAGCAACCAGATGGGATTTCTTTTACATGATAGTTTAACGGCAGTGATAACATTTGTTTTGATGGCTTGGTAGAGGCCACAGCCTTTTGCTGGCAATGTCCATGCAACAAAATATGTTTTTCATCATCTGTAAAATCAGACACTTTAATATTTCCTTTGTCAATTTCTGCTGATATAAACTCTTCAAATAAAAGTACATTTTTTGCCAGGTCACCTGCTGCAGGCTGAAGCTCTTTGTCGACCAGTTCAGGATATTCATCGCGAAAAGCCAGAATTGCTGAAGGTTCGATACCCACCAATGGGGTCTCTGCTGAAATGATCTCTTTTAAGCGATTAACATTTTCTGTGGCAACCTTCTTAGCGATGCGAACCAGTCCCTTTGAAAGAAATGTCCGGCCGCTTTCTTTATGCATTGGTATTTTCACTTCATATCCCAACTTAGTTAGTAATAATATGGCTTTGATTCCGATATCACTTTCGTTGTAATTGGTAAATTCATCGTTGAACAGATAAATGCGGCCTTTGATTTCCTTTTCCATTTGTGGCACGCCTTTTTCGAACCATTTATTCAAGGTCATTTTTGAAAGCAGTGGCACACTGCGTTTGCTTGAAAAACCAATAGCCCTTTTCAACACTGAAGTAGTCATCACAAAATTGGAAACAGGACGAAATACCATTGCCAGTTTATTAAGTCGTGGCAGGAAAGCAACCAATTTTGAGCGCAATGGGATACCGTGAATATCATAGTAATGCTGCATAAACTCAGCCTTCATTTTAGACATATCCACATTCGATGGACATTCATTTTTACAGGCTTTACAGGAGATGCACAAATCTAAAATATCATATATTTCCTTGTGATCGAAAGGGTTTGTTTTGTCTGTGGAGTATAAAAATTCTCTTAAGATGTTGGCCCGCCCACGTGTACTTTTGTCCTCATCGCGTGTCGCCATATAGGTTGGACACATGGTTCCTCCTATCAGTTCACTCTTGCGACAATCGCCGGTGCCATTGCACTTTTCAATGCTGCGCATGTAGCCGTTATTCCTAGAGAAATCAAAATGCGTTTTGAACTCAGGAGTCGGGTTACCGGGAGTTACTCTTAGGTTTTCAGTAATTGGAGGTGTATCTGTAATTTTCCCAGGATTAAAGACATTATCCGGGTCCCAGGCTTTTTTAAGGGCTTTCACAAACTCATAGCTTTTTTCGCCCAGCATATACGGTATAAATTTTCCGCGTGCTCGTCCGTCACCATGTTCTCCACTCATAGAACCCTGGTATTTCTTAACAAGTTTTGCCGTTTCTGTCATTAGCGTATCAAAACGCTCAACATCTTTTGGGTCTTTGAAATTAATGAGCGGACGAAAGTGAATTTCCCCGGTGGCAACGTGTGCATAAAAAACACTTTCCAAACCCAGCTCCGCCAGCACCCTCTTTATATCTACCACATAATCAGGCAAATATTCAGGAGCTACTGCTGTATCTTCAATACCTGGAACACCTTTTCTGTCGCCGGGAATATTAGCCAGCAAACCAAGACCGGCAGTTCGTAAAGCCCACACGCGCTTGATATTTTTTGCACCCGTAACTAGCGGAAAATGGTAACCCAGGCCAGCTTCCCGCATATCTTTTTCTAAGGCTTCGGCAGTAGCTTTGAGTTTTTCTTCTGTTTCAAAAGAAAACTCAATCATGAGCATTGCACCCGGATCGCCTTTAACAAAAAAGCGATTAAGGTTTTGTTCCCTATTGGCTTTGGTGCATTGCATAATGGCATCATCCATTAGTTCTATAGCTGTAGGACCATGTTTTAGTGCCACTAAATTACCAAGCAGTGATTCATTTAAAGTTTCAAAATGAGCACAAACCAATCCTTTATATTTTGGAGGAAGCGGGATAACATTCAGTTTTATCCTTTGCGAAAAGGCCAACGTACCCTCTGAGCCCGCCAATAGTTTGCAAAAATTGAAAGGTGCGCCGCCTTCTGTATAGACTTCAGATTCGAGCAATACATCTATGGCATAGCCCATATTGCGACGCGTAAGCTCTGGAGCAGGAAATTGTTCCCTTATCTCCTTTTGGTTCTCAGTTCCGGCTAATATCTCATTAATATTTTCATAAATGGCTTTTTCCAGTTTATTGGAATTGCCATTCAATTTGGCATCAAACTCCTCTTTGTTAAGTGGTTTAAAGGTGGTTTCTGAACCATCGGAAAGTATAGCATCTACCTCCAAAACATGTTCACGCACACTACCGTATGCCAATGAATGCAAGCCACAGGAATTATTTCCCAACATACCACCAATGACGCAGCGATTAGCGGTTGAGGTCTCGGGACCAAACTGCATACCGTGTTTAGCCAGAAACTGGTTTAACTCAGCCAGAACCACTCCAGGCTCAACAATAACATAGTTTTCTTCTTTATTGAACTCCAGTATATTATTCATATACTTGGAGATATCCACCACAATTCCTGATCCAACAACCTGGCCGGCCAAAGAAGTACCTCCGCCACGGGGAATAAGCGATGTTTTATTCTCCCGGGCAAAGGCAATTAACATTTTGATATCAGCTGCCGATTTAGGTTTACATACCGCCAAAGGCAATTCTTTATACTGCGAAGCGTCTGTTGAGTATAAAACACGCTGCACATTATCAGTAAACAGATCGCCTTCAAGTGAATCTTTTAGTTGGTCGAAATTCATAATTAAAGCATTTCAAACTAAGAAAGAACAACTTCATTTGGGAAATAAAGATCAACCAAAGACGAATGAACTCCAGGTGCACCAAACATAGGGCAATCTCTTTTAAGCACAACATTGTCCAAGTCTTTAACATCTTGTTTTGTGAGTGTCTTCAAAGGCTGACCAGAAGCCATTGCCTGTATTAAAGAATAACATGACATCTCTAACAATTCTACATTCATATGAGTCCAATCAACACCCAGTGGACTCATAGATACCAGGCCATGATTTTCCATGAGGAAATTGTTGTACTTCTGAAGGTAATTAGAAAAATTATCCGCCAAAAGTTGACTCAAGGGCTCACCATATGGCACTATTGGTACTGGTCCAACTTCATGTGTTAATTCCGGATAGTACGGTTTCATCAGATGCTCCCCTTCCATGATCGCAAAAGAACAAGCATTTGGAGCATGACAATGAATAACAGATACAATATCAGGGCGCTCCTTAAAGAATTTCAGGTACATTGATTTCTCACCGGTGGGTCTTTTTTTCCCTTCTTTTGTGTCTCCTTCACCATTAATGAATACCAGGTCTTCTTTTTGAATGTCGCCCTTATTCATCATTGTAGGAGTGATTAGAATTACATCCTCTTCTAATTTCCAGGCCAGGTTTCCACCAAACCCCGTAACGAACATTTTTGCCGACAATTGATGACAGACTTTTAAAAAAGCGCTTACTTCTTTTTCGTATTTTTTTAAATAACTCATTTAAGATTGTTTTTTTTGACACGAGCTTTAAGGTCGCGCCAGTTATAGGTTCAATACCCTTAAGGTCTAATGATGACTTTTAATGCTCCCGATTTAGGATTACTCTGAATATTGACAGCCTCGTTAAATTCATCTAATGAAAAAACATGCGTAACTAAGGCTGATGCATCTATTAACCCTGAGGAGATCATTTGCTCTGCTTCGATATAATCTCTTTTCACAGAACTGTTTGCTCCATGGATATGCAGTTCGGGATAATGGATCAGGTTCAAATCAAGTACATCGGTTGGGTCTGACTTGGGCATACCTGCAAAAATGGATAGGTGTCCGTCACGTGCCAACAAGTCCATACCTTGTTTAACCAAGGACTTGACAGAAGCCGCCACTACCACAACATCCACTCCTCTTCCGTTGGTATTCTCTTTTACCCATTCCTCCGGCGAGGTAGTTGCACTGTTGACATAATGATCGAAGGGCAGGTTTAAGCTCGCCAAAAGTTCCAACCGATCCTGAGAAACATCGATGATGGTCACAGATTTTGCCCCACGTGCTTTAGCTACCAAACCATTTAACACGCCAATAATACCTCCTCCAAAAACGATTACACTTTGTGCATCTTCAAGAGGTATAATACGCATACCGTTTATACAGCAACTTAGTGGTTCAAGAATAGTAGCCTCTTCGTCCGTCATTTTATCACTAACCGGTATTAAACAGCCCTGATCAACACCAACTTTAGGCATGATCATGTATTCTGCAAATCCGCCGTTCCACTGGTAACCGATGGCTTTAAACCCATTTTCGCAAAGGTTCTCGCGACTAATGGCACACATAGGACAATCGCCACAACCAATTACAGTTTGTACAGCATAGCGTTCTCCTTCCTTAAATCCTGAAACACCTTTGCCCAAACCGGCAACTGTTCCACTTATTTCGTGCCCAACAATGGGTACATCAACAGGTTTTTCACCCTTTAAGACACGCTGATCTGTTCCACAAATGGCACAGGCATCCACTTTTAATAATACTTCTCCTTCACCTGGTATAGGAGATATAAATTCTTCTACAACTATATTTCCAGGATTTTTTATTACTGCTGCTTTCATATTCTTTAATAAGATGTTAGACTAATAGATAAAAGATAATAGACCAATACTCTGCCAGATCAACAATGTATTAACTGGTGAGAATTAATTTTATCTTCTTTTTAAATGACCCATTCTCCCTGTTTGGCAGAGTCACAGATAATACTGAATGATTTTTCTTCTCCTGCTTCACGCAGTACATTTGCAATCTTACTCTGTACGGCTGGCAAAGCACCTACTGAGGCAAAAAAGGCATTCCTTTGCTTCATACTGCCAAACTCTTGCGCAGCTTTTTCACCCAGATAGGTAAAATCGGCAAAACGTGCCAACAGGGTATGTCCCACAATAATGCGTGCGCCATTTAAGAAGATTTCTTTGTAGGGATTCAGATCTGCACCACCTAGGTCATCAACAAAAGGCAGCCCCTTTTTATTCATTTCTGTACCAATATGAATAGGCATATCCATGCTTACAGCCGTTTCGATGATCTTCTTGAGATTTTGTGTTTTTACGGCTTTTACTTTACTGTCAGCAATATTCCAGTTTCTGTCTGGAATCAGATTTAGTGCCGCTGCCCCTTTCGATTTTGAAAGTTCGAGCAATGCTTTACCATCTTTTTCGCCATCGCTTGTTCCATCCAGCCACGATTCCATAGGTATCGCTCCGCAGGACTTAACAAAGGCAAAAAATTCTTCAACAGGCGGAAAGGTATCGGCAGACGGCTGAACATATCCAAAACCGCCACGTTTCGCAAATTTCGAACGTACCACATCTTCAAGTTTATGTCCCGACGCAATCAACTCAGCAGTCTTCTCCAAACTAAGACCAAGGATTCCTGCCCAATAAGTTGTTAGATTATTCTTTTCCGGGAAAACCTCTGATGCTTTTTTAATGTATGCGGAAATAATGTGCCTTTCAGTCGCATTACCTGATGGAGTAAGTGATAAGACCTCATCATAATTAATGGCAATTAACGGTACATTTGGATTAATACGTGCTATTAAGTCCATGTTACGTGATGCAGCCTTTTTGTTATAACTTTCCAGGGTATGTGCTTGCTCAGAATTTGTATCGGGTAATTTATAAAATCCTGTTCCGGCAATATAGCTGACTCCCGGTTCGCCTGGCGAATCAATTTCCTTATCGGCATATTCATGCATAAATGCCCGGGTTTCAATTCCAACACTGGTTCTTAATCCCAATAACTCCCCTGCCTTTAAAAAATCTTCCAAACCCAACAATACATCAAAATCAATAATACCTGATGCATATAATGAATTCTTCCTTGCCTCCCAGGCTATGCGTTCCGGAGACCAGAATTCGGCATTATAAGAGTTGAAAGAGTGAAAATGCATATTTACATTTTGCAAGCCATTTTTGTTTATCTCAACCAAGGTTTGTAGTTGGATAAGTGCATCCATTCTCTCGTTTGCATCAAAAGAGTTCAGGTTCTGTTCCAGCTGATTTATTTTTTCTTTACTCATATTTAATTTTTCTACGAAAACTATATAACCATCAAGTGTTTTTAAAAAAATGCCAAGAACAAGGCTTGCGAAATTTTGAAAATCAAGGAGTTTTCTTTCGTAAACGACTGTTTTCAAGATGAGCGTAACGAAGTTATTGGCTTTTTCTAATAACACTATTTTAAAAATCAATCATAGCTTTCATAACACCATCACCATAAGAAGCAACCAGGTCAAATGCTTTCTGAGACTCCTCAAAAGAAAAACGATGGGTGACCATTTTACTTACATCGGCAGTTCCATCCTCCAGCATCTGCAAGGTTTCTTCCAGCGCACCGTTCTGACGACGAACATTAATAATCGTCACCTCTTTATGACGACCTTTGTCCACCGGAAGGCTCCAACGATCAAACTCAGGTATTCCTATTAGCATTAAGACGCCACCAGGTTTCAATAACTCAAATGCCTGATCAATGGCTTCCTTTTGCCCACAACATTCAAAAACAACATCTAAACCTTCCGGGTGCAATTTCTTTATGTCTTTTACAATATCTGTAGTTTCCACATTGCCGGCATATGTTGCGCCAGCATTTCGTGCAATCTGTAATCGTTCATCGATTTTGTCGCTTACATATACCTTCTCAGCACCCTTGACCATGGCAGGCAATTGCACACTCATTCCGATAGGTCCAAAACCTAATATTCCAACGTGGGCTCCTTTCATCGGTATGGATCTATTGACTGCATATACCCCAATAGCCAGAGGTTCGGAGATTGCAGCTTCATCAAAAGACATGGTATCCGGAACGGGGAAACATGAATGTTCGGGCATCACAATAAAATCGGACATACTCCCATCGGCCTGCCCGGGGCACCCCAGAAAAGTTAGTTTACGGCAAGTATGTGGTCTTCCTGCTTTGCACTGGTCACATTCGCCACAGGACATAGCAGGCTCAACAGCTATTCGGTCTCCCGCCTTTACTTTGGTTACAGCAGATCCAACCTTCTCCACCACACCTGCACATTCGTGCCCTACCGGAAAAGGATATTGCACCACCTGACTTCCTATTTTTCCGGAAACATAGTAGTGCACATCAGAACCACAAACAGCCACCACTTTTAAGCGGATCAATACATCCGTATCATTTTTTAATTCAGGCGTAGGGACTTCCTGCATCTCCATTTCCCTAATGCCGGTTAACATCATTGACTTCATATCGTATTATTTTAAATTTTACTTTTTATATCTACGATACAATTTTACAATGCCGATGCAGAAAAACAGTACTGAACAGTGCTGAACAAAGGGCAAACAAAATAGCTATATTCAAAAGGAGATCACCCGCAAACAAACTACCTTACAGGCAATTAATCTAAAATAGAGATGCTGTGTATTTTATATTAAAAAAAGTTTTTAAAAGGACTTTCTCCTGATCATCCTGAATGGATTTTTGATTTTTACTTTTTCTTTACTCAGAATCAGCCAGGCCAGTTTTTCTCCCATATAAGCAAAATCGGTACTGATAACGGTTATTCCTTCAGCAAGCACTTCTTTTAAAACCGTTTCATTATAGGAAACAATACCAATATCGGTTCCTACATTTAACTTTTGATCCCTGCATAGCTTAATGAACTCAGCCAGGTCATCATCATCAATAATGATGTATAATTCTTTTTCTTCGAGGCTGATATCCGACATCCCGATACGGACTTCATGATTCAATTGGTGCCCCTTGCAAAAGTGCTCAAATCCGGAGATTATTTCACGATTTGACATTGGGTCCAATGGATAAACCAGAACAATACGATTATAGTTTCGTATTTCATTTAAAGCCGGTAACAAGGCTTCACAAATATCATTTTCAAAATCTTCATATATAACAGGATATTCGTAGTCCAAAAATTGAACATCCTTATTCACCAATACCAGTTTATCTTTGGGAATGAGTTTAAAAATATCTAAAATCTTCTTATCGTAGTGATAAAAGAAAGGCATGATCACATAATAATCATAGTTATCCAGGCTGGATTTTATTATTTGGTCGAAACGATTGGGGTCATAATCATGAACATGAAAATCGATGTTAGCCTGCGTATTCATCATACGCATAAAAGAATTGTATATGGATTTTTTATAGGCGGTTAATTTATTAAATACCAAAAGTATTTTCAGGGCCGAATCAGAAGGTTTGGCTTTAACGAAGAATCCTTTTCCGGGAACAGACTCTATGATACCCCTGTCACATAAACCTACATACGCCCGTTGAACTGTATCTCTAGAAACATCCAGTTCAAAACTGACATTATTCAAGGAAGGAAGACACTCTCCTATTTGCAGGATTTCTTTTTTTACCGCTTCCGCAACAGAGTTTATGATTTGTTTTGACTTTGGCTCCTTTCGCCTGCCGTCAATTTTAAAAATGGCTTGTATTATATTGGATTCGTTCATGAAATTTATCCTGTAACAATTTTATTGCTTCAATTCATTAAACTTTAAATATAACATTCCATTTAACTAAAATGAAAAAACATTTCGAAAGGAATCTGATTCAATTGTTTTTAGAACTGATAGTCTGATAGAACCATATCATACTCACTTTTAAGTTTTTTCGGCCTTTTTACAAACCCCTGCTGAGCCAAGAAGCGATGCCAGTGGTAATAAATCAGCATGATGGGTTCGGTTAACTCACTCTTTTTCTGACTAAAAAGCCCGTGTCCCTGACCTTCAAATACATAATTACAACAGAATAAAACTCACAATATCGGTGTGATCGTACCTGAATTTCGGAACGCTTTCTTCCCTGATGTGATAACAGGGATACAAAACATATTGATCCCCAAGGGCTATCAGGTATTAATAATGCAGTCGAATGAAAATGCAGAAACAGAATTATCCAATGTAAAAACATTGTATAATAATATGGTGGACGGCCTCATCATCTCCTTCAGTGCCGAAACGCAAAAGGTTACCTACTACAAAAAATTACTTGAAGAGAAATTCCCCATCATTCAGTTTAATAGAATTATTGACAAATTACAATCAGCTAAAGTTGTTTTGGACGATCACGCCTGGGCATTTATGCCCACCGAGCACTTAATACTGCAAGGCTATAAAAACATTGTCCATTTTATGGGTCCAAAATTCTTATCCTTTTCTTTAGCCCGCGCAAAAGGCTTTAAGGATGCCATGATTAAACACAACTTATTTGTCAGCGACGAACAAATAATTGAAACGGAAGGCGTTGATATGGAACACGGCAAAGCAACTATGAGAAAATTGATTGAAAACAAACAAGTTCCTGAAGCTATTTTTGCCGTATACGACCCAATAGCTCTTGGTGCCATGTTAGTCATGAAGGCAAACAACATCAAAATACCAGATGACGTTGGCATTGTAGGATTCTCTGACTCACACCTCTCTGAGGTCATAAAACCATCCTAAACTACAGTTAATCAACCAACTTACGAGATGGGACAAACAGCAGCTAAGTTATTGCTTCAGGAGTTAGAATCGAATATTCAGATACCCCAAAAAAATGAATGACCCCGGAACAAACTCCGAGGTATCGGCTACCACAAGCGAAGCTGCTCCGCATGCTTCTGCTTGTATTCCCTACCTTGATTTTCTACATATTTTCTTATAACATCCTTGTTCCCATATTGACCGACTGTATTGGCATAAAAACCACTTGTCCAAAAATTTCCTCCCCACAGTTGTTCTTTACTTCTGGATAATTCTTGAATACTTCACGTGCAGTAATGATCTTTATTATTTGTACTATTTTAGAAACTGCCATTGTGGGAACACTCTGTACTAAAAAATGAACATGATCTTCATCTGTACCTATTTCAACAAACTGTATCTCATAACGTTCTCCTATTTCCAGGCATACTTCCTCTATATAATCACTTATTTTTCCATTGATTACTTTTCGTCTATATTTTACAGGGAAAACTAAATGAAACAGCAGCAGTGTTTCATTATGACGTTTGTAAACCTGTTCGTCCATAACAACTAAAATACGTTTTTTCAAAACGTTATGAAAACCTTTAGGTTTTCAAACTTTCCTCTATTACGACCCGAGGCAAGCCTCGAGGAATTCTACTGATTAAATTAAGCGGTAGTTTTAAGATAAAAGAATCATCGGTGCGCTTGAAATAATAGACCGATTTAGTGAATAGTTATCGATCTTAAAATCTAATTACATCGCAATAATTAATTCAGTTAAAAAAGCTAAACTTAATTCCCAAAGCCTACCTTAAATTTTTCTTACCTTTGTTTGTAGTCAATTATATCAAAAGTGACCAATGGGTGACCACTAAAATTTGACAGTTATAACTTACTGAATATATAAGCGTTGTGAGGAAAGATAAAGTCCCGCCTCGGATAAATTACTATCGTCTTACTTTACACCTTTTTGCAATATTTTGCTTAACTTTACATCAAAACGTTCTTATTTAGATTATTAACACAGGATTATTTAATATTTCTGCTGAAACCGTTACCTATTCGGTTACCTGAAATGAATTCAAGTTGATATACTTCTGAATCACTGCAACTTACAAGATAAGGTTGGCTTTCTGTCATCCCGACAATTGCATATCAAAGACTTACAAATTTAATTTGTAAGTCTTTTTTAGTTTAGTGCAAGCAACATTGCTAAACCTTCAATATTTGTTCTAGTATTTTTAGTTTCTAGTGAAACAAAGACATGATGGTTGGACAATTTTTCTTTGTAAACGCGTAAACCTGTAAACTCGACTACATAAAACGCCGTAAAATAACAAGTAACAAGGTTTACATTGTATTAAAGTCCTTGTAAACCGATAAGGCATAAGGGAGAAAAAAAACTATCTGGACTTCACCTTTCATCCTAGTCGATTAAAACCTGGGTTTGGTGAGACTTTAACAAACATTGTGTAGTCTAACCTGAAAATGGTTTACCTAGGCGCCAACAGCAAACTTATTCTATATTCGACAATTGTTATGCCTATGCATTTGTTTAATTTGCTATTTTACAAATACCCAACCCTTATAAATTTCGCCTTTAGGTGTTTGTAACAAGTACCAATATGTGTTGTTATGGGGTATCTTATTTCCACTTAGGTCTGTACCTTGCCATTTGTTATCATAATCGGTAGACTTAAAAACAAGGTGACCTGAACTATCATAAATTTGTAATGTAGAGCCAGGAATTAAACCTGCAATTTCAAATCTGTCGTTTATGCCATCGTTATTTGGTGTAATTGCATTAGGGATGAAAACATCAATAGTTTCTTTAGATATTTTAAACCTCTCCGTTAATGGGCACTTATATTTACCATATGAGATAACTGAATATTCTCTTGATTCATTAATAGAAACCAAAGGGCTCTGGCAGTCAGTACAACTTAACCCTTCAAAGGGTAACCATTCGTAGTTTATTTGCCCCTCTTTAGCATATAAATTAAATGTCGTTTGGTAATTAATGATGGTATCTAGTTGCAGTATATCATTAGCGATAACAATTGTATCACAATTTCTTAATCTAAAAATGAATTGTTCCTTTACAAAACAGTTAAGGCTATCTCTGTAAGTTACTTGGTATTCAAAAGAATCATCAATATAAGCTGTTGGACTTTGACAAGTAGTGCAACTTAAACCATCTTCAGGAAACCATGAGTAATCAGAACCCAGTGTAGGGTAAAGTTGGACTTCTGTTTCTGGGCCAATTATAGTATCCTGTTTAATAATCGGATTATAAAGTGAAGTAGTATCGCAGTTATATTTTATCTTAAATCTTTCTGTCCAATTACATGAGTTGTCATCAGTTAAAGTAACTGTATATTCTGCGTCTGTGTTTATATCGACCAACGGATTTTGACAATCTGTACAACTAAGACCTTTTTGTGGTGTCCATGAATGAGAAACAGCATCTGAAGAAAATAATTGAATCTGACTTCCTGGCTCTATTACTGTATCCGTCATTAGCTTATCATAGTAAGGGACTATCGTATCACAATTGGGAGTTCGAATAATAAACTTCTCCTTTCTTTTACACCTATATTCATCGTCATAAGTAACTGTATAAGTAACAGAATCGACTATTGTCGCTATTGGATTCTTACATTTGCAACTGAGATTAGAGTCAGGTGTCCAATTGTATACTGTATATATCATTCCAGGCCCAGGGTTTAACTGTATTGTTGAGCCTTTATTTAACACCGTGTCCAATACTATTGTGGAGGTTGTATCACATAACTTCCTTAGGTTAAACCTTTCTTTTCTCATGCATCCATAAGTATCCATCAAAACAGCTTCAAATTCGCTATCCTTGGTAATGCTGACTGATACCTCCTGAGCATATCTGTTACTTATAATTTTATTTTGTGGGTACCACCAGTATAGGTCCGCTTCAGATTCAGAACACCTTAATGTCACTGGTTTTCCTGGTTGCACCAGCGTATCAAGTACCAGCGTATCCCATTCTTTTGTAATGGTATCACAATCTACAGATAAACAAGGGCGCGGCATATGTTCTGGATATTCTATATCGTAATATGTTAAGTTTCCTAATCGGCCATTACTGTTATCTCCCCAGCGATACATTTCATCATCATATGTAATCGCAAAATAGCTATCATTACCACTTAAACCTCCTTGGGTGGCAAATTTTACATTTGACACACCTTCTATTTTCTGAAAGTATTTCCAACTTGACAGGTAATAATTAGAAGGAATATTATGATGATAGAATGCAAATAGAGAATCTTTATCGTTTATTGCAGTAATCATCCATGATTCGACATTAATTGAGTTAACATTTGAAATATTCATCTTAACAGGAGAATATTCGTTGTTAATACTTCCTATATATCCCCATCTCCAAATATCACCATCACTCTTAAGCGCATATACCAGTGAAGTGAAAGCCTCCACATCCACTACATTATTTAATGAATGTACTTTTTCCGGGACATATCTATATCTGTGCTGGCCAGATTCTATGACTTCGCCGTTTCCATTAACTATATTCGTTCCCCAGGTCCATACAGTCCCATCATTGCATAAAGCAACTGCTGTATTATTGCCAGCTTCTACTTGTTTTACGTTAGTAATAGGGACTTGCTGAATGGAATCGTTATATCCCCAATTATCTGGTTCAACTGAATTGTGATTTCCCCAGGCCCAAACAGTGCCATCGGCTTTTACAGCCAAATAATACATAATAGTATCGTTATGAAACCTAGACGCATAACTACAGCTAATATCAACTACATTTTCAATTGGTATTTTCTTTAAATTGTATTCCCCATTTCTATACCATTGCCATACGGTTCCATCTGATTTAAGAGCCATATACCCTGTTCCATTTACATCCGTTACATTTTGCAAACCTTTAACTTTTACAGGATAGGTTCTGCGTATTTTACTTCCATCACCCAACTGTCCGTTATTGTTCCACCCAATAGCGGAAATTGTGCCGTCATCACAAATGTAAAAGACATTGGTATTGGAACGTCCAAAACTAATCTTTTGGCCAAATACATAGGTGTATGAAAATATGAATAGTACGAAAATCAGAATATTTATATTTTTCATGTCGTTTACCTATTTTGAATTATTCTTTCTACATTTAATGAGAGGCCAACCGAGTGACTACTCACAAAGTGCTTATTAAATGATGAATTGCTGGTTTTGAATTGATATTGAAATTGAATTCGAGAATTGAAACTCAGACCAATACCCATACCAAAGGCTTGGAAATCTCGCAAAGAAATAAGCAACCAGTGTTTATTAAAGTAATGTAACCTAAGGTTGCAATCAATGGTTGTTTGGTAGTTGTAAGTATAGTCCAGCATTATTGACGATTCTATTGAATAACGGCTACTTTCATATAAATTGTATAATGAGAACAAGTTTACATTTGTAAATGTAATAGTTTGGTAATAGCTATTACTAATCAAGTTTCGGCGTAGGGACAGGCTTACTAATAAGTCTCTACTATAATACATGGAACCAAATTGAATCGAAGGAAAATAGTCTTTTGTATTTGTATATAATTCTGGGTCGTATTCATTATTCGGTTGAAGCAAAACGGAGTTTATACTAGTTTGAGAATATGAACCTGATAAACCAAAAGAAAGTTTGTTTCTATTTAGCGGGATATGGTAGGCATAGGCAAATAAAAAACCTGTTTCCTTTATAGGGCCCGAAGTTTCGTTATAAAGGGTTAAACCAACACCAACACGGGGCGCAAAGTCAAAGATTGGCCTTGAAATAAAGTACTCATCATCATAAAAGTCAGTACTCCCAAATCGTAAGCTATTACTAAATACTTGTACCGAAGGTGCATCTTGAATATTTACCCATTTTTTGCTGATACTCAGTGACGATATAAAACCACCATCGTAACCAGCAGCTGATGGATTTACATTATATAAGCAGTTCGAAAAGTAATTATCTCGCAAATTGATATTTTGAGAGAATAATAACTTGGGTAAAAAGAAAATACTCAATAAAATTATCGTGATAAATAATTTACTCATTAGGTGTTGTCATTTTTGCTTACCTATTTAGTTATATCACCTACTATTTCACTATCAATTGAAAAAAAAGCGACATATTTATATTTCAAACATTTATATACGCATGCTTTATTAAACATTAACAAGACGGAAAATAATCATCCTTGTAGCTAATAGCGTATACTTTATTCTTCTATTTGCTTAGTCACCCATTAACTCCCGCATTTAACCCGGTCAGGCAGGATGGCTTATTTTCGATTAGTGGCTACTAAATTAAATATTTTGATTAAACAACAAGTGTTGTGTTAATAAATTATATTAAACTGTTGATTAAATGAAAGAATGTGTTGATGTGTATAGAATAGACGTTATCCACGTTTATATAACAGAATTCTCATAAAACATCATACCGTGAAACTAATTTTTAAAACCACTTTATGAGACTGCCAATAGCAGTATGGGTTAAGGAAAGTAAAATCATCTCTCCAAACGGTGGTTAAAAGAAACTACAGTGCACTCATATTACCCCACTCCCCACCAACCCATTACAATTTCCCCCCTCCTTTCCCATGATATAATTCACATTTACACTCCACTCACTATTGCAACTAAATCAAAAACAGCAGCTCAACAATCCTCTACCCCATGTCAGCACAAGCTTTCAGCCAACATCACACCTACTTAACATAGTTCACATTTACTAATTATTAGTATGGAATTTGCTCCTTTTCCCCATGGCACTACGCAAATGGAGTACCAATAATTCCCATATAAAACGGGGAAAAGTACTACCTCTTTTATGCTTTTATCCCTCTAAATTTGTAATGGTACCCTTTAATAACGAGGCCATTAAAACAGATGAAATTGACAAGCAACAGATAACTAATACCAATACTAATTTTAAAATTTCCGAGTTATGGCAAAGAAAACACTGTATTTAACGCTGCAGCCCAACTTTATTACAGCCGACCCCAATGATTATTATGGACGGGTACAATATCAACAAGTACTGACCAACGATGATATTGCCAGGGAAATAGCCAAAGAACGAACTGAATTGAGAGTTGAAACCATTAGTTATATCATGGATATGGCTGATACGAAAAAAGCCGAGAAGGTGGCTGAAGGTTTTATTATTAACACCCCGTTTTGCATAGCAAAGGCTGGCACTTCAGGTGTATACAATTCAGCTACCGAGCAATTTAGTAAAGACAAACACAGTTTATCAATCAACTTTCTGAAGGGTATGGCCTCGCGCGAGCAATTGGCAAATGTCGATGTAAAAGTACAGGGGGTAGCCGAAACAGGGCCTGTTATCGGAGCTGTTACCGACGCGCTTACTGGGGCCAAAGACAGTAGCATTACACCCAATAATGTTATACAAATCATTGGTAACAAGCTAAAGATAGGCGGTGATGGAGATGACATTGGCCTGAAACTTCGAAATATTGATACCGATGATGTTGTCCGGATCAAACAAATTATTGTTAATGAGCCACGTCAGATAATAGCCATGCTTCCTGACGTCCCGGTTGGCAGTTATGAACTGGAACTAACAACTGCTTACAGCGGGACCAATGAACCTTTAAAAACTCCTAAAACATCAGTTTTCAGTCTTATTCTTTCAGTTGAATAAACTACTTATATTTACAGACGATAGCTTTGAAAACATCAAAGCTATCGTCGTTGCAGCTCATAAGCCATAATCGTTGAGAGCATCAAGCTATAAGCCTAGAGAGCATCAAGTTATAAGCTTAGAGGGTATCAAGTTATAAGTTTAGAGAGTATCAGGTTATAAGTTTATAGGGTATCAAGTTATAAGCATTTAGGGTATCAAAAATGATCGGGGCATAAGAATTAATTTAATAGCTAATAACAAAATGAAAAAACACTTGCTAACAACACTAACTATAGCCTTTGCATGTATTGGCGCATATGCTCAAGATATCAGTAGAATTAAGGCATTCGAAATAGTACATGAAAGCAATTTAGTAGATACTACAAAGAAAAGATTAATGCTATATCCCTGTATTGTTAAATCAAACTATATGAGTGTTAAAAAAGATCAGATATGGGCTTTGGCACCAAAGTTTGATGCCTACTCTTTTATTATTGAAGACAAAGATTCCCCTCAATTAACAACTCGGTTATTTTATGTAAATGTTAGAACCGGAGACTTTATTGTCAGGAAAATATCCAGTCCAATTAATTGCGATGAGAAACTGTTAAGTTACAAACAGTGTCTCCGTGACATAGAAAAGCAAAGTGAGTAAGCTCTCTTAAAAATGATAATTATCTACGGAGGACTTAAAATCTTTGCTTAGAAAGCCAATTACTCAGAAAATGATTGACTTAGGTTTAATTTAAAGAAAAATGGAAATGGAAATCGATCTGTTATACTCAAAGTCTGTAACAACAATTAATATTTTAGTATTATCACTATTACTTATACTATCTGTATCAATCTATTATTTATCCGGCAAAAAAATAAATACATTAAACGCCTTGGTCATATTTTCAATGTATTTACCAATAATCGTTACCTTTTTTTATTCACCGACAAGTTATTCTGTAAGCCCAAAGTCTATAGCAATAAATAAAGTCATTGGTATTATAAAAGTTCAAAAAAATGATATTGTTTCGTTGAAAGAAATTAATCCGCAAGATTTAGGTTCGTTCACCCGTAAGTTTGCATCAGGGGGCTTATTTGGATATTATGGCTTATTTAACAGCGAAAAAGAGGGGAATATAAGGGTATATTGCGGTACATTGGACACAAATTTGGTTTTAATCAAATTAAAGTCAGGAAAAAAAATTCTTGTATCTCCTTACCATATAGGAAAATTTATTGATTTGTGTGGAGAGAATACCCCTGACTCAAGAGGGTTCAATCAATGAACTTAACTGACTGCAAAAGATCGACAGAATCCTTAAAAAACACCTGCTAACAATGCCAACTAAAGCCTTTGCATTTAGCGGCGCATATGCTCAAGATATCAGTAGAATTAAGGCATTCGAAATAGTACATGAAAGCAGTGACTCAATGTTTTAGAAAAGCAATGTGAGTAATCTCTCTTAAAAATGACAATTATGAACTTAAAACTTGTCTTATTATGCTTGATCATTTTATCAGCTTGTAATAAAAAAGAAACTAAAGAAACATCTCAGGATCAAATTAAAAGTGAAGTCGAAGCTCTATTGACTAAATATGGAGTAGATAGTTATAGCTGGGATAAAAAGGGTGGCAATTTGAATTCATACAAACAAATTAATATAGAGGAGCTTGAGATTTTTTTAAGATCACGCCACATAAAGGGTGCATCACATAAGGATTCTACTCAAGGTATTACTACCAATACAATTAAAGCTGTGGCTAGTCCGCCTGTTGATCCATTTCTACAGGTAAATGGAAAGGCAATCTCTTACTATTCAATGGAAACCATTAATATTAATGCTCATCTTGAATGGTATCATAATGGATACTGGGGCTTGTGGGATATCAACGATCTTGAAATGTATGTCACGGGTATAATGCCTTCGGAGCTAGATAATATTTATTTCAAATTAATTAAATCAGATTCAAGAATGCTTGAAGTCAGATCAACTTTTACTATCAGGTTTGGAATTAAAATTAGTGATTTGAACCTGACTGCCGTTGATAAATTAGAAGCCTATTTAGTAATTGATACAATGAACGAATCAATGGATATTACAATCAGTGATAACTGAGCTGATTACTCTTGTATTGTAAATGTATAAGACCCATGTTAACGGGTCCTTTTTCCTATTATCTTCTTATTGCCAGAAATAGTAAGCCTCCAAAAACAGGAATTAGAATAACCACTAACATCCATAACAACTTCATTAATGCATTCATATTACTTTTAATGATGACGATTAGTGAAGCGATTACCAGAATCACATAAGTTATTTTCAAAATTCCGACTATCATTTTTTCATATTTAGACTCTTAATAGACTTAATAATGATACAGCTAATATAATATTAATGGGCGAGCCGTCTCAGGGTATGAATTTTTCAAATGAAGTTACAATCTTCCGTAATTGTCGTTCAGAACATAATAAAGAGCAAAGAACTTAATCGACCATTTAATGAACAGGCAGACTGAAATTGGCAGGTATTAAAATATTTATGTCTTTTCAGAAATATTTAAAAAAAAATTAATCCCCCTAAGTCATTTTTCACAAGCCTTTTGAGGCTTTGTGTTAACAAAGAATGATACCTTACACACAGCTACTATTAGAACCTTTTATACATTTTGTTTACATTTGCATCCGCTACCAAATGAAATAGCAGCCCAGATGGCGAAATTGGTAGACGCGCTGGTTTCAGGGACCAGTGTCAGCAATGACGTGCAGGTTCGAGTCCTGTTCTGGGCACAAAATAAATCCTATCACTCTGATTATGAGCGATAGGATTTTTTATTTTCTCTACATTCATCTGTGTCTCAGTACCCCAGAGATCACAAGCAAATTATGGGTTAAGGCATAAATTGTTTATCACAATCGGGCATTTGCTATACCGGGGCATGGTCAAAAAAAAGAAACCGTGGTTTCAAAAGAAGTAGAGTACAACACAAATCAATGATTTAAATAAATAAAAAAGAATGAACCACGGATTACACGAATTGAATTCCTGCGGAATTGATTTTTATGACCACGCCCTTATGTCTTTCGGGGTAAACGAATTATTGACTGCACCATTTGATTATGGTTACAACTAATCGCTACGCGATTAGATAATCCGTGTAATCCGTGTAATCCGTGGTCAAAAGGAAGAAACAGTGGTTTTAAAAATCAGTTTTTTAGTTCATCAATACGACTTATCACATATAATTTATACACAATCGGGCATTGGCTATGCCGGTGCATGGAACTGAAATGCCTTGATGAACAATTGATGTTGCACCGGATTGATGGACATTGGGTAACCCGGGGCGTCGCTGAGCTTTGCCCCGGGCTATGATATGGCAGACCTACAGCCTGCAATTTACAGCCTGAATGCCTTTCGTTTAATTTCCTTGGGGTGTTCACCTAGCTTTGATGTTAAAGGCTTTGACTTCGTCGATTTTCAATTCAGTCTTAACTTAATAACAATGAGTGCGCGTGTATGATTCAAAAGCTCCCCATATCCATACCCTGAAGGATAAAAAATGCCCAATAGTATGATACTATTGAGCATTTAAACTATGAAATCGGAAGTGCTATTTTAGATATTCTCGTAGCCTTCTAATGACTCTGAAACATTACCTAAATCAATAAAAGAACCATTTGAATGGCCATTACCATTACTTGGTTTAATAATTGTATGCTTTTTAATAGTATTTGAGCTCGTAAACTGTGAACGTTTTAATTGTCCATGCTTTTCAATTTTAAAGTAGCCTGTAACATCTTTCAAGTCATTAGCCAGTGAAGCCAGTTCTTCTGAACTGCTCGACATTTCTTCTGAAGAAGAAGCGTTTTGCTGTGTCACATTGTTTAATTCCTGAATAGCAGCGTTCACCTGGTTAGCCCCTGTTTCCTGCTCCATACTGGCTGAAGCAATTTCATTAACTAACTGAGATGTTTGCTTGATATCCGGTACAATCGCCTTCAGTTTACTGGTTGATTCCTCCGTTAATTTTAAACCGTTCTCTGCTAAGGCAACAATCTCGCTCGCAGCATTCTGACTGCGCTCTGCTAACTTACGAACTTCGGCTGCAACAACTGCAAATCCACGTCCTTCATCACCTGCACGGGCAGCTTCTACCGCTGCATTAATCGCAAGCAGATCTGTTTTCTCTGCGATTTCTACTACGATGTTAATCTTTGAATAAATGTCTCTCACAGCTGCCATACTATCTTCTGATGCGACGGCCACTTCTTCTATAGACGTAGAGGCCTTATTCGACATCTGGCTGGTCTTTGTGGCATTCTCCGTGTTTTGTTGAATGTTAGCCGCCATTTCTTCCATCGAAGAGCTGACTTCTTCTGCTGAGGCTGCCTGCTCACTTACACCGCTTGAGATTGATACCGAATTCTCACGGAGAGTGTTAGAAGCAGCTGCCATTTGTTCCGATGCCTCTACCACACTACCAATAATGTCTTTTAGCTTATTGGACATATTAATAATAGCCTTATAGATTCCTGAACTCGCGGCATCCAGGTTATAATCAAAGGACAAATCACCATTCGATACCTGCTCAGTAATACGTGCTACTTCGTCCGGCTCTCCACCAATCTCTTTTAATACTTTACCGGATACATAGAATACAATCAGTACAGAGATGATGATAGCTGCGAGAGTAATGAAAATCAACGTATTTTTAGTTGTAGAGGCTGTGCTTTCTGAAGCTTCGCGACGAACAACAAGCAATGACTGCTCTTCAGAAGAGAAGACCTTAATGAGTCTACGAATCTCATCCATGTACTTTTTACCTTCTTTCCTGGCAAATTCAGAATACAACTGCGACATTTCTGCTGTTTTCATTGCTTCGCGATTTATGGCAATGGCCTTCTCCGCGTAGTCATTTATCCAGTTTCTGGCTGCATTTCTAACAGAAGCCGGTACACTGTAGGATATAAAGTTGTTCTCAATAGAAGATTTGCCTTCGTTATAGGGCTCCAGGTATTCATCTTTACTATTTAATAAGAACCCGCGTAATCCGGTTTCCATATTCACCATGTCAAGGATAATCTTATCCTTTGCATTCACACTCATGGATGAGCGCGCCACCAATGCGCGAAGATTATCCATGTTACGTTTACCAACACCTGATTCAATCAATTCGAACATACGCTGGCGCTCATCCTCACCATCTTTAATGGTACGACGCAACTCAATATACCTCTCTGCCACATCATTACGCCAGTTGGCTGCCAATTGTTCGAGTTGTCTAAGGCGTTGAACCTGGGAAGGATTATCATTAACCGTTTCCTGTAATTCTTTAATGGCTGTTGAGAAACTAACACCTCCTGATTTGTATGGATCAAGGAATTCTTCATCACCCGACACAGCGAAACCACGCATTCCGGTTTCCTGGTCTACCATATACGCCATAATTTCGTCGGCACTGGCAATCACCTTATAAGTATGCTCAACCCAACCCGAATTAGTAAGAAGGGTATTAACGTTGCTAAAAACAACGCTTGAGATAATGACCATCAATGCCAATCCAATGGCACTGGGTAATATGAGTTGATTTCTTAATTTTAATTTCATTTTTGATTAGTTATATTGTTTAAAATTCTAATGCTAAGTTGAGATACAAATAAGATTTATTGGTTTCTCCAATAAGCTCTTGCATCCTGTAGTTTAATGAAGTGGTTATCTGACTCGTTATTTTGTACTGTCCGCCTATAATGGCCAAAGTACCATCATCATCGGGTTGTTCCCCTTCGGAATATTTCAGGCTGATCGTATCGTAACGTCCAAAAAGCTGGTAACGCTCATTGAAATCATAAGAGGCATAAGCAGAGAAACCACCCAAATCAATACCCGATTGGTTGGCGCTGTTCATCTGCAGGTTATACTCAATACCGGCAGTAAAGGCCTCAGACTGATAACCCAGTATACTAATGAAGTTGGTTTGTGTGGCGTCTCCCTGGTTCAGGAAGTCAGCGTATACTCTGGCTATCAGACCTGATTTGGCATTGAAAGTGGCTCCGGCTGCGTATCTGAATACACTATCGACCTGTGCGTTTTTATGCCCCTCTCCATTGGTGATGGCCATATCCAGACTAATCACTTCAGAAGGCTTGTATTTAAGCACCACTCCGAAATCGTTTGTAGGGGCAAAACCATATTTGTCGGCAAAGATCTTATCGATGTAACGGTGTTTCCAAAGAGCTTCTTGTTGCTGGTTCAGCTTTGTGCCAATTAAACCAGCTTTACCTTCTATTTTCTCATAACTGAAGCCAAAACAGAATTCAAAAAGGTTGGTAATGTTATTGTAATCGCCTGTTGGTTCATAGTTTTCGCGGGCCGACTCCACCATACCATTAAAATACAAATGCTGATTGTAATGGTATTTATAGGCAAAATGAAGACGGTTTAAGCGAAACGAGCTATAGGCCGCCTCAAAATTATGGTTGGCATTTAAGAATACGTCACCATAAAACGCTCCTTTAGGGGTATTAGCAGGCACCTGAGCATAGGCCATAGCAACGTTGGCCATAATCGCAAATCCCGTCAGACAGCTTTAAAGAAAGCACTGATAGTTTGATTGTTCTTCTTTGTCATCACAGTCGTTTAGTTACTTTTCAGAACTTGTTGTCTCATCAGCCACTACCGCTTCTTCATCCATCTTCAACTGAATGATTTCATCGCTGCTGATGGCCTTTTCAAAGTCCAGAAGGGTGATAAATTGATTATTACGGTGCAACACACCGGTGATGAAGTCAGAATTAAGACCTTTACCTACCTCTGGCACAGGCTGAACATCTTTTTCATCAATTTCGATCACATCCACAACCTTATCAGCCATGGCACCAACGATCTGTTCAGTATTGTTCAGCACTAATTTTAAAACCATAATGACAAACTTATCATCAGCTCCATAAGTAGCCATGTCGAATTTTAATCGGGAATTAACAATAGGAATCACATTCCCTCTGAAGTTTACGACGCCTTCAATGGTTTCAGGCGCCTTAGGTAAGTTGGTTACTGTGTGATCAGTATCCGCTTCAATGATCTCAAGCACTTTTTGAACACCTACGGCAAAAATCTCACCGTTGAGCATAAAGGTTAAGAACGAAGTACTATTAGTTTCCATCTTATTATAAGTATTTTTAGTAATTGAAATCAATATTTACTTATCTGGTAAAACGTGTTTGGAAATGCTAAAGTTAGTAGTGTAACTACTCTTTTTACGGGTGAAAAAGTACTGATCTAAACACCCCTAAAGTACTGATCTAAACACCTCCATAGGGTTGGTGTGCATAGAATATATCTTATTTCCAAAGGCTCAATTCCTTTATTGGTCTACAACTCCCATTATTCACATTCAAAATAATTTTAGTATAAGCCTTGACTTTTCTTTTGCTAAAGCGCGTAGAACTTTTGTAGCACATCATGACACAATAATCAACTGCTTCAATGGTAGAAGTACCAATACTGCTGCAGTATCACACAACGATAAAATCAAAAACTTTATAAGGCAGTTTAGAGGCGTGACAGATGTGAAGTTCTTTCTCTATCGTTTGTGTAAAATTTATGCCTAAACCCATAATTTGCTATGCCGGTGCATGGTCAAAAAAAAGAAACCGTGGTTTCAAAAGAAGTAGAGCACAACACAAATCAATGATTTTAAAAAAAAAGAATGAACCACGAATTACACGAATTACACGAATTGAATTCCTGCGGAATTGATTTTTATGACCACGCCCTTATGGCTTTCGGGGTAAACGAATTATTGACTGCACCATTTGATTATGGTTACAACTAATCGCTACGCGATTAGATAATCCGTGTAATCCGTGTAATCCGTGGTCAAAAGGAAGAAACCGTGGTTTTAAAAATCAGTTTTTTAATTCATCAATACGACTTATCACATATAATTTATACACAATCGGGCATTGGCTATGCCGGTGCATGGAACACAAATGCCTTGATGAACAACTGCTGTTGCACCGGGTTGATGGGCGTTGGGTAACCCGGGGCGTCGCTGAGCTTTGCCCCGGGCTATGATATGGCAGACCTACAGCCTGCTATTTACAGCTTGGTAATCTTATTCCACAGGAATCAATCCGTGTAATTCGTGTAATCCGTGGTCATATTAAAACAATGCCGCAGGAATTAATCCGTTTACCCCGATGGTTATCGGGGCGTGTAATCTGGGGTGATAGAAAAAATCAATTCCCGTCTTCACCAGCCTGCAATAGCCTGGCAGCTTCAATATAGTTTTTAAAATCAAACACATGCAGTTGGGGCGACATTCCCCAGAAACCTTCACTACTCACGTAGCACCGGTACCCCTCCTTCAGGCATATGGCTTCTATTTGACTTGTCCACATTCCCAGTTGTATCTTTATCACTTCACCAGAAAAAAATTGATCAGCGCTATATCCTTCCAAAAGCACAAAAGTGGGATTCAGCAATTCGTTATACCCTGTTAAAATAATGGTGTTTTCACCTGAAAACTTATAAGCCTCTGTAATCAGCAGGTCAATATTATACGCATCTACTTTTTCGGCACGATGATCCCCGGGAGCCTTAGGTATGGTATAAACTGTGGTTCCCTTACTGATCCATTGCTTGGTAAACAGGTAAATACTATCCTCAATAATGATCATTGATTCGCAGTCATAATCCGTATCAAATGTTTCATTATAGGTATAATCCACCTGGTCTTCATAGAAGAAACGAATGGTATCAAGCTCTGCCTGACCGGCCAATAAAGCATCCTTAGCTATTCTAAATATTCTCAGGTTTTTTCTGTAATTGGAATTATTACCAAAATCGCCTATATAAATGTAATGTTCATCCTGGGCAAGAGACTCCCAGTCCAGCATTTTTAAACCGGGGATTTTATGTTCCTTGACTATTTTTCCTGTTGTTGGATCAACCCCATATAAAACAGGCTCGGAACTATCATTCTGAAGCCATAAGGTATCATTCCAAAAAATAGCACCAGAATTTTCATTCAGCTTTGATTCTAATTTGACACTGCTCAGCGGCTTTATGGATTCGTTTAAAGTATCCTCGATCATTTGTTTGTCCCCCTTGCCTTTGCAGCTTACAAAGATCAAAGCAACACACAACAGGTATTTATAATTAAGGCAATTCAACATACACTTCCGTTTTTATTCAATAAATAAATGGTCACCGTAACAGCCACAGTTCCCTATTCTTTCCAAACAATAAGTCTTAGATCGATAAATATACCTGTAAAAATATCCATGTTCGACTGAAACAGCAACTATTAAGCTGTCATTTACAGGCATCAGATCCATTGTATTCATTAAAAAAGCCCCACACAAACATTGTATGAGGCTTTTCATATCTGGATATTTATTCTTTATTCATTGACAACATCCACACCATATTCGCTCCAATCTTCAGGAGGCGTATAACCTTCCTCACCCAATCCCTCAGGATAAGCATCGGCAGGCATCATTGGTAAAGACTCTATATAATCAATTTGCTCCTCGCTCAGTGATCCGTCCCCATTTGTTAAAGTCCAAATAGCATCCTGCAACACATCAGTAAGCTCAGCATATTTTTCAAGGTCTTCCGAATTCATAGACTTTAAGGATGACATGCCATCGCGCGAACTTCCATAGTAAAATTCCTTATTGATCTTGCGCCAGTTGCAACGCATCAGAAACTTTTTCATTAGTAAGGATTTGGTTACCCCTTTAATTCTATATGTCACATTCGTATTTGAACCTGATTTACCCTGGTTAATACAAAATACTTCTAAAATGATATGACGAATGGAGTTAGCATTTACCCAAATTGGTGTCCAGCAGGCTAATATACCATGCTGATAAGATGGATCTGACACTTCAAAAACACACCCCCTTGGCAACCATAAGCAACGGCCATATGACCTTTTATTTCGAATTGCCAGCTTAATTTTAATATTACGTCCACCGCAACCATAGCTGTTGTAATTGCCCCAGCGTGTTGTTGTAACAGCGGCAACAGACTTTAGATCGCCCTTACTACCTGCCAATTGAGCAGCTGCCGTTGCAGGCTCTCCAACACCTCTTACCTCTTCGATCACGAAGCCATCAGGCTCAACAAAAGGTTCGACAACCTGCAGTTCTCCACCTGCATTTCCCATTCCCGGAATATTCCCGGCTTCTTCCACCTCATCTTTGTCACACGATGGCAGAACTGCTAATCCCATCATTATCACGAATGCGAACAGGTATTTACTAAAAGAGTTAAGGTTCGGTTTTTCCAATCCTTGTTTTATAAATCGGATTGTGAATTTGCTTTTCATGTTTTGAGTTTTTCGGTTAATTATAAACTTCATTTGAGCCCGCAAATTCACTCATTTATTATAAAGATTCAATCCACTGGTGATTAAGATGAAAATATTATTGACTAAAATGGAATTAATTTGGACGAACAGAAACCTGAGAACTGCTCAATTTGAATTGCACCTACTACTTCGGTTGAGCCATTGACACGGTGTTGCCACTTTCCACCTTATTGATTTGTTTTCAATGGGGGTATTCAATATAAACGTTTCTTGCAAAGCTTGCTAAGAATAACGCAAAGCCCGCAAAGTATATAAATACTACTATTCAGCACATTACAAACGTCACAATTACCAATTTTGTCAGCCGACAATAAATAGATGATCAATCATGTAACCTAAGTCCGTTATTATATTTCCACCTCAGTTCAGTAAATAATTATAGTCTACTTTACACTTTTTTATTAGCCGAAAATCAGCTTCTGCCAAAATGTATACATTCTCTACCAAAATGTTTTAGTAGCAAATACTTGTCATGTACGAAATTTGTTCCATGATATTTTACTAAAACTAAAAGGATAAAACCATGGCAACTAAAAAGTTATTTGGGCCCAAAGGATGGACACCTGATCGTATTAAAACTCTGAAAGGGAAAACTTACTTAATTACCGGTGCAAACAGTGGAACCGGATTTGAAGCATCGAAAATACTTCTATCCAAAGAAGCAAAAATAGTGATGCTAAACCGTAATCCTAAAAAAACGACTGATGCGATTACTGTGTTAAAAAAAGAGCTGGGTAACAATATAGATGTGTCATTTATCCATATGGATCTGGCAGATCAGTCTTCAGTAAGAAAAGCGGCAGAAGAAGTACTTGTTAAAATACCTCGTATCGATGCGCTAATTTGTAACGGTGCCATAGCCCAGGTACCCAGGCAGCAATTAACCGTTGATGGTTTTGAAAGCCAGCTTGGTGTGAATCACTATGGTCATTTCCTGTTACAAGGAATACTCTTTCCGTTAATTGAAAAATCAAAAGGCCGTATTGTGGTTGTCGGCAGTGAAGGTTATAAAATGGGTATTAAAACCATACAGTTCGATGATATGAACTGGGATAAGAACTACAGCCCTAATGGTGTATATAGTCAAAGTAAATTGGCGCAAATCATGAGTGTATACGAGTTACAAGACCGACTGAAAAGAGCCGGTAAGAATGATGTGAAAATTTATGCCTGCCATCCGGGTGCTTCCTCGACATCTTTGATAAAAACAAGCGGTAGTTTAATGACACGCTTTATATGGCAACTGATGAAATTATCTCCAATGGTTCAATCAGCTGAGAAAGGATCCTACCCTGAAGTAATGTGTGCAATTGAAGCAAACCTGGACCAGAAAGGTTTTTATGGTCCTACCGGTTGGTCTTATTTTAAGGGCCCTGTGGGTGAATGTGAATTAGCACCGCATGCTTTGGATAAAGAGGTAGCAAAGAAATTATGGAATCTGTCGGAGAAAGAAACTAAATTTAAGTGGGTATTTTAGATTCAGCATGACTTAGAAACTAAGAAATGGACATATTAAAAACAGCAATAGATTGGGCAAAAGCAGAAGTCTTTTCAACAACGTTTTTCATCATAGCAGGGGTTTTATTTGTTATGGCAGGTATTGGTTTTTGGCAAATGGGAAAAACGGACCTGGCAAAGGCATATATAATTCCAACCCTGGTTTCGGGTGTTTTACTGATGACCATAGGCTTTGGCTTATTTTTCACTAATAAATCAAGAATCTCAAGCTTTGAGAAGGACTATCATCAGGATGCCTCAGCCTTTATACAATCAGAGATTGTACGTGTTGATAATACATTAAACGAATACAAGACCATCGTCTTCAAGATCATCCCGCTTTTAATAATTGCGGCTGCCTTATTAATTATTTTCATTGATACCCCAACCTGGCGGGCGATAAGTATAACAACCATCGCTATGCTGATAGTAATTTTACTGATAGATGGCACAGCCCATGCGAGGATTTCAGCCTATCAAGAACAATTAATATCGGCATCAAAATAAAAGCATATTAATGATACATGTTTCTTACCATAAAGGTGAAACCTTAAAAATGAAATAATGCTTAACATCACGTATAAGAACATCACAGAATTCTGTCAGGACCATCATTTACCAAAGCCTGAAAATCCGCTTTTTAGCATTGCGAGTAAAAAGTTAAATGCCGATGAAATGGAGAATTGTGTAGCCTCAAACGAAGAAGTAAGCTATACCAATCAGTTTTATTTCATCAGCCTTAAAAATATTGTATCAGGTGAGATTATTTATGGACGAACCAAGTATGACTGTGATACGGGAACATTGTTATTTTCTGCTCCTGATCAGACATACACTGTTAAAGACATTGTGGTCAGTTCTGAATCCTGGTTTATTGCTTTTCACGAAGATTTTATAAGGGGCTTTGATATACAGAAACGAATTAAAAAGTGCAATTTTTTCAATTACTACGTCAACGAAGCGCTGCACCTTTCTCCCAAAGAAGAGCAAACCATAAAATCTCTCTTTCGGAGTATCGAAGAAGAATACCAAAACAATCAGGATGAGTTTAGTAAGGAAATTATCCTTACGCATTTAGATGCCTTATTAAAATATGCCGACCGATATTATAAGCGTCAGTTCCTTAATCGTAAAGAAATCAATAAAGCACTTTATACTCGTTTCAAAGAAATTCTGGATGATTATTTTGAATCGGATCAACTGGAAGAAAATGGAATCCCAACCGTTGAATGGCTGGCAGCTCAGTTAGGTATCAGTCACAGATACATGAGAGACACCATTAAAGCTGAAACTGGAAAAACAGCCGTGGATCAAATTAATCTGTATTTAATTGAAGAGGCTAAGAACCTACTGCTTGCTCCTAATTCGTCTATTTCCGAAACAGCATACAAACTAGGCTTTGAATACCCGCAATATTTCTCTCGCCTGTTCAAAAAGAAAACAGGTCTTACACCTAAAGAATATATCGAAAGTGCAAGATTAAATTAAAACATCGGAATCATTAACCTCGGAATTATTAATAATTTCAGCATAACCGTGAATTGTTTTTATATGACCACGCCCCGATAATTATCGGGGTACACTGATTAATTCCTGCGGAATAGAAATACCAAGCTGTAAATGGATTCCCCCTATGGCTAATTCAACTTTTTTTCCTCACCAATACACTAAGCTTAACTGCTGTTTTTGTGAACATTACAACAACACCAACAGAAGAACTTTAGAATATCCTGTTGACTGAATTCACTTTATTTGCTTACATTTGCAACATTGTTGCATCTATGTTGTTTCTATGTTTATGAAACCGGCAGATATTCTTAAATACCATAATTTAAAGCGAAGTAATTGTCGCGAAAGTATTATTGAGGTCATAATGACTGCCGGTAAAGCTTTATCTGAGACCGAAATCAGAGAGCAACTAACGGGCGAATATGACCGTTCAACGTTTTACCGGTCATTTAAAACGCTGCACCAGCACAATATTATTCATAAAATAGTAATAGACAACAAGGTGGTAAAATATGCCTTGGATAAAGGCATTTCAAACAAAGCCGAACACGCTCATTTTTATTGCCAGGAGTGTCAGTCTGTTAAATGCATGGATAATATACCTGTTCAGAATTTTGACCTGCCTCAGGGTTATACCAATAACGAAACAGTATTACTGATCAAAGGCACATGTTGTGAATGCATAAAAGAGAATAGCAATTGATAAAGTTTAAATTACATATCGCCTGTTTGCTGCTGTGCTTGTTTGTATTTCCAATATTGTTTCAGCCTCTGCATGTTATGTTATACCATTCGGTTAGCGCACATGCTGCTGATCATCATTGTTGCTCACATGAAACATGCGAAACATTTGTCAAACACAAAAATACCGATGGTATCAGCCTGACAAGGACAGATGAAGACTGCCCTATCTGCAACTATCATTTTGCTACAAAAGATTATCAGGATATAACTGTTGCTGAAGTGCAAATTCCCATGTTCGCCAGCAATTACAATGCTATTGCCAACCAGGAAAATTACTTACCTGCCATAGGCAATAAATCTCCCAGGGCCCCTCCTGTGCACATTGCATAAGCAATCTATATGAGCTCTCCATAAATACCGGGGTCAATGCGGATACTTTGGAGGTTTGTATTTTTTCCATCATTCTCCCACCCACATTATAAGCCAAATATAGCTTACAATGAATACCTGTAATTTATAAGCAGGACTTAACACTTATGAGAAGGATGAGGAACTAAGATTTTCAGAATTAATCAGCATAATCAGTATCAAATGATTCGATTTATCATGCTACTTGTTTGCATGAGTACTATACAATTCAATCTGCTCAGCCAGGTTGGCTATCAATTAAGCGGCACCGTCAGTACCGGGAACAATAGTCCTTTAACAGGCGCTGTTGTATACCTGTATCCCATTGAGAAAGGTTCAATTACGGATGCATCGGGTAAGTTTAACTTAAAAGACCTGCCTGCCGGGCGATATAAGATTGAAGTATCATTTATTGGATACAAGACCTTGTCTGATAGCATCAGCATTAAAGGTCACCAGACTTTCAATGCACGACTGGAGGTATCATCACTTAGCTTGCAGGAAGTGGTGGTAAAGGATAATTATGCCGAACAACGTAAACGGGAAGAATCATTGAATATTGAAGTTGTCAACGATGATTACCTGAAAATGAATCTGGGCGGCAGCCTGATGAATTCCCTGGAACGTCTGCCTGGTGTGAGTACCATCAATATTGGTGCAGGCCAATCCAAACCTGTTATTCGGGGGCTGGGCTTTAACCGCGTTGTTGTTGTTGAAAACAATATCAAGCATGAGGCTCAGCAGTGGGGTGCCGATCATGGCCTGGAAATAGACCAATTTGCGGCAGAAAACATTGAGGTAATAAAAGGACCTGCATCATTGAAGTATGGCAGCGACGCCATTGGTGGTATTATTAATATTAAGCACAATCAGATACCTGCGCCAAACACCTTGCAGGGGAATGTGGACCTTATTGGCAAATCAAATAATGACCTAATAGGTTCCTCGCTTTCTTTAAGCGGACGAAAAAACTGGTTGCATGCCGGTGTACGGGCTACTGTATTAAGTTATGGCGATTACCGTGTTCCTGCCGATTCTGTTGTTATCTTCCCTGATTCCTATTCATACAAGGTTAACCTGCATAACAAACGTATGAGAAATACGGCAGGCTATGAGCATAATTACCATGGTACAATAGGCATCATAAAAGATAATTTCCAAAGCAGAATACTTGCCAGCCAAACCAATAGTAAAGGAGGCTTCTTTGCCAATGCACATGGACTGGAGCCTCGCAATGTCGATTCTGAGGTGCACGATCAATCATCAAGGGATATATTGCTACCCTACTATAACGTCAGTCATTTTAAGATTGCCAATAAAACCAAGTGGCGAAAGGATCAATTAGAAATTCAGTTTGACGGAGGTTTTCAACGTAATTTCAGGCAGGAATGGAGCCAATATACCAGTCATGGCTATATGCCTCCCACTTTTCCGGATACATTGCCATTCTCATCTGAGTTGGAGCGCGAATTTAAAAAAGACTACTACTCTGCCAACCTGAATGTTAAATATGCATTTAATGATCAGTTATCGTTAACAACAGGTCTTAATACCGACTATCACAAAAATGATATTGATGGCCGGGGATTTATCATTCCGGCGTATAACCGTACAGGAATTGGTGGCTTTCTTTTGCTAAAATACGCATTATCAGAGGAGTCTGCTTTACAGGCGGGTGTGCGTTACGATTATGGGAATATATCAATCGATCAGTACAATGACTGGTATTTATCCCCTGTAGTTGAAGGAAATGATACTACCTATCACTATTTGGAAAGAGCCAGTGAAACAGAACGTAATTTCTCAAGCTTCAGCTGGTCAGTAGGCTATAACTATAATCCCTCTAACTGGATATTCAAATTCAATGCAGGAAAAAGCTTCCGTATGCCCACAGCGCAGGAGCTGGCTGCCAATGGTATTAATTATCACTACTTCAGATATGAGGTGGGTGATGCTGATCTATCACCTGAAGTATCATGGCAACTCGATGCAGGCGTCGAATATGCTGAACCGCTTTTTGCCATAGGAGCAAGCCCGTTCTTAAATTATTTCTCCAACTATATTTACCTTAATCCAACAAGCGAATTTAACCAGGGTTACCAGGTTTTTTATTACACGCAAAGCCGTGTTCTAAGATACGGTGGAGAGATACACGCCCATTACCAGTTGTTTAACTCCTTAACACTTGGTGTTATTGGCGAGTATGTTTATTCATTACAATTATCAGGAGAAAAAGATGGGTATACACTGCCATTCTCACCACCGGCATCGGCAATTATCAATTTAAAATACCAGAAAGATAAATTAGGTTTTGCCGAAAATGCCTATTTCTCGGTTGACTGCAGGTTAACAGCTGCTCAAAATGACATTGTACCACCCGAAGATCCAACTCCAGGCTATACTTTGGTTAACATAGGATTGGGTGGAGACATCAGGCTGAAGAATCAAACGCTTTCGGTGAGTATGCAGGTTCAAAACCTTTTTAACAAGGCCTATCTCAACCACACCAGTTATTACAGACTGATGAGCATACCTGAACAGGGACGTAATATTGTTTTGAACGTATCCATTCCCTTTTCAACACATTTAAAATCAAATTAGAAACAAATAACTATTTAAAAATCAAACAATGAAAACAAGATTTTTATTTTCAACACTACTAGCTGCCAGTTTACTGTTCGTGGCATGCGACAATGACGATGATGCACCAGCCAAACCAGAAGTGACCATTCATGAATTAGGAGATGGTGATAACCACGGTGATGATCACACAGCCTATGTAGGTGGAAGCCTTCACATGGACATTGAAATCCTGGCTGAAGGAAAAATTGACTATGTACAGATAATCATTCACCCGGAGGGAGATCTTCATAAATCACTTTTTGAGCATGAAGAATGGGAATTGGACACCATTTTTAAAGGTGATGGAATAACAGGTTTAAAGAACCTTGACTTCCACAAAGACCTTGAAATATCAGAAGAAGCAGAAGCGGGCCACTATCATTTCGATGTTAAAGTTGTAGACATGGAAGGAAACTCAGCCAGTGACGAAGCGGAGCTGGAATTACTAGTAATGCCACTTTAACAGACTAAACGAATAGTTTTATCCGGCCATTCTGATCGCGACTGGCCGGATACTTAAATTTTTAAACCGATGAAAACTAAAAGCATATTCATTTTCGCTGCTATCATGGTACTCTTCTCATGTGATAGCGACACAGAAATTGACAAAGAGAAGCCGGTTATTCATACGGACTTTATCAACGCTTTCCCTTCTTATTGTGACACCATTTATTTTGGTGAAACATTTAATTTAAGGGCATTATTCAGCGATAATGAAGAGCTTGGCGCTTACAGCATTGATATACACAATAACTTCGATCACCATTCACATGGTTTTAATATTGAAGAGTGTGAACTGGGTCCGAAAAAAGAGCCGGTTAATCCTTTTGTATTTTTGGAAGATTACGAAATTCCGGCAGGACAAAACGAATACGAAGTATACCTGCCAATGACGATCTCTTCGGAAAATGGTGAAGGCTTATTTGATGAAGGTGATTACCATTTTCAGATTAACCTGACCGATAAAGAAGGCTGGTCAACACCATTAGGTTTGAGCATTAAAATGCTTTACCGCAAAAAATGAAGATATCCGGAAATAAAATCAACGTTTATTAAGACTTTCAATATAAGCGTCATGTGAAACAGTCTTCCCTTTGCTCCTGAGAGCAAGGGGAAGTACCGCAGCGGTGATGCGGGTCTGGGGATGTTAATTACACAGGTATTGAATTGCAAGCATAGTTCACCAGGTAAACATACTCTATTCCCTCTTTTTGTCATCTGCCTTCTCCACGTACTTTCTTTTCATTTTCACCCGCTTGATTTCATTATTGATGTGAGTCATGCACTCTTCGTTATACGCTTCAAACCTTGCCTTTTTAAATAAAACAAGGGCCTGCTCATAATCACGCTGAGACTCATGTATCAATGCCTGAAAACTATAGGTTTTCGACAGGTCAACACCTTTAATCTTGTTGGCATAAGCAATCAGGTTCTGCGCCTTATCGAATTCCTTAATGACAATCAGTAAGTGAATATAGGCCATGCAAACATTCAGGTCATCCTGATTACCGGCCAGTGCTTTTAAGTAATATGTTTCCGCTTTAGAAAAGTCATTCATTTGCTCCTGGTGTAACTTACCCATCAGGTAATTGGCCCCCGAATGCTCACCATTCTGGCTCAATGCGTAGCCCAGGTTTTCTATTGCTTCTTCAAGGCTATACGGGTATTGATCCAAAGCCTTAATAAAATATTGATCTGCTAGTGTACTCATAGCTGTTAGTTTTATTCCAATAGCTCCTTTCTCAAATGATGCTTTAAGGAGCGTCGTTTTTGTTTGTAATTTGTTTCATCCTTTCTGGCTTTGAAATCACTGCCATAAAAGGTTCTGATCGGTTTACCCCTTTGTATTTCCAGGTGATTTTTCCACCCGGCTCGCATGTCCTTCTTTTGCTGATTAAACAGCTCCAGTCTGACCAGCTCAACGAGCCTGCTCTTCGCCAGCTTTTTATTCTGAAGCTGTGAGCGGCTTTCGGACACCAGCACCTGTAATCCGCTTGGAAGATGCTTTGCCCTGATGGCGGTGCTGACCTTATTGACATGCTGACCTCCAGGACCACCGGAGCGTATTGCCTGGTAGCTGATATCCTTGTCATTGATACCTGTGCTTTCATGGGCGAGATTAAGTGCATTAACCGCCACAAACCAGTTCTTACGTTTGTGATGCTTTCTGAACTGGCTTTGTCCAACCCACTGCACAGTGCCTGTCCATTGCCTGGCAAAGCTTGCTACATCTTTACCTTCCAACTGCACACCGGCAGAAAAAAGCGTTCCATTCTCAAGTCCCTGCTCCCGGTGCATGATGGTATAGCTTATACTTGCTTTTTTAGCTTCTTCAATCATGTATTTCAGAACACGGGCTACTACCCAGCAACATTCTGCCGGGCCACGCCCTGATGTTATTTGTAATATGATCGTGTCCATAATTTTATTGTTTATCCATTCTTACAATCTGAGGATAAAACTTACCCTCAACAGTTATCAGTTCCTGTTGAGATGCCATCACCTCATCCAGGTTTTTATAAGCCATTGGTGCCTCTTCTGTACCACCACCAATAAGTGTAACCTTATGCTGCTTTAAGAGCTTTTTAAGTTCACTGCCGGTATAGCTGTCCTTAGCCCTTTTGCGGCTCAACCGTCTGCCTGCTCCATGAGAGGCAGAATCAAGCGCCCTGGCATTACCTACCCCGGATACGATGTAACCGGGCTCCATCATATTGGCCGGTATAATACCCATTTGCCCCTGGGCTGCCGGGGTTGCTCCTTTCCGGTGCACGATTAGCTCCTTACCATCAACCACCTCTTTCCAGGCAAAATTATGATGGTTCTCAACCAGGGCCGCAGGTTTAATACTCAACGCCTTGCCCAGGCGATAATGAATAATATCGTGGCAAGCTTTGGCATAATCGCCTGCCAGGTTCATGGCTATCCAATACTCCTGTCCGGCTTCGGTATTCATATCAAGCCAGGCTAAATGCTTAGCGCCGGCCGGCAGTATACACCTTTGTTTTGCCAGCTTCGTGTAATGAGCGGCAATAGCTGAACCAAGCCCTCTTGAACCTGAATGCGCAAGTATGCCAACATAACTGCCTTCTTTCAATTGAAAGGTATTACCGGCAGGCAGTTCAACAATACCAAACTCCACAAAGTGATTGCCTGAGCCGGAACTACCCAGCTGGTTTTGAGCTTTGCCTTTCAGTTGCTTAAGGATTTCTATGTCATTGAACTCACTTCTGGCCAGCACTTCATGATCTGTATGGTGCTTCTCAATCTTGCCAATGCCGAAGTGCGTATGCTCCTTCAAAGCCGTTTTTATCTGGTAGCTGTTTCGCTTTAGAAACCCGGGTGGAACATCATAAATACTTAGGGACATCCGGCAAGCGATATCCAAACCTACTCCGTATGGCAGCACTGCATTATCTGTTGCTAACACACCACCGATGGGCAGTCCGTACCCAACATGCGCATCGGGCATTAAGGCCCCCGAAACTGAAACCGGCAATTGCATGGCCACCCCCATTTGTCTGATGGTATCCATTGTTATATGCTTTTTACCATAGACAGCAAACGGTTTATCTAAAGAATCTAAATGATAAATAATTCCTTTATCTGTTTTGATCCTGCCAATTAGCTCTTCAGCAATTTTTGAAAGCGAAGTATGTTCCAGGTAATCCTTGGGATTTAAAAGAACATCTTCCAGTATTTCAAGCTTATTTTGTTTTGACAGGTGCTTAAAGTCGCTGTTAATAATGTTTATTGCCAAACTTTTAGCCCTGTCTGATTTATAGTTTATCTTTTTAAGGTCTTTACCCTTTATCTTAGACTTGCTCATCCGTCAAAATAATTACCTGACTGAATTGATACAGAGATAGTCATAATATTCCCAGCCTGTTATATCTGCTGAAAGAACAGTGCAACAAGGCATGACGATCTGATGTCATTTCAACAGCCAGATGGTATAATAAAAATGTGATTTGTGAATAGGGCCAATGCCTTATTCGGCGATCAGAAAATAAGAAGTGTGATTAGTTCTAAACTAACCATTCTGATCTATTTGCGGATATGTGATCTAAGTTCCAACATAACAAATTCCCCTTCATTTAAAGTTCTACATGGGGTGAAATGCGTCGCAAATATAAAATAGAATTGTTTAATATTCCAAATTATGATGACAAATAATTAAATTCCCAACAATTTGGCCTGGTTTATTCCCTACTCAATTTCGCCCTCATATAACTCTGAGGCTCTGTTCATTAGTCGTCCGATCTTCTTTCTTAAAGAAGGTGGTGATAGGACATCAACAGACGGACCAAATCCAAGTATGACGCGCTCCAGTTCATAATTAGGAACCACCTTAATGGAGATGATAATGCCATCATCCTGCTCTTCAATGAGTTTCTGCGACCAGTGCAGAGGTTTTGTCAGCACATAAGGCTTATTATCATTGTTGATAAATAGCTTAACGGTACGTGGCAGCAGGCCCGAATTAATGGTGACACCAATTACATCTTCATAGTACGAATGCGGTTCAAAGGACGGATCATCTTTAAAGGACATTTGCTCCATGACTTCAAAAGCATGTATTCTGTCAAGCGCCAGGTTCATAATCATATCTCCTTTTTTCTGCTTACCGATCAGGAACCATCTATTATTGAACTCTTTAAGCAAGTAGGGGTTAAAGTATATCCTGTTGGATCGCTTAGCCTTGAAAGACTGGTATTCAACCTTGATCACCTGCCTTTTAAGAATCACCTGGTACAAGCCATTGAGGTGCTCAAGGCCTTTGAGGTTTTCATTGCGCTCAATATGGATAATGGGGCGCGATTGCGTGTTTTCCGTATATATTTTATTCTCCAGCTTCTGAATCAAACCGGTCATCTCCTTAAAATGGCTGAAGCCCTGAAACTGTTTTAGTATTTCTACTGCATCACCCAACTTATTCAGGTCCTGCTCCGACAATGGCAATTGCGTGATGGAATAGTCAGGATCTTCATAGGTATAATATTTCTTATCCCTGACAATGATAGGGGCATTATATCCTAACTTTTCACTGCGCATCATCTGAATATCCATCTGAACGGTACGTCTGCTGACGCCTTTATCAATGCCTTCGTACTCATAAAGAGCATCTGAACAGGCATCGATCAAATCCTCCAGGGTCCACTGCCGGTAGCGGTTACGCAGGCATTTATCAATAGTGGTATAGCGGATAAGGGCATTTCTGTTGGCAGGCATATGTCACTTTTTTGAAGAAAAATAGAAAAAATAATTAACTGCGCAAAAAGACTGCGCAGTAGTAGTGAACCTTTGTATGGTCAATGTGACAAAAACGTTCTTTGAAGATACTTCACTTTCAGTGATTATTATAAAATATTTCTCCGGGTATGGAGATAAAGACAATGATGAAGGCGTCTTGCAAGACGAGATGTAAGTTTCTGTACAGCTTCATAGTATTGACTTGGTAAAGTTCAATGTCCTGCTTGCCTTTCGACCGGATTCATTTCGGGATGTGTTTTGGAGGTTCGAGTCCTCCTTCTGACTTTTAATCAGAATAGCTAAAATTGGTATAGCAACATCAATCATGGTTTAGTCCCACGACTACAGGTTCGAATCCTGCCTGAGGAGGCATCCTCACCATTTTAAATGCTCACATGAAAGTAGAATGACAAATGAGCCGGTTAAACTCTCAGGAGTTCGACAATCTCTGCCCATCCAGTGAATCAGGGAACAGAATGACCGATGCTGATTACTTTCTCTGCTGATGAGTATGGCCTACGGGACAATACAGTCAACAGACAAACTGATCAGGCAAACGTCACTCATCCCTTCTTCCCGTTGCCATAGATGGCTCTGTCAGTCTGCTTTCATTTAAAAACGAATGATAACAAACTATATATACCTTAAAATGAAACGAACATGAGTTTTAAGGTGCTGACTTTTGAAACAGCACAATTAAAATTCATCGGGACTTCCATCTGGTAAATAAGTGTAAAACAAGAACAGATGAAACGAGTACGAATAAACAAAGGCAAAACAGGTTTAGTGTTCAGAAATGGCGACTATGTAAAAGTATTAAGCGCCGGTAAACACTGGGTGCGTTATACCGATAAAGTAGGCATTTGCAATATGTCGCAGCCACTGTCGTTAAGCATGGAATTGAACATCTTGTTACAGGATGAAGAACTGGCAAAGATGCTTACTATTGTAGAGGTATCCGATAAAGATCTGGTGTTACGCTTCGAAAACGGTGTATTTACCGGTGTTTTAAGCACAGGAAGGAAGGCATGCCTACTGGAAAGGCCCCACCAACTATACCTTTAAAAGGATTGACATTTCAAATACACAGGCGATTGACACGGTTGACAGGGCACTGTTATCACGTCCTGAAATGAGTCAGTATACAAGGGTTTACCGGGTTGAGTCGTATGAAAAAGGGTTATTATTTGTCAATGATCAGTTTGAGAAAGCCTTAAGTCCTGGTATGTATTACTTCTGGAAAAACGAAACGCCTGTTGCTGTTAAAAAAGCCGATATGCGCCAGTCGCAAATGGAAGTATCAGGTCAGGAATTACTGACAAGGGATAAAGCCGCCTTACGCATCAGCTTCTTTGCAGCTTATAAGGTGGTGGATGCCATTAAGGCCTTAACTGACAACCAGGATTATATCAAACAGTTGTATGTCGCTGTTCAGTTGGCTTTGCGTGAATATGTCGGTACTTTATCTTTGGATGAAATTCTTGAACGAAAAGAAGATGTGTCAGCCTATGTAACCGCATCGGTAAAGGATAAAGCCGCCGGCTTTGGCGTAGAAATGACAGATGGAGGTGTACGAGACATCATATTACCAGGTGATGTACGCGACATTATGAACCAGGTATTGATAGCTCAAAAGAAGGCACAGGCCAATATCATCACCAGGCGCGAGGAAACCGCTTCGACACGAAGCTTGTTAAATACCGCCAAATTGATGGAAGACAACAAAATGTTGTTTAAATTAAAAGAAATGGAGTATGTTGAGAAGATTGCCGATAAGATAAACAACATATCATTATCGGGTGGCGGTCAGGTTATTGACCAGTTAAAAGATATCTTTTCTCCAGCCAGGCAATAATTAATCAATTCAGGATGCCCGTGTAAAGGCATCCTGCTTTTAAAAGCGAAAAAATGAAACAAGTTATATCATCAGAAAACCGCCCCATTAAAATGTGGTTGGATGACATTGAAGGAAATGCACTGGCACAGGCTAAGAATATGGCCAACCTGCCTTTTGTGCACCGGCATGTGGCACTAATGCCCGATGCTCACTCGGGCTATGGGATGCCCATTGGCGGTGTTCTGGCCACCAAAGGCGTGATTATACCCAATGCGGTAGGTGTGGATATTGGTTGTGGTATGTGCGCCATGCGAACCAGTCTCGACGATACAGATACTGAGAACCTAAAGCAGATCATGTCACGTATCAGAAAAACCATTCCCGTTGGTTTCAACTGGCATAAAGAGGCGCAGGATATAAAGCATATGCCGCAGACCGGAGAGCTGCCTCCTGTTGTGGAACGACATTATGAAAAAGCAAGCAAGCAGATTGGCTCGCTGGGTGGTGGAAACCATTTTATTGAAATCCAGCATGGATCAGATGGTAAGGTGTGGGTGATGATTCACTCGGGTAGCCGAAACCTTGGTAATCAGGTGGCCAATTATTATAACAAAAAGGCTAAACAGCTGAATGAGCGCTGGCATACGTCAGTCCCTGCCTCATACGATTTAGCTTTTTTACCCATTGAAACGGACGAGGCGCATGCCTACATGAATGAGATGAACTACTGTGTTGAATTCGCCTTTGCCAACAGGCGATTAATGATGGAACGGGTGCAGCATGCCTTCCTGGAGGTGTTTAAAGGTGATGTGGTCTTTGATGAGCTGATCAACATTGCACACAACTATGCCGCCTGGGAGAACCATTTTAAGGAAAATGTGCTGGTACACCGAAAAGGGGCTACGCGTGCTCGCCTGGGTGAAACAGGTATTATACCCGGATCACAGGGAACACGATCATACATTGTTGAAGGCCTTGGTAATGCCGAAAGCTTTGAATCCTGCTCTCATGGCGCGGGTCGTTTGATGGGACGTAAGCAGGCACAACGGGAGCTTGACCTTCAGTCTGAAATTAAAAAGCTGAATGACAAAGGTATTATTCATGGTATACGGCATCAGAAAGACCTGGATGAAGCTGCCGGTGCCTACAAGGATATTGATGTGGTCATGGCTAACCAGGCTGACCTCGTCAACGTTAAAGTTGAGCTTGAACCCCTGGCTGTGGTGAAGGGGTAAAAAGCGCAGTGGGCTTCAAATCATATAATTAACAGCAGAGGCGTAAGGTGAATATATTCCTGCGGAGCATATTACCAAGCTGCAAATAGCAGGCATTAGGTCTGCTATTTACAGCTTGAAAAAACAATTCATCTACTATCTAATGAACACTAAATCGGATATCCTTGGCAACCCGCATTCCCAATAAACCTTCCCCAAAAGTATATGTCACTTTGCTGTTTTCCTGTACAACATTATAGTTCAGGTTAAGACGCAATCCCTTATAGGCATCATATGCGCCACCCTCTAAATCAATTACAACATACATTTCATGCCCATGTGCATTACTTTCATACCAGTATGATTCGGTCACAGAAGAGCTGGTGAATAAGTAATTAAACAGGAAGATAAAACTGACCAGTGCAGGGGCATAGGCAAACCTGACCATAAATTTTCTAAAGCGTGATTTTATCAGAAGACTAATGATCACACCACCAATAACAGCAATGGCATAAGTCATATGGACCAGTCGAAGGCTGACTAAGGTATTTAGCACGACTTCAAGGTAAATAAAAACATTTATGCCCGTGAGAATAATAAAATGGATCACCTTTATTTTCAAGGGGACATTTTTATACCGGAGAAGTGGCATTATGGAATCTTTATTAGCCAGTCTGACCAGAAAACGGAACCATAACGGCGCTGTTGGAAGCAATGCGGCTCCCCCGATAAAAAGAGCAATAATGCCATACTGTTTGTAGAGTAACCATGGCATCACAACAACTAATAAACAAATAACTCCTGTCGTTAAGGCATCTAAAATAACACTAACAACTTCTGATGTTTTGTAGATATCAGACTGAATATAGGCTTCGTATTTCATTTGCGCATGCGCCCTGGCTCTCTCCCTTGCTTTTCGTTGTTCTTCCTCCTTCCATTTTCTCCAGAAAGTTTCCAGATCGACCTTGGCCGAAGCTGAAGAACCCTGACCATGCTTAAGGTCTTTAAAACGCAGTAAATACTCATAGGCTTCATTGATCAATATAAACTTCTCATGAGCATCTTCGGCCTTATTAATATCGGGATGGTAGAGCTTGGCCTTTTCACGATAGGCTTTCTTTATCCGTTCGAGGCTGGCACCGGCTGGCACATCCAGTATCTGATAATAGTTATTCATCTTTTTAAGGCCTCAATTCAAAAGCGCTTTCTTCTACCTCTACTCCATTAATTATGAGGCTGACCAGGTGTTCCCCCATATGAAACTTACGGGTAGAAACGACTTTAAAGGACTGTCGGCGTGTGATATTGGTCGACGATTTAGCGGGATAATCCTTCTCACTTATTTTAAAGACTTTTTTGGTGTGGGTGCCATTCTGCTTTAAGAAATAGATGCCATATTCAAGTCGTATCAGCTCATTTTTATCAGAGCGGTTATGTAATTCAAAATTAAATTCCAGGTATTCACCAACACGAATGATACTTTTACTGGTATTAAAGTTAATAATCTCAATGTCATCAATGGAACCAAAGCCAAACAGCTGCATTAGTTCCTGGTTACCGGCTTTTAGCAAGGTGCGGCAGGCATGTTTTACAATCCAGTCGGTTTCTTTCGATTGCCCTTTCCACTTTTTTGCTATATCAATAGTTACTTGTGGATTATCCTTAGATATATCATTCAGGTTATTGGCAACGCTTTTTCGAACATACTCAGAGGGGTCGTTCCTTAATCTGTCTAGTACAGGTAAAACAGGACTGGGGTCGAATTTAAAATCACGTATTGCTATGCCCCAGGGTAAACGTGAGCGGCACCCTTCTGATGCCAGACGACGCACATGATGGTCAGTACTTCCTGCCCATTGTAACATCACAGACATCATTTTGTCTTCATATTTAATGATAAACGGTCGTACAGCAAACTCACAAGTGGTAAAGGATGTTATTTGTTCCATGGCAGCAACGGAGGTTTCAAAATCATCCAGGCCATTGCTTTCTATGTAATGCGGAATAAGCATAAAAACCAGGTCGGGGTATTTAACCCGTTCATCAACATTAATGGCCTTTAAGGCATCTATAATCTCGTATATTTGCCTGATACTTTCGGGATAGTCGGGTGACAAATACCCTTCCATTATTCCCGATATATGATACATCCTTTGTTTGAGCTCTAATTCTTCCCATTCATCAGTGTAAACCCTTTTCAGAAATTGTGCTGAATTAAAATCCTTCAATACCATACCCAGAGCCTCTGTAAACACTTCGAAGAATTGCTTTGAATAAAGGTTTTTAAATAAATCTGCCATACCCGGTCTATGATTAAAAATCCATGTCAAAATAACTAAGACTTCTGTAAGTTCCAATTAAGCTTGTTGATTAACCGGCAAAATGCGGGATTATGGATTGCTAAAGAATGGTATATGAATTGAAAATTCCGACATGGTATCCTGAAATCAACAAAACCACGTATTTATCACATCAATGCGAAAAATACATGGTTTTTCTTTTAGGTTCGTTCGATGTTCGTTCAATGTTCGTTCAATGTTCGTTCAATGTTTATTCGATTATTATTGTCTAAACACTGATTATAAAACGCATGATCATCGTTTTAATTCGGGAGGAAGATAAGAGTTAATTTGCTTAATGCTTCATCCGATGTTTTGACATATTGTAAATCTTCTCATCTCTCACTACTCATCTCTTACTTCTCTTTACTCACCTCTTCTCTCAATCCCCCAATTCGCTTTTTCAGCGCTATTATTTCCTGATTGTCCACATGGGCTTTCTCTAATATTTTAAGCTTCTCATCGAGGTATACAATATTGTTGACCAAAGGCCATATACTCACTTCAAAAGCCTTCTCCATCCATTGTGCAGCCTGCTCATAATGCTCTTTCTCAGCATTGGTACTATTGTCAATAGCCTTCGCCCAGTTATAATACAGAAATGAATTATTCAGATCATGGTAGCCCTGTTGCATGTTATCCTTTACTTTTTCGATATAGGCATCCCAGTTTTGTTCAGCACGGCAAATACTTTCATCTATGTAAGCCTGTATTTTCTTACGGTCAACGACTTTTCGCTTTTTTAGGGTTTTGCAATATGCTTTATAGCCTGAGTAATTGACCTCATTCTTCTTAACCAATGAGTGACCGTAGCTAAGGTAAGTACGATAGATTTTTTGCTCAATATCATCGTCTGGGTATTGCTTTTGAAACTCGTCGGCATGCTTATGGAACCAGATAAATGCCGGTGAATATATATCACTGAGATAGTTTTTAATCAGCATATAATTTTTCTCAGCCAGTAAATCTGTTTCTTTTACGGATTCAAAATAAAGGGACAAGACCTCTTGTATCTTTTGTTTTTCATAGGCATTAGCCAAAGCCTCAATATATTGGAGCATGGTGCTATAATCGCCCGGCTTCGACTCGTATTGACGCTGCAACGCTGCCAGTCCTTTTCCGTCAATCACCAACTGTGCCGTTTTGATCAGGTCTTCGGCTTTGGGTGCCCCAACCGATTTGTGTAACTCGTTGCCTTCTGCATCAACCCATACAAGAGTAGGAAAAGCCGCCACATTAAACTGCTTCTTCAGCATTGGACCTTCTCCTTTTTCCATATCCACCTTGTAATTGATAAAGTTGGTATTAAACAGCTCTCCCACTTCCTTTTGCGGGAATACATCTTTGGATAACATTTTACAAGGTCCGCACCACTCTAAGTAACAATCGATAAATATGGCTTTGTTTTGATCTTTAGCCAGCTGTTTAATTTCACTCCAGCTACCATGGGTAAAACTTATACCATCTCCTGTCTGAGCATAGCTACCAGTGACAATAATGCTAAATAATATGCTTAAAAAAATCTTCATCTTATAACTTTTTACAACAAGCGCCTTGAATGGGTATTCAAAGCGCTCGTCAATAAAACCAAATATTAATACCAATCTTAGTAACCACCCATTTTCATTGCAGGAATGGCACGTCCGCCTGTATTGCCTTCTTCTTTTGCCTTTAACGCTTCTTTGTATGTCTTATCAAGGGCTTTGCGGTGCTTAGGCTCAAGGTTTTTAAACAGTTCATTCATCGCCTTTGCAACAGCAAGTCGCTCACCTGATATACCAGCTTTTTGAATGTATTCGTAGCTATCGCGGTAAGCAATTGATAAGCTAAACATATCCAGCTCTTCAGTTTCCATCTGCACGGCAATGGCATCATCCATCAACTTGGCAGCGCGAACAAAAACAGCTTTATCAGTACAATCCTGCAAACGATTTAACAAGTTAAAACCAGCCTCAGCGTAATACTTTGAGTTTTTGGCAAATCCTTCTTCAAACTTCTTTTCAACAACATCCATATACCCCTCGTAGTCACCCACACTAACCAATAACGCTCTGTTAGTGTAATCCTTCACTGCCTCAATACGATCAAAACCATTTGTTTCCATCAGTTTAACAAGCTTGTCGAATTTCTTCTGGTCAAATGCTTCTTTGCTTTCAACGCGTGCTAAATCGCCTGCATAGCTATAATACATACCCGACTCAAAGTACTCACCCTGGAATCCGTTGGCTTCAACAAACGTCTCTTTGTTCTTATAAAAATAAGCAGCTTCTTTACTAAAAGGATCCTTTACATAGCGAGCCATCAGCCAAAAGTATTCTTTCTTGTGCCAGTCGGTTTTAGGGATCAGTTTAAGGTAATGCAAAGTCACTTCCTCAGCTTTAGGGTCACTTACTTTAACCAGGTAGCTCAAATAATCTTCTACAACTTTTACGTCTTTTTTGTTCTTTTTATAGGCAGCTGCAAGGGCCTCTGCACGTTTGGCTTCTGCCGGAGCTCCTTTGGCTTCTTTTATCAACTCTTCAGCTGGACGAAAACCTACCACACGGTGTAATACCTTTTCATTGGCCGGATCGATAAACAACATGGTTGGAAAGGCCGACACTCCAAATTTATCCTTTAGCTCAATGCCTTCACCTTTTTCGCAATCGATTTTCACATTAATGAAGTTGGCATTGAAATACTCGCCTACCTCTTTCTGCGGGAAAACCTGCTTCGACAACATCTTACAAGGTCCGCACCAGGTCGTATAACAATCCGCGAATATTAATTTGTTTTCACTTTTGGCTTTGGCAATCACTTCAGCCCACGAACCGTGGTCAAATACTATACCTTCACCTTCATTCTCTGCTTTTATCTCAGGCATTACGGCCATCATGATAACCAATGCCATTAAATAAGAATACAAATTTTTCATTATTTAGCTTTCTTTATTTTGTTAGAAGTTCATCCAGTTTCTCATCTATTTTCTTCCCTCTCAACTGCTTGGCAATAATCTTACCATCTTTATCAAGAATAATGATAAATGGTATACCGCTAAACTGATAATCTTTCATGGTTTGCTTGCCGGCCTTTGGTGCCAACACCTGAGTCCAGGCCATGTTTTCTTCGCCAAGTGCCTTTAGCCAGGCCTTCTCCTTTTTGTCGATGGATACGCTTAGGATCTCCACGCCCTTGGGATGGTATTTTTCATATACCTCTTTTAAATGAGGGATCTCATTACGACATGGTCCGCACCATGACGCCCAGAAATCGATCACCACAATTTTTCCTTTATAATCTTCAGGAGATACCATAGCACCTTCGGGAGTTGGATATGAAAAGTGAGGAGCTACCTTACCTAACTTTACGCGTTCGGCAGCCGCACGCGCCTCTTCCTTGTCTTTAATGTACTTTAACAGTGGCGGGTAAGTCGGGTTCTTCTCCTTAAGGGTCGCAAGTGTCTTATCTATCAGTTCTTTGTCTGTTTTATCTCGCAGGCGTTTCACAACAGCCAATACACTGTTGCGGTCGGCGTATTCCTTAGCCAGAAATCTTGTACGCGCCCTGTCATCGTCTCCGGTAACACCATAAAGCTTACCGGCGATTTCACCATATTTTTCAGGCACATCCTTAGTGGCTTTATACACACCCTGAGAAAGACCAATCATTACCTGGTATGAACGGTAACTATTAAAGTTCAGATGATTCATCACCTCATTCTTGGGCCCTCCATTAATGTATACATAAGGTGGATTCTTGATTTTGATCTTCGCTGTATCCTGTCCGCGGAAATCAATACTTAGATTCTCATCTTCAGCCCAGAAACTCACTCTCTGCCACTTCTGACAATCAAGTGTGTATTCACCAGGCATACTTGTATTCATCTGGTATGAATAAGAGCCATCTTCGGCCAGTTTAAATGAATCGGTAACCACTTTCTCGCCATCGCGATACTGGGTTATATACATTTTAAAGCGGTTATCCGGAAATTTCACCTTACCCGATATGGTAATGCTATCCGTTTGTTTTGTTGTGCAGGCACTCATCAATACGATAACCAATGACAGCCATGTTAATCTAATCTTCATCTATTTTTGTTTTTTTAGGTTCTAATTGAATTTCTCCTCAAGCGCTTTTTTCATCCACATCCATTCACCTTCAACAAGTGCTTTCAGCTTCTTATCCTCGTCTTTACTATCCGTCGAAAAAATGCCTTCGAACTGAACAAATGCTTTATTGCCATCTGCACCGACCAGCAGGCGGTACACAAAATTCTGGTGATAATAATCCGACTGTGTTATGTAATAGGCAATAACCTGCTCCTGCTTATTAACCGCACTCACTTCCTGCTGACGTTTCGAATCATTAGGCAGTGTAAAACTCATTTTAGCTCCCTCGCTAATGGCAGGACACTTCAGATTCTCAACTTCTTTAATAGCTTCAAAAAAGCTTTTTGGCCGGGAAACAAAGCTCCATACCTCATCAACGGAAGCGTTTAGTGAAACCCCTTTTATAACCTTTGGGGCGATGCGCTTTGCCGGTTGCATTTGTGCCATGGCAACAGGCGCAAAAATTAGGGCAATAAGCATCACCATCAGGTGTTTTCTGACTACTTGTATCATATTATCTGTGTTAAGGTTTTTTCTTAATTATAGCCTTCGTTTTGTTTGATCAAACCATTGCTTATCTCAACTTCACGCAATGGAATAGGGAATACTTTTTTGTTATCAGGCAGTTCTTCATTATACAATGGTCTGTCGGTTCGCAGCTGATCAAAGCGTGTGAAACCTTCAAAAGCCAGCTCTTTACTACGCTCCAGCAACACCCGGTCGATAAACTCATCCACAGAGGCAAAATCACTTACCACATATCCGCTTTCTTCAGGATTGGCTCTTAAATGAATATCATTTAACAGATCCACCATATCCTGGTTAACAGCACTTGCTTCTCGTGCCATGGCCTCTGCCAGCGACAGGATAAGCTCGGGTAATCTTATCATGGTCATATTATCACGACCACTGTCATTGGGGTATTTAGCGGTCACGAAAACTGAATTCCCCTGGTAAATGTGTTCATTCATCAGCAGTGATTTGCGCAAATCGGTATCGGCGAATGCGCTGATTAATGCCTCACTATACCAAAAGTTATTGTATATGTAGTAGATTCCATTGCCTCCGAATTGCCAGTTACCTCCATTGGAACTTACGGGAAACCCGAAGATATGCTCCGTTGAAAATGGTATCACTGCATCATTTGGATTCGGTGGGAATACCTTTAACAAATCATCTTCAAGGTCATATTGACTGTAGCTCATAAATTGATTCGCATGCGCCACAGCATTGGCATAATCGCGTTTGAACATATAGGTCCTTACTAACAGGGCTTCACATGTAGCTTTATTGGCACGACTTACCCTGGTTTCGGTATCCGTTTGCTCTTCTGGTGCTGGCAGATCTGCAATGGCCTCTTCGAGATCCAGTACAATCCGAGCAAAAACCTCCTCATTAGTATTACGCGGGCGAAGATCTTTATCACGATCAAAACCATCGTAATGCTCCAGGTACAACACTACACCGTCTTTTTGCAGTTGATTCATAAGAGCACCGTCTCCATACCATCCCAACAGGCGCAAATAGGCATAGGCCCTGATAAACTTCGCTTCAGCCATGTGTTGCAGGCGTTGTTCTTCAGCATATTGTCCCAGTTCAGGTATCTTGAATAACAGCAAGTTGGCCTGTACCAAAGCTGCGTAATACGATTCATAAATCTTCTGCAGGTTGGCATCTTCAGGTAAAATGGCGCCATTATTGATCTCGTCATAAGTACGGCCGACAGCGGCACTATAATCACAGGTTGGTGAAGTTGCTTCTGCCATTATATAATCATTGGTAGCCGCGCTAAACAGCAGGTGGTATGTTCCGGCAACGGCTGATTCGGCTGTTGAAAACTTCTCAAACACCTTATCTTCGATGATGGTATCTTCAGGAGCCAGATCGAGCTGACTATCACAAGCTGATAAAAACATACAGATGCTTGCAAGGCCCAGTAAAATATATTTTGTCTTCATACTATTCATCTTATCGGTTTCTTAAAAGCTAATATCAACTCCAAACTTTATTGACTTTGCCTGAGGCATGGTTATCTCATCATAACCGCCAAGCACAGCACTTGATCCATAAGCATTCACTTCCGGATCGATACCACTATAACCTGTTACAGTCAGCAGGTTAGTACCCTGCACATATAGCCTGATCCGCTCCATATAGAGTTTTTTCACCCAGTCGTTATTAAAGGTGTATCCAAACGTAATGTTCCTGAGTCGCAGGTAAGATGCATCTTCAAGGAAACGATCATTTAAACGGCTCACATCGTAACCACTTAAGCCCTGTGATGCCCATCGAGGGTCGACATAAACGGTTGTGGCATTGTCCAGTTTGGGAACATCTGTCTGGTGTCCCGGTATTTTCCAGTAGTCGAGAATATCAGTCGACAGGTTATTGGATTCCGGTAAGGTATATGTCATTAAGGTGGCCTGAGTACCGTTATACAATTTCTGACCAACTGAGAATGAGAAAGCAAAATTCAGTTCCCAGTTCTTGTAGCGTATATTATTACTGAAACCACCATAGAAATTAGGCATACTGCTACCCGATGAATAACGGTTGGCCAGTGGATCATCAGAGTCATAAACAGCCTGAGGAGGAGTTTCGCTAATGGTTCCGTTATCATAACGCCAAAGCGGATTACCAGTCATTGGATCAACACCCACCCAGTCGTACATATAAAACTGATTGAGGCTTTCTCCCACTACGAACACTTTTCGTTCCAGTCCCTGGTTTTGTGCCATCTGATAACCTGCTTCATTCAGGCTGAGTAGCTTATCTTTAATATGGGAGATATTGAATGAGCCGGTCCACATCCAGTCCTGATTCTGGAATATTGTACCGTTAACAAGCAGTTCAACACCCTCATTTTTCATGTCTCCAACATTTTGCTGCTGCGAACTCCACCCCATGTACAGTGGTACAAGGTCACTTGCCAGCAGGTTATTGGTTCTCTTATAGAAATAATCCAATGTGATATCCAGCTTTCCACGGAATAATGAAGCATCAATACCCAGGTCAAGAGAGGTTGTGGTTTCCCACTCCAGGTTTGGATTAACCGACTGTGAGTTAAAAAGAAGCGGTACGCCATTGTATTGCAAAGTGCCGCCATTCACTGTTCTGTTATCCCTTGTCCATTGCCCCTGGTTGCCGTAGTAACCACCAAAGGAACCGTCCAGACCCGTCAGACCGTAACTGGCACGCAGTTTCAATTCACTCAACCAGTTTTGGGAATTATCCATGAAGTCTTCCTCTGACAGTATCCATCCGGCCGATACAGATGGAAAACCCCGGTATCTTTCGTTTTTACTAAATCGCGATGAACCATCAATACGATAGGTGAAACCAGCCAGGTAGCGATCTTTATAGCGGTAATTCAAACGTGTAAAATACGATACCACAGCCCACTCCTGGGTGATGGCCTCCAATACACGTTTATCTGTTGCCGATTGTATACTTTTTTCGCTGTCATCAAAGAAACCGGTTCCGGTTACACGCATGCGACTTTCTTCCGATGTTTCGAAGCTCTGACCAATTATCGCATTCAGCATATGATTATTGGTGATCTTGCGTAAGGTCAATACATTGTTGACAACATATTTTAAGTTCTGATTGGATGCTTCAGTACCTGTCCCATCAGGGTTTTGAGGAGTTGCCAGGTTACGGTTGTATGATTTGGTACTGTACAGGTCTATTCCAAATTCTGATTTAAAACGTAGCCATGACACCGGTTTTAGTTCGGCATAGAAATTTGAGATAACACGGGTATCTTTCACGGTATTATCTTCGTGAGCTTTAGCCACCGGGTTACCTAAGTGTCCGGAGATATTATTAATATTATCGTCAAAGTTCAATAAAGGCGTATGGTAGAAATACGAGCCATCGGGATGATAAACAGGAATATTTGGTGACATCATTACCGCATCTCTGTATACCGATTGACTGTTCAGGGCCGAATTTTCAATTAATGAATAGGTTGAGTTCGTTCCGAAATTGATCCATTCGGCAGGACTGATATCAAAGTTGGTTCTAACGCTATTGCGTTTAAAGTCCTGGTTGATAATATATCCTTCCTGGTCAAAGCGGTTAAAACTGATATAATAAGAAGTATTATCTGTTCCGCCCGATACTGATGCCCGGGTTTCCTGTGTCAGACCAGTGCGCAGTACCTCATCTAACCAGTCACTGTTATAGGTTGTTGGAAAAGTAGCACCAGAACCTATAGCCTCGTTAAATTTCGTGTAGATAGAACTGAACTCATCTGCATTTAGCAGATCAGGAGTTCCAATGGGTTGGCTCATCTCAACTGAATGGCCAATATTAATTTGTGGTTTTCCTTTCTTTCCTTTTTTTGTGGTTACCAGAATAACACCGGCAGCACCACGTGAGCCATAGATAGCTGTTGAATAGGCATCTTTTAATATTTCAATAGACTCAATATCATCGGGGTTCAGAGCAGCTAAAGGGTTGCGCTCAAATTCAGGCTGTTGAGAGTAGCCATTACTAACAGAATTACCTCCAATAGAGGCTCCAGCTGAAGTACCATTACCAAAGTCGACATTATTAACGGTTTTACCGGTTCCATACACAGGAACACCATCAATAACGATCAGGGGATTGCTATCTGCATTAAGTGATGATAAACCACGAATGGTGATTGAGGTGGCACTTCCCGGAGCACCACTACTTAAATTCACATTTACACCGGCCACCTTGCCCACAAGAGCATTGTCAAAACTGGGTGCCAGGCCTGCAATTTCGTCGGATGATATTTTTGAAACCGAACCTGTCAGATCACGGCGTTCCTGAACACCATAGCCAACGGTAACGACTTCGCCCAGGGCAACAACATCCTCTATGAGTTCGGCCTTTATATATTCCTGTCCTTTAAAAACTATGTACTGATCTTTGCAGCCAATACATGAAATAACGATGGTTTGCCCTTCACGAACTTCAAGAATCTGAAATTCACCTTCCATATCTGAAACGCTGCCTCGCATGGTTTCCTTAATGTATATATTGGCACCGGGGATTGGCTCTCCTGTTTTAGAGTCAATCACGTGGCCTTTTACCGTTGCCGGTTGCAATTCAGTTGCCTTTACGACATCCTGAGCTAGGAGATTGATTGTAGTTAAAAGCCATAAGCCAATGAAGTATATTGCTTTGTGCATGGCGGTAGATTTTTTTACCTGGCAGAATACTGATAGGTAGATGATTATTTTGATTGATTTATGAAAAAAATATCATAAAGTAAAGGTATAAGAGAAGCTCCAGGATGAATATTCACTGAGCGAAGACTGAAGAAAGCTTTTCTGGTACAATAACAGTCTTCGCTCAATGATTTTATATACAATTTAAATTCTATCCTGGCTGACTATTACAATTTATTCAGCTTACCACTCCAAACATCATTTAAAGGAGTTGTTTCCTCGACTGTTTCATCTTCCCCAGTATCAGGATCTGTAACAACTTTTGTTTGAGCAGAATATCCTCCAACTATCCATAACTTATTGTTCTCATCCAAATAAGCTGAGTGACCTGCACGAGCTGTAAATTCTTCTGGTAAAAGAGCATCCTCTTCAGGTGCTGTCCAGGTAGCTCCATCATCTTCAGACACTAACATTTCAGCTGTACACACGCCTAACCCTGTTTGTCCACCGATTAACCATAGTTTGCTATCGTATGAAACAACAGCTGCTTTCATGCGTGCAGTAAAACCACCTGTTCCAACAAGCGTCCATGTTTTACCATCGGCACTGCTCCATACATCACTTGATAAAGTCGCATCTTTCAACTGTCCACCGATCATGTACATTTTATTATTGTGCACTGTAGTAGCCGCATAACGACGAAGAGCTTCTTCCTGTAACACATCAGTTTCTGCTTCGTCCCAGGTAGCCATGTCTGCAGTATTGTGGATTCTGTTTGATAAACCAGAAGGAGGAGCAAATTCTGCATCAGCCGGTTTGGCACCATCAGGATTACCAAAACCTAAAGTATTACCACCAACAACCCATAACTTGTTGTCTAAAGCATATAGCGCTGATCCTACTTTATCACCGTCAAAAGTATAGGTACTTGAAAGTTTAGTAAAAGTTTCACCATCTTCACTTTCCCATATTTCTTTTAAGTTACCTGGTATGAAATAACCAATGCCCCATGGATCAGTAATAGTAAGGTATCCGCAGATGTATAATTTGTTGTTGAAAACAATCATCTCGTGACGACTACCAACCGGGAAACTTGCTGCATCAACGCTCACTTCAGTCCAGCTAACACCATCAGTTGAAGTCATGTATTTTGATGAAGCCACATTGTTGGCAACTGAACCATAAACTGTGCGGTATTTTCCGTTGAAGTATACGCTGGCAACTGTTTCATACGGATCGCTTGTTACTGCCGCCTGCTCTTTTACCCAGCTCACACCTTCAGGGTTAACCTGTGAAACATTAACGGTTACCTGATAGGTAATTTGAGTTACACCATCTTCAGCTGTTACAACGTAATTTAGCGGCGAGCTGAAATCGTTTTCAGTTGAACCACTAATCTGCTCTGCAGTACCAACGGTTACTGTAGTATTTTCAATTGCCTCAAAGTCGGCTACCAGTTTTGAAACATCTGACATATATGGCAATTCTGCCTCATTGCTTATGGTGTATGCTGTCTGATCAATTTTAAACTCAACATTTTCAAGACCTGGGATAGCATCACTGGCAACAAAACTAAACGAAGTTAAACCAGTCAGAGATGATTTAGGATCATCATCTTCACAAGATGTCATAACTAAAGTAACAGGCAATAGGATTCCCATTACAAATTTTAATAAATTTGTTTTCATACAATTTAAGTTTTAGTAATTGAAGACGGTAGTTTGTACTTGATTAAGGGTGATTAATACAGACTACTGTCTATTTTAAAATTTAATAACGAATCTTTCTTTTCAACCAGGATACATTTATCCCATTATCATCAATCGGGCTTAATGATTTATATATAAGCTATACAACCGGCCGTGTGGCACAGCTTAAATCACTTTATTATTATGCTTTATATTATGAGAAAACTACAGTTATTTTCCTCTTGCTCTCCTTAATTTCTTTTACATCAGATCCGAAAATATCTTTTATCAAATCTTTCACCATCGGATCATCAAAGCTACCTGAATAGTTTTTATACGGATCAAGGTCACCTTTGAACTCAACTGATTTCCCATACCATTCCGATACTTTTCGGGCTAACTCATGCTGCTTCAGGTTACTAAAACAAAACACCTTATCTTTCCAGCTAAACACTTCACAATAGCTGCCTACCTCCGTTTTAGCCATTTCGTCTGTCGATGAATAACTTGCCCTTTGACCCTGTGTTACTTTCGTCACTTCTGATATAACGTTAGCCTGTTCACTCCCGATCTTCTTTGCCGGGGTCAGTTTAAACATTGGAATTATAACCTTTTTGTACACCGTATCTACGATGGTCGCCTCTCCTTCTTCAACAGCCACATCAAAACGATCATTTTTGCCATCAATAGCCAGTTTGCCATTGCGGGCAATTGCACATTTTTTACCTGCACTAACAACTAACGGCAGGTGTGCAGCCTTTCCGTCAACCTCAATGTAGGCTTTGCCTTTTAAACGCAGCTCACGATTACTCTGGTTATAACCATCATTATAACTGATTTCACTTCCACGCGAAAGTATAACCTTACTGCCATCAGGCAGATAAAAAGAGGTGGCCACATCATTTCCTTTGACAGTATGTACGAAACCATTTCCAAGGTCATCTTCACCAAACTTACCCAATGCCAGGGGAATTAATAAGATCAAAGCAAACATGGCGGCAATTTTCATCACCTTACTGATCCTGAACGAAGGTCCCGTTTGCTTCATTGATGATTTGCTTTGTACTTTATTCCAAACAGCACTTTTTCTCAATTGCTTTTGCTGACGTCCCAATATGATGACCGCCTTTTCATAAGCAATAGCATTTTCTTCGCTTTCAGCAATCCAATTAAGTAAACGCTGCTCATCAGCGGATGATAATTCACCTGCCAGCTTACGGCTAATCAATTGTTCTATGTCTGCTTTTATCTGTGCCATTTTCTTCTTTCTAATACTAAAGACTCGCCTGCTTTGTTTTTCCGTTACTCTTCATCTTACTTTTTTTAAAAGTTTTTTCTTTCACCTGCAAATCTGACACTTACAAGCTCATAAAAATGATCAATAGTTTTAAACCATAGCTTTTTATGGCTTCCATTATTCGTTTTGTCGCCTTTTTAAGATGAACATCCAAGGTATTTTCGGTGATGGATAAACGCTTGGCAGCTTCTTTATATTTCAATCCTTCTTCTCTCACCAGTTTAAATGCTTCTTTACATTTGGGTGGCAACTGTTCGATTACCTCCTCAACTTCTGATGTGAGTTCATTCATTTCCAATTGATGCTGCGGATCCACATCTCTTTCACCAAAGTGATCAAAGGTATTTTCGATGGAGATGGTATCTAACTTCTTTTTTCTAAGATAATTGAGACATTGATTTTTCAGAGAGATAAACAGGTAACTTTTAAAATTAGATACACCGGCCAGCTGCTTGCGATTATTCCACAAACGTGCGAATACATCACTTATTACCTCTTCTGCATCATGGAAACTACAGTAAAGCAAGGCCACATCAAAGGCATAATCATAATACTTATCAAATAATTGATTAAAAGCATACTGACTATCATCCAACACTTGCTTAATCAGCAATTCATCCGATTGTTTTCCTATATTTTCCATGATATATGTGCGCAATATAAGCATTTTATCGAATTAAGTTCTTGTCTTTGTTTAACGTCACATTAACACTTATAGAGCATTTTCATGATTATTTTCGTAATTTGATTGTTCAAATACTATTAATCCCGTTATATGCATTTGAAATTCTATTCATCATGAACCTCCAATACATACGTCGGGATAAAATCATAATCAGATTAACAAAAAGGATTTAATCGTAATGCAAACACTTAAGCTTAACGGCCACCATATGCCAATTCTTGGACTTGGAACCTGGAAATCGGCACCAGGAGAAGTATATACAGCAGTAAAAGAAGCCATTAAAATTGGCTACCGACACATTGACTGTGCCGCCATTTACGGCAACGAAAAGGAAGTTGGCAAAGCCCTGAAGGAATGTTTTGATGAGGGAGTTGTAACACGTGAAGAACTGTGGATCACATCGAAACTATGGAACAATATGCATGGTGAAAAAAATGTTATTCCCGCCCTCGAGAAAACACTATCCGATCTGCAACTGGACTTTTTAGATCTTTACCTTATTCACTGGCCGGTGGCACAAAAGAAGTTGTTTGTCGGAGCCAGTAAAGCCCCTCATTTTTTATCCCTGGAAGAGCAACCGATAGCAGGTACCTGGAAAGGTATGGAACAAGCTGTGGAACTGGGATTAACAAAATGCATCGGCGTAAGTAACTTCAGTATTAAAAAGCTAAAGGACTTAGTGGCAAATTCAAGCATAAAACCTGTGCTTAACCAGGTTGAGCTACACCCTTACTTTCAGCAGGACGAACTGGTTGATTATTGCCGTAGCAATAACATTCATGTCATGGCCTATTCTCCTCTGGGATCTTCTGACAGACCTGAAGGGCTTAAAGCCAAAGATGAACCTGTATTGCTCGAAGATAAAGCCATTAACGAGCTGGCTAAAAATATTAAGGCCACCGTTGCGCAAACCATTATTGCCTGGGATATTCACCGGGGAATCTCTGTCATTCCAAAATCTGTTAATCCCGGTCGCCTCAAACAAAATTTTGAAGCAGCCGATGTACAATTATCAGAATCCGACATGGAAACCATTAAACAGGTGAATAAAAACCGTCGCTATGTCGATGGTCAATTCTGGGTGGTGCCTGACGGTCCTTATACGATTGAAAACCTTTGGGATGAATAAAATTAAACAGATGACAAACTACTTGATATACGCCTTTCTGGCATGTACACTTCTTGTTTCATGCCAATCGAAGAAAAAGAAAGATTCAAACGCAGAGCCTGTATTATCAGGTGTGGCCGAATCGGATAAGCAATGGACCGGTGTTGCAGTAAACAAAGACGGACGCTTGTTTGTGAACTACCCGTATTGGTCGGGTAATGTACCGGTAAGTGTTGCCGAAATAACAAATGGTATTCCAAGAGCCTATCCTAATATGGAATGGAATCAACGAACCGGTGAAATAAGCTTTAATGCCGTTCAATCGGTTTTTATTGATAACATAGACCGCTTATGGATACTTGACACTAATAATGCACAATTTAAAGGGGTGAATGCAACCGGTCCTCAGCTCTATCATTTTGATCTGGAGACCAATGATGTGGTAAAAATATACACCTTCCCTGAAGGCGTATATAAAACCAACTCATACTTCAATGATGTCAGGGTTGATACGGATAAGAACATTGCATACATGACCGATTCAGGCGATGGTGCCATTATTGTCTTAAACCTTAACACAGGACAATCACAACGTTTGTTAGATGATCACCCTTCAACCAATGCTGAGACCGATCACCTGGTGTGTGATGGTCAGCGATGGGAGAATACTGTACATTCCGACGGCATTGCACTGTCACCTGATAATGAATACCTGTATTACATTGCTTTGACAGGACACACACTTTACCGCATTGAAACGGAAGTGCTGTTAAATGAAACGATCTCTCCTGAAGAGCTTGCCGCGAAAGTTGAAAGGGTTAAAAAAGTTCCTGCTACAGACGGCATGCTGTTTGATAAAAAGGGTAACTTGTACCTGGGAGGGCTGGAAACCAACTCGGTTAACCGCTTAAACGCCGATGGTAAGGTTGAAACTCTATTCCAGTCGCCACGCATACGCTGGGCCGATTCCTTTGCCATGGACAGGGATGGTAATTTATATTTTACAACATCTCAGATTCACCTGTCTGAAAAGGACAGGGGTAAATATGAGGTTTTAAAACTTAGTTTGTAAAAGACTTTAGGAATAGTAATATTGATTGCAATAAATGCCAATATCAGAAAAATAAATTTGTGATATTGGCGCTTATTGCGCCTTTCTTAATGGATATAGCGAAACATATTATTTTTACGCCATATCTTTTTTACTTTTCCGCGCAAGGGCTTCATTTAGTACACATCCCACCTCACCTTCACGATAACAACCATTACATGATACGCATCGGGGTTTATATGAAGTATCGGTTTTCCATTTAACAAGCAGATCGGGCTCGCACAGCAAGGGACGCGCCAGTGAAAAATACTGAATACGGCTTGTTTCCAGTATCTGTTGCAAACGCTCAAACTGACGGTTTCCTCCCATCAATATAACCGGAATAGTAACAGCTTCAGCAATTTGTTTAGTGGGCTCTAAATAATACGACTGTAGTTCGGGCTTATTGATCTTTGTGCGTGCCGGTCCTATCCCTTTACCTGATGTTTCGTTAACTCCACTTATCTCAATCATATCAACACCGGCCTTTTCAAGCCCCCTGGCAACTTCTATAGCATCAGGAACCTCAAGGCCTTCTCCCTCGTCCATATAATCATCGTGGTTCATCTTTACCATAATGGTAAAGTCCTCTCCCACAGCTTTACGAATGGACCGGACCACTTCATATATGATCCTGGCCCTATTATGAATGGAACCACCGTAATTATCTGTTCGACGGTTACAGAAAGGGGACAGAAACTGGCTTAACAGGTAACCATGGGCCGCATGTAATTCAAGGCCATCATAGCCGGCCTTTTGTGCTCTTACCGAGGCATCGGTAAACATCTTTATCAGATACTTTATATCATCTCTGCTCATTTCTTTGGGTGTGATCTTCGTTACCCTGTTCTGCACAGATGAGGGACCCCACAATTGCCTGTCCTGAAAATCAGGATGATTGGTTTGCGACCCGCCACAGGCCAGCTGAACGACTACCGAGGTTCCGTTGGCGTGGGCATTTTCAACCAATTGGCGATGCTCTTCAATGAACATATCATCGTACAAGCCCATCATACCGGGATTTGGCCGGTCATTAGGATCAACCATCGTGTATCCGGTAATGATCATACCCAGTTCACCCTTAGACAGCTCATCATACACCTTATACAATTGGGGAGTAATATGACCGTCCTTATCTGCCATATTCATCCATAAAGCAGAACGGATAATTCGATTCTGTAATGTTGTGTTACGCACCTTTGTTGACTCAATAAGCTTCATAATAAACCTGTTAAAAAAGGATCAATAATTTTCACTACAAAATTACGGGCTTAAGCTTAATCATTAAAATAAGATAATTAATAGCTTTGTATTATAATTATAATACATCTAATATGCTGAATCTGGAATGGTACAGAACCTTTAAAGCCATTTATGAAAAAGGTACACTCACTGCAGCTGCTGAAGCGCTCTTTATATCACAACCCGGAGTGAGCCTGCATCTTAGCTCATTGGAAAACTATGTGGGTGTTAAGCTGTTTGACCGCGTGGCAAAAAAGATGGTGCCTACCGAGAGAGGAAAAGTACTTTATAATTCCATTCGCGAACCTCTTAACAAACTCCAGCAAATAGAAAAAGAGTTTCAGCGAAGTACGGAAAAACACACGCCAACCCTGACGATAGGTATGTGTTTTGAAACCTACCAGAATATACTTGAGAAACACATTCACTTATTTGATTTCAATATCATAACGCGCTTTTCTGATTACAAAGAATTGCTCGCTGATCTAAATAAAGGCATGGTTGATGTGGTTATAACTCCCCATAAGGGAGAAGCCAAAGGTGTTGAGTACATTCCTTTTGCCAAAGAAAACATTGTTTTGATCGCCAGTAAAGACATTAGTAAGAAGGAATTTGATGGCATTCGCAGGCAAAACGATACACAGTTAGTGCTTCAATGGCTGAAAACCCATAAATGGTACGGTACGGCCAGCGACAATGAGCATTTTAAACGTTTCTGGCAGCTTAACTTCGATCAAAGCCCTGACTTCAGGCAGAATTACATCGTGCCCAATTTCAACTCTATCATCAGAAGTTTAAGCAGAGGTAGCGGACTGGCAATTGTACCTGATTTTTTGTGCACAGAACAACTGCAAAGCAAACAATTACAGATATTGTGGAACGGTCATAGAAAAATTACCAACCAGTTATATTTCGCTTTTCGCAAAAACACCATCTATAAAAATGAGATCCTGTCGGTACTGGAAATCTTTCAGAGGGAGTTTACCTGAGAACCGCTCCTATTATACTTATTACCCAAATACAGACGCAGGTACATAACTACATACGCAGACTATGTGATAGTGCTTATCTCATCGATGGCAAGGCCTTTGCTTATATATAATTGTTCCAATGTCATTTCAACATGGAAATCCTTACTTTTGCAGTCCAGAAAAAATAAACAACATGCTAAACTTTAAGATTGACGAAAGCAGATGTACGCAATGTGGTATGTGTTCGAAGGAATGCCCGATGATGATCATCAATGGTAAAAACGGTATTCCTGAGATTAAGGAAGGGAAAGAGAACAACTGCATAAAGTGTCAGCATTGCCTGGCAGTATGTCCCACCGGGGCTTTATCAATTTTTGACAAAAATCCGGATAACAGTATGCCGGTCAATACCACTGTTCCATCACCCGTTGAGATGGAGCAATTGATTAAAACCCGTCGCTCTGTGCGTAAATTCAAGAAGGAAGAAGTACCTGCCGAAACCATTAATAAGCTGATAGAAACAGCTGCCTATGCGCCGACAGGACACAATAAAAACGGCGTATTATTATCGGTTACCGAAACCAAAGAGGAGCTATCAAAGGTGCGTACTCTGGTATACGACGCCTTGAAAAAAGCCAGTGAAGAAGGCAGGATTCGTCCTGCATTGGCTATGTTTGACAATTTTCAGAAGATGTGGCATGAGAAGGGAATTGATGTGATATTCAGAGATGCCCCACATATTATTTTTGCCTCAGCCCATCAGTCAAACCGCAACGCGGTGCCCGATTGTGTTATCTCTCTGAGCTACTTTGAGCTACTGGCCAACTCAATGGGAATTGGGACCTTATGGGATGGTCTGTTGAAAATTGTGGCTGAAGATATTACTCCGGAGCTATATGCTGCACTAGGAATTCCTGAGGAGCATGTTGTTGGCTACATGATGGTTTATGGTTACCCCACCGTTAAATATGCAAGGGGCATTCAAAGTGAAGGCTTGAACCTGAACAGGATCAAGTTATAAGAAGCTCGCCTCTTATCTTGTAAATAATTTACATTAAAAAATACAAAGAGGAGTAATTTTAAGTTTCACGCAAAGTGCGATAGCTATCGTACTACTAAGAATTACCTAAAGACCGCAAAGTGTATGATTTTATTACTTAACACTTTGCGGTCTTTGCGAGAATTTTTTATTCTTCAGGACAGCCTCTTTGCATATTCCCCAGCCCTTATGCTACTTGTGTTTAAGGAAATTTTCAACCGGGGCGGCATATAACTCTATTAAGAGCTTCCTAACTTCATCCTTATCAACATCGCTGGTCGCTGCTATTTTTTTGGACAGTACCGCTTCGATCTCAGCCTGATCTTCTCGTTGATAGTGCTCTCCCAAAAACTGATGCTTACCAATTAAGACATCGTAACTGTAGTAATTAATCTTATTCAATTGGTAGTTGCTGTGTATTTGCCTGTCCATTTCCTCACACACTTTCTCATGTATATTGCAGTTGTTCAGTTCAGAAATATTAGCATCAATAAATTGGTTAACAGGTTTTCCGAAAGCAAAATGCACGCGACCTTTAAACTCTGTAATACCGGTTAAAACACTGATAAAATCTTCATCTTTTGACTTTTTATAGGCGCCTTCCTTCGACTTTATACGCTCACACACTTTAAAAACATCGCATGGCTCATATTCATAGGAGATGGTGATGGGCACAATATTGAACTGCCTGATGGCAGCCACATTGTCCTTTTGCTTAATGGTAAGCATTTTTAACAAGGATACCTGAGTCTGATCATTTCCATCTTTTGTGCGACCGTCGCGCTGGGCTATCCATATTGATTCCTTTATTTCCCCGATGACCTTTCGGATATAAGCAGAATGGACCAATGCGTTTTGATAGATCTCATTACGTGTACCTCCCCTGAAGAAGGTAAACATTTTATTGACCTTGCCTATATCTACGATAAACTGACTGCTCATCAGGTTACTGCCGAAGGTAATTTGCGATGTACGGTGCCCGTTCTTAAAAAGAATATTTTGCAGTATCGCACTGTCCATCACTATATCGCGATGGTTAGAAATAAACAAATAGGATTCATCGGGTCGTATATTTTCAATACCGGAATAAGTAAACTGAGTGGCAGTTTTATTTAATACCTCATCAACAGCTTTACTGCTAAACTTTTCCTGAAAACTATTTGTTGAATCTATCTCTCGCATCAAATGCATTGCTTCATCGATGCTCATCTCAGGAAACACATAATTCAAAACACCCTTAAACTCCTCTTTCTCCAGCATGCGGGCCATTGCTTCCTTCACTTCAGCATCGTTGTACGGACGCATATCTTCCATTATCGCATTTAAATCCACCATGTTTTTTTTATCGGTTATCTACAAAGGTAATAGGCTTTCTGCTCAACTCCGGAAACTGCATTTTTGCTATTTCCCGCGGCGAATAAAACACCACTGAAGGTGCCACGCGCAATTTTGTTCTAAACCTGTCTTTTATTTTTTTCTCTAACAATTCATTACCACAACAGGTACCAATACGTATTTCAATATCGTCTGTTCCAATGGTATTTTTATCCACATGAACAACATAGTTCTCAACTCCTTTAATATCGTTTAGCACATCATACAGTGCAGGTGGATAAAGCGTTGTTCCCTTGTATTTTATCATTTGATTTTTACGTCCTATTACAGGACCTAAACGGGTGGTTGTGCGACCGCAACGGCACTTTTCAACATGATGGTTGCAAATATCGCCTGTTTTAAACCGGAGCAATGGCATCCCTTCCACCCCAAGTGTTGTAATAGTTACTTCACCGGGAGTACCTGGTTCCACAGGATTTTCATCTTCATCCAGAAACTCCACGATGATCATTTCAGGATGATGATGCCCACCCATACCATATTGGCAGTCGGTGAAAGCAGTACCCATTTCAGTTGAGGCGTAGGTTGAATACAACTCGATATCCCATTTATCCTTTATTCGCTGTCCCAGTTTATTCAATGAAAAGTCCTCATTACGGATACTCTCACCAATGCACACAGCCTTTTTGATGGAGCAATTTTTATAATCTATGTTATTCTTCTCGGCATACTCCACCAGTTTCAGCAAAAAGGATGGTACAGTAACCAGGGCAGTGGGTTTTATTCGCTCAATTGTATCGAACTGCAGGCCAGGATTACCCGGTCCCACACGCACTATGGCCGCCCCTAATTTGCGAATGCCTTCATAATAAGCCATCCCGGCCATAAAACGCCTGTCGAGGGTCACCATCAGTTGAAAAATATCATCGGCCTTAGCTGTTGCACAGGCAAATGAAATGTATTCATTATAAGCCAGGCGCTGCAGGTCATTTTCTGTTTCGGCAAATACCACCGGCTCACCACTGGTACCCGAAGTGGTCAGGTAATCGATGATTTCAGATTGCGGCACACACAAAAAATCATAGTTATGCTTTTGCAGGTCATCCTTGGTGGTAGTTGGTATTTTACTCAAATCCTCCAGAGTGGCAATGGAATTGATGTCTACCTTATGTTTCTTAAAAAATGCACTATAAAATGCCGACTTATCGTTCAGATAATTCAATAAATTCTTGAGCTTCGACTCCTGAAAAAGTTTAATTTGCTCTTGAGGTTGGGTTTCTATTTCAGGTATATACATTTGTTAGATATTTGGTATAAATACATTTCATCATCAATTTTCTCCTCGACCAGTGCGGATTTACTGCCCTGTAAATGGTGATCAAAGAAATTTAGTACAGTATTGTTAATAACACTTATTGCACTTTCTCCATCAATATCACCAATAAATCCTTTTACGGTTGAACTTCCAATGGTAGACCCATAGAACGGTAAATCGCAAAACAAAAAGTGCAAAGCACCTTTTATTCTCAGGTATTCCAGTTGATCTATATCCCTGTAAATATATTCGTTACCGATCTTCCACTTTTGCTGATGATCGCTCTCTATCAGTAAAAGAGGTTTTGTCGACTTCGAGTCGATCACATCTCCAAACTGAATACAGTCCATGCTGGCACCGGCTTTTATCTCATCGTGCGTCACACATAAATGATTGGATAAAGCTCCCCCTAAAGATTGTCCGAATGTACCAATATTCCCGAAATCAATTTTAGCATATAATTGATTGTCTGTGTTACTTTTTTGCCTTTTCAGGTAATCAATAACATACATGGTGCTGGCTTCCCAACTGGCAATTTTCTTGTCGAAACGAGACAGGCGTCTTAAATAATAACGGGTCAGACGTTCCTGGTTCTTAGCCTTGTCCGCATCTCTGAAACAGGTTAGATCAGCCAGCCACCACTGTAAAAACGGTAGTGATGACCTGGCCTTTTTAAGAGCGGTATCTCCTTGCTGTGCATCTTTCACGCAGATCTGCTCATGCACATGTATTATGCTGCAAACGATATAACCGTTACTTGCCAGGTTCTCGGCAAAGACGGAATATATATCGCTTAATCCAAAGTAATAGCCAGGTGTAAAAACAATAAGCGGGTATTTGTCTTTTGAGTCGGAAACCGGCAAATTGTCTTTTGAGAAGGTAGGGTGATCGGCAATTTGAATGATGTCTTCCTGCTCTATCCCTTTTTTCTTGAACAACTTATAAATATCATCCAGGTCATAGCCACTCAGGTACTTGTTCCTATTGTCACTTATCACCAATGAGTCGGAAGGATACCATATTTTAACGTGCAGGCGTTTAAAATCTTCCTTTGAAAAAAAACCTCTTTTTTGCAGGCTGTCCTTCATAAAGAAGCTGCTTGTGCCAATGGTATGTGAACCACTGGGTGTTGGCAGGAAACCACTTTCATTTTCAAATGCCTGACCCAAAACCGTTGCAGCACAGAAAATACCGTACAAAACACATGTGCTGAAAAGTCTGAATATACTAGTCATTACTTAATCAACTTTCTTTTTTCGATTACTATCTACCTTGATTACCTTATTGCGACAGGCACTGACACAACGCTCACATAAAATACACTGTCGGTGATCAATGCCCTTATTTTCTTTCACATAGCCATGTACATCAACATACATAGGGCAAACCTTATTACATTGCATGCAACTGCTGCATTCATCCTTTTGAGATGGACGCACCTTAAAATATGACCAGGGAGACAACATTCCTGATATGGTCAGAAATGGACATAACAAGCGACAATAGGCCCTGCTTCCCAAAAAGAAAGTAAGTACAAAACCAACGCTTATGATATATAGATTCTCCCCTATTATAAAAGCCTTCCGCACGGCCACATCAGTTGCCGGATTCACCATTTTATTAACAAGAATAACAGCGGTAACAACTAACAACACTAAATATCCCCAGGCCAGGTAATTGTTTCGCTCATATACCTTTTTACTCGTTTTTGTATTGGTCAGCTCAAAAAACAAACCGGTCCAGCAGGCTCTTGAACAAAAAGCATTACCAAGGAAAAAGGGCACCAACAGGCGTGCTACCAATGTTTGAATAAGTGCACCTGTTACAATACCTTCGCTCGCGTCAAAAATTATTTGGGGAAACTGAAAATTAACGCCTATCGTTAAGCTCAGGAAAAACAGCAGAAAACCACCAACCACAGCTTGTACGATTAGCCTTACCTGTTGACGGTATTGCGGAAACTTCACCAGGAATGTTCGTACGCAGAACTCCGTCATTCCAATACCTGAAAACAACGCGAAATAGCGAATGTCGCGAAACCACCATGCGATCAGGCCTATAAATGTAAAACTGGAAAAGGAAATAAAGGGTACCTTTAACTTACTTATTGTCATGCTCATTCTTTATTCCTTCAATTCGTTTTAGCACTTGTTCCCTGTCAACCATGCGCGGAATTTTACAGTTCAGTGATTGTTCGTAATACGCTAAGGCTGTATCAGCTGCGCCGATCTTTTCAAAATACTGACCCAATATATAAAAGGTGTAATAAAAGTCTTTGTTCTGCTCAACAATGGCTTCAATAGCACCAGTGTCGAGCACCGGCATTGATTCGCTGTCTAAATTTGCTTTAATGGTATTGAGCAATGCACGGTATCGCCAAATAGTCTCTACCCCATTTCCCTGATAAAATGCTGAGGCTTCGATCTTCAATGAATCAATACTGACTGCATCTTTTTCAACATTAAAGTCATTTGAAAATACCTTATCCAGGTCATAGGCAACATAGTTGTTTTCCTGGTATGGAAATGATGATACCCACATTAACTTTTCCTCAGGCTTAAATACGATCGAATGATGACAGATCAGCTGGTTGACAGCCGCTTCATTGCCTATTCCGATGGAACGGTCGCTCATGCCATTTTTATCTCTTAAAATACCGACCACCTTATTGACATCCAAGTGCTCATAGCCATCGATCAACTCATGCGTTCGTTGCATACGATACATTGTACAGCCTTCTTCTATTGATTCAAGATTAAGCTCTGTGTCTTTAAGCTCATCACTTTGAAAATGATTGGTCAGCACCAGTTTCGACTCTTTGGAATCATAAATAGCTACTGCATCCAGGCTTTTTTCAATAACAACGGCTTTTTTATCAACGGCTGAGCCAATAAAAAATGATTCAGACACAAATGAATCGTATGATTGTATGATATTATATGCCTCATCAATAGTTTTAGCATATTGGAGCACCTCACGTGAGATAAGTGAAACAGGTGTTTTCGCTGATAAAGGAATACCTGACTTGGCTGAATTCAGGGTAATGGTCAAACCATGCTCGTTCATGCCCGAAAGCACGCCAATCATACCTCCCCACGATACATAAGCGAAATTGTAACCACTATCCGGTTCGCAAAACACCACCAGTTTATTACGGGCAAAATCATCACCAGCTGAAAAATCAAGATTTCGACCAATGATAAGAGAACTATCGTTTGTCAACTCATTTTGCACACTGAAAGCCGTGCAGTTTACAAGGTTCATGTTTTGTATGGTATGCCCGATATCATGAGCCGCATGATAATTTAAAATGCGGTGGTATTTTTCCCCCACAAAGTCATAATCATCAGAAGCAAAAAGAGAAATCCCATATATTTCCTTGCGCAAATTCAGAGGAATGTATTCATCCAGATCTTTATTAAAATAGGAAATAAAGTATTTCAGGTACTGAAGTGTGGCTTTGGATGGTATAAGCGAACTGATAAAATCGAAAAAATACGCTTCCTGACGGCTCGCCAATTCCTGTGTCAACATACCATTTTGCACCCCCATCTCAAAGGGTGATCCACTGATGTACATTTCACTGATCCCCCCCTCATTCATTTTTAACCAGTTATCATTGCACAAGCTAAGGCTATCATTAACATGAATAACAGATGACTGTAATACATCTTTGTTCTCAATAAGCGGCGGTTCCAATATCATTGATCTTACTGCAACAAACAGTGTGACAGCAATGATCACGATAACCATCAGTATGTATTTGATCCATTTCATAACTACTTCGTTTCTTGTTTAAACGTCCGTAATTCGTCAATAATCTTGTTGATTCCTACAATTTCTCCACAGGTAATAACAGCCCCCACCGATACGCCAAGAATACCATGGATATTAATATTCTGTCCGGTTAGAAACAGGTTCTTAACCCGCGTACGTGGTAATACCTGTGATGCTATTGGATTCCGCGAATCGGTTTTAACGCCATACATCGCCCCTCCCCTTACCCCGGTATAATCTCTGAAAGTCAGAGGTGTTGAGGCGTAAGACGCGTCAATACACTTACGAATATGAGGAAACTTATCTTCCAACAGTGTAAGGAGTTTCTCACTTTTCGCCTCTTTCATCTGTTTATAAGCATCTCCCCTCTTTTCAATATAAGTATCGAACCAGGGCTCCATTTCATTATAATCCATTGGCGATAACACGGCAATGCTTTCGGCATACCCTTTGTGTTCGGGACTCTCCTTCATATAAAGCATATAACCTTGTGGCCAATTCTCTTCATCGTAGTCGTCCAGTCCCCAAACCTCTTTATTTTTATAATAGTAATAGTTGGCATTGGCATACTTTACCGTTTTTTCTTTCAGTACACCATAAAAGCTAAAGCACGAAATGGTTTGCTCCTGACTCTTCAACCTACTCATATAGGCCCTGCGTATGTTAGCTCCTTCAACCATTTGCATGGTTGTTAAAGGCTCAATATTTGATATTACCTGCTTGCCTCTGATGAAGTCACGTCCTTCAATGTGAATTTCATCCACCATATCATCTTTACAAACCAGCTTGCTTACCTTGGCTTTTGTCATTACATGACCGCCATTGGCTTCAATTACCTGCTGAAATGCACCGGCTATCTGACCTCCACCTTTAACCAGGCTCCAGGCACTCTGCAGGTAGAAAACATTGATAATGGCATGAATAAATAAGGAAGCCGACTCCTTTTCCCCGGCATACAATGAATTTGAGTAACACAGTATGTTCCTCAGGTCAATGTTATCGGTCAGTGAAGCTACAAATTCGTATACATTCTCACTTTCACCTTTCTTTGCTTCAAAGTCAAAGTTGACTATGTTTCTTAGGTTCACTATATCAACCGACCCATATATCTCCAGTATTTTATCGAAATAGGTAGTAATGGCCTTCTCTTCTTCAGGAAACTCCTTGATAAGCTTGCTCTTGAAAGCTTCAACACCTTGTGGTACAGCAAACTCTTTACCGTTTACCTGCAACACATCAAATCCATCTTTGGCAAGCTTCGACACTTCCACCTTGTCATATATTCCAAAATAACGGAACAGGGTGTTTAAGATCTGTCCATCTTCATAACTGCCAATGTAGTGCATGCCGGTATCAAACAGCTTGCCTTTTCGTTTGAAATCCTGCAAGCAGCCACCAATCTGGAAGTGCTGCTCCAACACACACACCTTATATCCCTTTTGACTAAGAATACTTCCACAGGCTAAACCACCAAGACCACTGCCAATAATTACTATATCATATATATTTTCAGATGACATACAAACTACTTCTTTAATAATTCTTTATACAAATACTTATCTCCCAGCAAATGTGCACAGGTTAGAAAGGAGGAGATAGAAACTCCCAAAATACCGTGCATGTTTAAATTCTGACCGGTAAATAACAAATTTTTGATACGCGTTTGTGGCGTTATGATCGAATACAATGGATTTTTATAATCTTTCACCACACCATAGGCCGAGCCGTTGAAAGAACCGGTATAATCACGATAGGTCAAGGGTGTTGATGTATAGTACGATTGGATATCAGATCTTAATCCTGGTATTTTTCGCTCAGCCAGGTTGATCAGCTGCTCTGCCTTTTCCTGCTTAAAGGCCAGGTAATCATCACCACGATTTTCGATGGTGGTATCGGCCCATTGACTCACTTCTGAAAATTTCATATAAGCAATGATGCAAATACCGTTGGCATATTCCGTTGTTCTGTGGTTATACACAGTATACATTAAACAGTTTTGCGGCCATTGTCCATGGTTTGTCGTCCACACATCATTACTGCTAAAATAATGGTGGTTGTAGTTCTGATATTTTACCCTGTTCTTTTTTAAAGTGATATACACCGAAAACATACCGATTGAATCTTCCTGGGTGAGGATGCGCTTTTTATAGGCTTTCTTCAATGCATCCTGGGGCATTAATGATAATAAGGATTTTGGATGCATGCTCGAAATATAATTCAGCCCCCTTATGTGCTCCCCGTCTTTGAGATGAATCTCCGATATTTGCCCCTTATCAACTGATATGTTCACAACTTCAGCATTTCGCCTGATAACTCCACCATTGGCCTTTATTCCATTGGCAAGTACATTGGCAATACCACTGCCACCTTCTTTAATGCGCCACGAGCTTTTTATAAAAGAATAGTTAATAAGCGCATGCGTATACAAAGCTGTAACGTCCTGCTGACCGGCATACAAAATATTGATGCCTCCAAGAACAGCCTGCAGGTCTTTATTGGAGGTCACACTGTTGATAAATGCCGAAGCCGATTGGGCTACATATGGACTTTCAGCAGTGAAATCCTGCGTATCAGGGTGAAGATTATACAAGGGAAATGAATGACATACCTTATGCAGCATGTCCATATATTTATCGATGCCATCCGCCTCTGATGGAAAGTTTTGTTTCAATGCCTCTTTATAGTTCTCTACGCCCTGCGGTAAAGCAAATTCCTTATCACCGATGCTGATCAGTTCAGCCTGGTTCATGTCAAGTTGTTTCAGGGTAATATTACCTTTTAAACCAAACAACTTAAAGTACTTATCCAGCACTTCACCCTCTCCCAGGCTCTCCGTATAGTTTAAGCCGGTATTAAACACAACTCCATCACGCGCAAACGACTGCATCATACCACCAATACGGTCATTCTTTTCCACAACGCATACACTCTTGCCCTCTCTGCTAAGCAAATTGGCGCACTGCAAACCCGACAGGCCACTTCCGATTATAACAACATCATACACCATTGACCGAAAGAATATAAGTTAAGTTGGAAGTATATTTTGCATTATCAACCTTCCTAAAGGTCAGTCCATTGTCCTGTGCAAAAGCCTTTATAAACTCAGAGGATACAAAATCAAGTTCATAATCCATCTTATTGAATCCTAATAATCGAATGGAGAAGAATTCGGTTAAACGTGTTACACGGGTTCGTTTTTTCAAGCCCGTATCTGCATCCCTGATGATAATGGAACCGTTGACTGTTAAACTGTTCACTGCCTTTTCCAATACCTTGAGCTGCTTTTCCCTTGAGAAATAATGCAGTACATCATTAAAAATAAAGGTATCGGCTGCTTCAAAGTCTTCTTTTACAACGTCTTTTTCAAAGAAATCAAGTTGCTCATTGTCCTGCGCTATTTCACGTCCGACAGCAATTTTATCTCCGTCATAATCCCAACCTACAACTTGTCGCTTTGTTGAGGTATAACTGAGCATATTGGCTAAAAATCCATAACCACAGCCAACATCTATTATCTTTCCTTGCTTCGGTACTATCTCATCATAAAAACGGTAATTTTTCTCCAGCCTGATCTTAACACGTGTATACCACTCCAGAACAGGCCCCTTAAAAATGTACTGGTTGATCAATTTACGAGAGAAATAATCAACATCCTGCTTTTGCTGCCTTAGCTGATCATATTCGTCGCGGTAAAAGGCTGTCATCTGTTTAGCCTGGGGGCGATAAGTGATACCTTGGTCAAGGTTTACTTCTTTAACTTTAACCCTGTCGAAAAATTTCAGAGTAATATGGCCTGCTCGCAAAAAGAACTCAGTTTTCGGCATGCACTCAAAAGCACCATGCAAGAGTACCGGTAAAATATCCAGCTTCAGGTAATCAGCCAGGCTAAAGGCTCCCTGGTGAAAACGGTTGATCCTGCCGTCTTTAGTTCGGGTGCCTTCCGGGAATATCAGCACTGAATACCCCTGGTCAACTTTATCTTTGATCTTTTCATAGCCTTTATCAATGCCCGTATAGATCGGGAAAAAGTCGATATAACGAATAATAAATCCGTAAAAGGGATTTTTCCAAACCCACTCATTGGTTAAAACAATGATTTTAGGGCTCAACAGTAAGATTAGGGCTATATCAAGGTGCGACTGGTGATTACATACAATCACAGCCGGCTTACTTAAGTCGAATTTATGTTTATCGATGTAGTCTTTTTTGAACAGGAAATTAATTCCAACAACCAGTTTACAGGTCAGATAAACAAGGTAGTGAATAACACTCTTTTTAGCCTTGGTGAAAAAGGGTGTTAAGCGAAACACAAGCACCAGCAAACTGAGAAAAATAACCCCTGCCAGAAAGATTAAAAAGGAGGTAACTGAAACGACCACATCCAATGCATTGATAGGATAGCTGCGACGCTTACCTTTATTAACTACCAGTAGCTTAAATAAAAATGGCAGCATGGTAAAAGTGATGATAACAACCGACATAATTCCTAATACAGTTACAACTGCAATAGACCTGAGGGCCGGATGTTGGGCAAAAATCAGAACCCCAACACCAATTAAGGTCGTTGATACACTCAGTAATACAGATACTTTATAGGGTAATAAACTTCGGGAACCATACTTGTAATTGTTTATCATCCCCTGCATCAAGAAGATGGAATAGTCAATGCCAAGCCCGAAAATAAATGTACAGATGATGATGTTGAAGATATTGAAATGGATATCAAAAATGCCCATTAAACCAATGGTCCATTGCCAACTAAGTACGATAGGCACAAAAGTTACCAGGGCCAGTTCAATACGTCCCCAGAATAGCAAGACAATAAGAAACACAACTATCATGGAATAGTTGATCAGTTTAGAAAAGTCATCTTTTAAAACTTCGAAGAAGCGGTTGGTAAAAAACTGTTTATCAAGAATTAACAGATCTTCCTTTTCGCCGATAGCATTAAAAAACTGTGTTTTATCGGTCTGGTCCACCTTGCATATACTTACCATAGATACCTTCCCCGACTGTTCACTGATCAGGTTTTGTAAAAACAAATTCTTAAGCATCGTGGCATCATGATCCGAGATAGTCTGAAAATCGTTCTTCAGGAGCTTAAAAAAAGACTTAAAGGCGTTGGGCTTAAAGTGACTGGCAACACCTGCTTCTGACATATTGCTTTCAATGGTATCAATGCCCTTTTCTTTCAGGAATTGTTTCCATTTGTTGAGTTGTTCCTTTTGTTTATCGGTCGAAAGCAATAAAGTGGCTGGTGAACTCAATGATTTGACCACACCATTATTCTGAAGCTGGTCAAAATCAGCCTGGTGCTTTTCCAGCTTTTTTAACACATCATCGTGTGAATCACCCGAGGCGACTACAAATATGGCACTTGAAGCTTCAGAGCTAATACTCTTCAGGTTTTGTTCTGCTTCAGCAAGCGATGCAGGTAAATAATTAAGCTTAGCTATATCTGCATCAAAGCGAATGGATTGGCCTGTAAAAATGAACAGAACAGAGAAAGCAAGCACCCCTAGTATCCAGTACTTTTTAGTGTGCAATTCAATGGCCGCTATTTTATCATAAAAACCAGTGTTATTCGCTTCCCTATACTTAACATTTCTCTTAAAAAGAAGGGGTAGACAGATCAACACCAAAACCGAAGCAGCAATAACACTTAACCCGGCAAACAAGCCCAATTGATTTAATGCCTTTGAATTAACCACATTCAAACAAAAGAAAGCGCTTGCTGTAGTTAAACTGCTCATTATTACAGGATCAGAAATATCTTTCAAGATGTTGCGCCCTGTATGCCCATAGCGTACATGAGAAAAATAATGCAATGAGAAATCGATGGAGATACCGATCAATATGGCCCCTACGCCCAGTGAGATGGCAGAGAGGTTGGCATATAAAACAGATAAGATACTGAGAGCAACGCCTACTCCAAGCACCACAGGCGTAAATAGAAAAAAGAGTACCCGAATATTTCTAAACACAAAAAAGAAAAGCAATAACAAGAGTGCCAGGGCTATTGACACGGTTACAAAAACATCGCTTTTGACTCTATCGGCATTAGCAACCGCGACTGCTGTTCCTCCATAATACTCTATAAAAACATCATCAGGTACATTCTCTGACAAGTACTGATCGATGCTGTCAATTAAGATCCTGTTCTCTTTGGTATTTTTCGACGAGTACACAGGATCGACAAAACACAGCGCATACTTTTTATCCCTGGTGAAAATACGGGATTGGTGCAGTGTGAAATTTTTATCCAACTGAAACGACTGCAGGCGCTCAAGAAAACGCGGAACAATGCTTAATGGATCCTTTAAAATATAACGGGCAGTTCCAAAACCGGTTGGTGCAATAATGCTCCTGTAATTCTTCTCCATCAAAGACTGCAAATGCTGCTTGTCAACGATGGTATCCAGGTATGCATAATCGGCATCGGACAAATAATATGGCAGGTTGCGGTAAAAATAATCATATACTTTAGCTATTGCCTTCTCATCAACACTGTAACGTACCGTTTTCACTCTGGCAGTATCCTCTGATAAGAAGGAGCTCAGATCATCAACAGCTTCAATTAACCTGGTTTCATCTTGCAGACTGGAGTCTTTTAGCGATACCAGGAAAACAAGCTGATCGGCAAACTTTGAATTTGCAAAGGTTTGGCTCATCTCCGAAATACGCTCATCCATCGGTATAAGCGATGATATGTCCTCTTCCAGGCTTATTCGCTGAAGAAAAAATACCATGGCAAACACCAGCAAAACAAAGGGGATCAATGTTCGTTTACCCCACCGGTTTAAAACTGAGTGTATATAAATGAAGATCTTATTCATTCGATTATTTTAATTTGGAAAAAGACAAGAGGAAGTAACTCAGGAAATAGAATAAAGCTCCCATTGTCACTGACAGGCCAACGGCTCCGATCAGGTACTGTTTTAAATTGGCTGACACAGAGGTAATGGTCAGTTCGGTATCAACATTAAATGAGCCCTGCCCCAGCAGAAAACTTCCCATTACATAACTGAGGTAAAGGATAACTGGAATCATCGGTGGAAGGCTTATGTTAGCAGCCACAAAAAACACCGCTTTGTTTAGTTTAAGCCAGTGAACAATTAAAAATCCCACCAACAGCTGATAGCCCCAAATCGGAAAAATACCCATAAACACTCCAAAGCCAATGGCTGCGGCAATTTTTGCTTTTGTTTCATTACCATTGATGATCTGTGTGCGTATTATCTCTTTCAGACTTTTACCTTTAAACTCTCTCAGTATCATCCTTGGTCGATGAATTAGCAGGGCCAGTGTGACCAATATGGTATTTAGCACGCTGATTCGCACAAAATCTTTAAAGGGACGAAAATGGGTAACACGCTCTTCCGGACTAGGGTAATACACATCGATTGGAATGCATTTTACCTCGATTCCTTTCCAGGCGGCACGCACAATTACTTCGATCTCAAATTCATATTTGGAGCAAAACCATTTCTTTTTCTCCAAGGCCTTAATGGGGTAAAGACGATATCCTGATTGGGTATCCGGCAAAGTCAGCCCGGTTTCGACGCCAAACCAGAAGTTCGAAAACTTATTGGCAAAACCACTTGACTTGGGCTGTTCCTTGCCCTCCATAAAGCGGCTTCCTATTAGAAGCGTATCAGGATTCTGGTCAATCTCCCTGATAAATGCGGGCAAATCCTTGGCATAATGCTGCCCATCTGAATCGATTGTAATAGCGTAATCAAAGCCGAGCTCAAGAGCGCGCTTAAATCCTGTACGTATGGCGAAACCTTTCCCTCTGTTAACCGGGTAGCCTGCTTTCTCAATACCCTCTGCCTTATCCAGTATACCCTCCGTGTCATCGGTACTACCATCGTTAACAACAATAATATTGGACGTGTAGCTCTTTACATCATTAATAACATCTAAAAGCGTTAGCATGTTATTATAGGTTGGTATGATAACACAACACTTCAACCTGTCAAATTCCCCGGCTATTGTTTTATCCATCTCCCTATGTTTTTGCTTGTGAATATATAGCTCTGACTTTCATGCACTTTGTATCGCCATTGTGCATCAGTGCACTCACATTTATAGTTTCATCATCCATTGGTTTGATGCTGACATCAAGCAAAAATACATTTGCTTCATTGGGATCTATCAGGTTTAAAAACTTGATATCACGTGCTTTTATCAATTGATAATCGGCTTTTAACTGCTCACTCAATACTTCTTTAAGCATTTGCACCTGGCAAACGCCTGGTGTAACCGGCATTTCAGGAAAGTGACCTTTATACACCGGACTATCGGTTTTAAGCGTCAGTTCAGCCACAAAACCTGAATCGGTCTTTGTTTTAATGGAGTATGTAAAAAAACTATCAATTAACATTTTAGCTATATTTTAATAATTTCAGGCTCATGCTAAAGCGTATACCACTGTGCTTGTATTCAATTAATTTAGGAATCCCCTGGTAATCTTTCAATTCTGCACGAATGCCGTTTATCAATCTTCTTTTCCGAATGCCCGTAATCTCTCCTGATTCGTTTAGCATGTAAAAGTATCCTGTATCACTCTTATACACCTTGTTTTTCTTTGCCTTTAAGGATGTAACATCATTCACCAATAAGGAAAAATCCTCGGCCAAAACCTTTTGTGCCATCTCGTTTTGAAACAGGCTGCTGGCCTTTTTTAATTCAATTCCATTAGTGGAACTATAATATTCACAAAGCGTCAAGCCCACTTCACTCATCAATACGATGTTATGTCCTTTTTGTTCCTTATCTGCTTTTACCAGCAGCAAGCCCGAAAAGAAATTACCAAACACCTCTATATTGACTTTATATAAGGCTGATTGCCCGCCGGCCAGTAAAGGAGCCTGTAAATGACTTTCATTGTCATCCATTGCCACCTGTCTGCCTGATGAACAGGATATAAGTGACACACTAATCGCAAGAAAAAGTATTACCTGGTAAAGCCGCATTAAATACCTTGTTTATAAATTTTATTTCCGTGAAATTATCTTCCTGCTCAAACATGATCACTTTATTAACCGAAAAATCAGCCACATTAATGTGCATTTCAATTTTTCGGAGAACCTCTTTCATTTCTTCAACAGTCGGCTCCATAAATACGATGTATTCACTGCCATTTTTGAATGCACTAACGCCAAAAGCCGGATCTGTAAAGATGGTTCCATTCACCGAACTGATTATTAACTCACTGATCTGCGAAAACAACTGATTGGATTCAATATCGTATTCATTGATACGTCCATCGGTTTTAATACTGAACTTGCCATTATTAATGACGATCAGATATTCAAAAGGCTCTTTATACTCCCACCTCAAACGGTTATTCTTATCGAAAACCAGCTTACCGGTAGAACTTACAACCGCATCCAGGTATTCAAGGTGTTTATTCTGCTCAAAATCACAGCTAACAGAAACCAGATCTGTTGTTTTGATCAACATCTCGCTTTTTAGCTCTTCTACAGCTATTGGTGTTCTGTTCTGTGCACAAATGCCTGATGTGATCAACAGCATCGTTCCTGCGCAGACACTTATTATGCTTCGGTAAATATGTCGTCTTTTCATGTTAATGCGATTGAATTTAGTTGATTGGCCTGACAGTATTTTAATATTGCTTCCAGCTCTTCACAAACATACTTATTTGTATCGTGCAAAATAATAATTGAACCAGGCTTAACATTCTTCTTTACCATTGCTATTACCTGTTCAGGAGAACGGCAAGTATCTTTGGTACGAATACTCCAACCGATACAATCCTTTTTTAGGGATCTGACAGCAGCTGCCACGAGGTTGTTGGTCACTCCGTATGGTGGTCGAAACATGTTTCCAGGTTCAATACCCAGATTGATCAATGCCTTATCGGTTTTTAATATGGACTCTCTGATTCTTTTAACAGACCACACAGGAAAAACAGGCGCATGTTCATAGCTATGGTTAGCTATACTATGTCCCTCAGCAATGATACGTTTCGCTATTTCAGCATTTTCTTCAAGCTTATTACCAATGCTAAAAAAAGTAGCTTTAGCCTGGTATCTGGCAAGAATATCAAGTATCTGTGGTGTTCTTTCAGGGCATGGTCCATCATCAAAAGTGATGGCTATCTCCCTATTCTGCGTTTTTAACTCTGACACAGACCGGATAAAAAGATTAAGCCTCATCACAGAAACTCCCAAAACGATAATAGCAATAAAAACAACTGTTAATAAGCTAAGCAGGCTAATAATGGCCACGCTTGTTTTACTCATGAGTACTACAAGTAAAACACCGATCAGGTAAAAACTTATTAGCCAGTAAAAACGCATGTTATTAGTTTTTTGACAATATCATAATGCTCTGTTCACCACCAACATTATTGTATACCAATATATTGTTATAAGTGCCGGAATCTTTACCACTTTTCATCCAGCACTGAGGTATGCATTGTTCTTCAATGGCTTTGGTCGCCACCCATAAGGCTACCGACGAAGCAGTACCAAACTCCCCCACAAATGGTTTGTACCAAACGTAAGGTGTGTTACAGAATGTTTCATGTACCTGGGTATAAGTTGAATCATTTTCGACCTGGTCACCACCAACAACCGCATCGATGTCTTCAACACCCAGGTTAAAGTGTTTTAGTTCTTCAACGATATCGCATGTTTCAGAATTGATGATCTTAATCCCCTTTAGCTCTACCTCAGCAGCTTCATGGCTTACAACGAAAAAACCTCCCCCTTCGCCCAGGGTCGCCTTTTTATAGCAGTCCAGATCCTTCGTTAATTCATAACTTACATCAGGTAATTCATCAACACCGCCCACCAATACATTATTGGCCTGTTTATCCAGTAGCATTAACTGGGCATCAAGCAAGGCACATTCAAATGAATTGTGCATTTGCGAGAAGGTGAAATTATAGTTGGTACACTTGAGTAAGAGTGCCAATTGCCCGGCTATCGTGTTGTGTGTTGACTGAATAAAATGCGTAGGATTAGGTAGCTCTTCATTTCCCTCGATCAATTGGGTCAGGAAGCTGGCTGTGTCTTTCAGGCAGCCCAGAGCTGTTCCAACAATAATGGCGTCAGGCACATCAATATTGGCTGCCTTCAACGCCGATAAGCTGCAGCTCACCCCATTTCTGATGATGGGGCTCATACGCCTTAACAGTTTCGGGCTGATATATTTCTTATACTCTGGCTTAAGACAATTCAAACGACCTTCTTCAGCCTGATTTATTTCTTCAGGCAATCCACTTTCAAAAGTGGCTTGTGCACTGATACAATCCGATGATTTAATATAAAGCTTCATATTATTTCGAGAAAATCACAGTTGAATTGTTGCCTCCAAACCCAAACGAGTTAGACATTACATGATTAACACCAGCACCTTCAATAACTTTAGTATTGGGCACCAGGTCAAGATCTTCTATTGCATCCTTAAAGTTAAGGTTGGGATAAACAATATCATTTTGAATAGCCAGAACAGAAAATACAGCTTCTACACCAGCGGCGGCGGCCAGGGTATGACCTGTGTAGGACTTGGTAGATGAAAAGTGTGGCACTTTTCCTTTTCCAAATAGCCGGTTCAAGGCCACTCCTTCTGACAAATCGTTATTGTTGGTACCCGTTCCATGCACATTTACATAGTCAATGTCAGTGCTTGACAAACCACTCATCTCCAAGGCCTGTAACATAGATGAATAGGCGCCGTTACCTTCAGGTGATGATGCCGTCTGATGATAGGCATCGTTGGCATTGGCAAATCCAGGCACCTTGCACAGGTATTCTTTTGCATCCTGCTTTTTTTCCAGAACCAGGTATCCTGCACCCTCTGCAAGGTTTAATCCCTTACGGTTCTGATCAAAAGGTTTACAATGCTCAGTATCCAGTATCATCAATGAATTGAAGCCATTAAGGGTAAACATGGTCAAAGCGTCAACACCGCCAACGACTACACGCTCAACAATTCCGTGACGTAATAATCTTACGCCATGGATCAAGGCGTTGGTTCCTGACGAACAGGCCGTATTAAGAGTTGTGTAATACCCTGTGGCTCCTATAAAATTAGCCAGTTGCCTGGTTGAGTCTCCACATGGATGTGTTAGTAAATATGACTGGTCAGAATGTTGTTTCAGGTATTTATGCTCTGTAAGGTCCATTCCACCAACTGTAGTAGATGATACTACGCCGGTTTGCTTTGTCCCGTTTGACCTTTCAGCCATTTGAAGCGCTTCATGCCCGGCCAGCATAGCCAGCAAGGCTGTACGGCTATATTTACCGGCGTCTTCAATGGGTAACGACAGCATCTGAAGTAACTCTTCATTACTTCGTTTCACCTCTCCGAGTTTAAAGCGCTCTTTATGTACAGTCTTGAGATATTTAATACCTTCAATTCCCGCACGTTCATTTTTCAGCGAGCTAAAGCACTCTGGCACATTTGTTCCAATGGAACAAACAACACCAATACCTGTTACAACAATACCTTCATTCATCAGTCTATCGCTTGCTTTCGATAAAATCAGCCAATGTTTGTACAGAAGTCATAATGTCTTTTCCCTGCTTGGGATCAGCCACTTTAATTCCGTATTCTTTCTCTAATAATACAATGATCTCCAAGGCATCAATTGAATCCAATGCCAATCCGTCTTCACCGAAAAGCAAATCATTATCATCGATATCCGAAACCTCAAAGTCCTCAAGATTTAACTGCTCAATTAGCTGCTTTTTTAGTTCTTCTTTTAATTCGCTCATAATTCCTTATTTATTGTTCTGACATAACATCAGTCTTGCACTATAATCGCCTCTTGTATCAACATCAACCCAACCAACAATGGCATGTTTGCATGGTGTGGTGTTAAACAGGCAGGCTGTATAATCCAATAATTCTTTTTTATTATATGATGGTTGTACAAAGAACATGTGTTCTCCGTAAAACTTATTCTTAATACTTATTTCTCCTATGACAATATTGGGTAGAGTATACACAAATACCGAAGGGCTTGGAATCTCCTTTATTGACTCTTGATACTTAACATCGGTATTTAAAGATGATGAAGCATTGGCCAAAACAATTGCCACCTCGTCGGTTTCGTTAGCTATACCTTCATTGAGTAATAACACTTCTGTGGCCAGAAAACCCAGTTTACTCAAGGGATCCATCTTAAAATACTTGTTGTACTTCAGGTTGAGCCGCTTATACAAAGACTTCAGGAATGGCCCCGGTTCATTGGTTTCGCCAGTGAAAAAAACGGCGTTGTCAACCAGTACTTTCCCATTCTCAATGTTAACTTCCTTAATAATCTGACTATTCTCCATGCTTTTTAAAATAAACAGCAGCATTACAACCACCAAAGCCCGACATTAATTTTAAGAGACCAGAAACTGGCTTTTGTATATTCTCTTTGGCTACACAAACAGGGGCAACAACACCCTGATTAACGGTACCTTTTGTTCCTATCACAAGGTCATTTTGCATGGCCATTATTGAAATAATTGATTCGATAACGCCGGCTGCCCCTAGCGTATGACCAAAGTACCCCTTTAAACCACTTACCGGCGTATGTTCATATCCTGCACGACTAATGGCATATGATTCCATGTCATCGTTATAAGGCGTTGCTGTGCCGTGAGCGCATATACAATCCACAGCATCATCTGATCCGACAGTTCGGGTTATCGCCCGATAAAGTCCTTCTCCGGTACGCGATGGCCCTGAAATATGGTTGGCATCATTGGAAATGGCCCCACTTACTACTTCTATGCCTGCATTAGCAATTGCATCTGTTTTTGATAATACCACGCTGGCCACTGCTTCACCCAAGGTCAAGCCATCGCGATCACCATCAAATGGTTTACAGGGCTCGGCACTCAGTGACTGAAATGACTGAAAACCTGACACAATGAATTTAGACAAGACATCAGCTCCCACAATGACCACATTGTCATAAATACCTGCATCAATATACCTTCTTGCTATAACAAAAGCTGCCAGTCCTGATATGCATGCATTGGAGATAACCTGGGCCTGCGACTGAAAGCCGAAGTAAGCTGCAATTTTATTCGCTGTCGTTGCCAGTAAAGCATTTTCCGAATGACTGTCAGCTTCAATTTCAGTGATATTACCTTTTGTCGTACTAAAAATAAACCCGGTACGGTCACTTTTAACATCAACACCCTCCAATACCTCATTTAAAGACAATAAACACAGCTGCTCCAGCTTCGTAAATTCCTCGGCATTGGTAAGTTCAGAAATCTTATCTTTTAAAACCTCCATATCCAACAAAGCTGCCTGAAAATCGGAATCAGACAATTCACCGCGGCTTTGCAAGGCGATACCGGTTTGCCCGCTAACAACCCGATCAAAATTTTCCTGGCTGGTACAACCTAATGGTGAAATTATATTGTGTGCTGTTACTCTTACCATGTTACAAGCCGTGTTTTGTTTTCCATTGAGAATAAAATTCAGGATTAGTCAACTGCAATTCACCATTGGTATCAAGAAACACCTGAATGGTGGTTGCTTTGGCTACAACTTTCTTATCTGACAACCTTCTTATTTCATAATTGAAGTAGATCTTAGCAGCTTCAACACTTTTAAATATGGTTTTGATTTCCAATTCATCACCATACTTAACCTGATTTTTATAATCAACATCCACTTTAACAATTGGGATCATGAAACCCTGATCGTATACATCATAGTATCCTAAACCATATTGCTTTCCAAAAGCTTCCCGTCCATCTTCCAAAAATTTCACATAGTTACCATGCCAGACAATCTGCATGGAATCAACTTCGCTAAAACGAACTTTTGTAGTGGTTATACTGATTAATTCTTTCACTTCTTCTAATAACTTTTTTACCAGTTCTTAAAATCTTACGATGTACTTTGCCTGAATACGCGATGGTACGATCCGGCCCAGTGGTTTCTTATTCCGAAACCGGATGGTTTCATTGTATATTGTTTCTTGACAAGCACCTCCCGGGTAGCAATATTAAATATCACAAACAACCATAATGCTTTGGAATTAATCTTATCCATATCTTCGTTGATATAAACAATACCAATGCCTTCGCTTTGCTCCGGTTTATATTCTGAAACCAAGTACCGGTAGCAGGCTTAATAGTTGTTTCATATGGTCTAATCCTCTTTAAGAAAGATATTCAATACACATTTTGCCAATTCCCGGTTACCACTCCTCACAACTCCTTCAGCAATATTAACACCCATGGCATTATTTACAATGGTCACCTGGGTTTCCAACACATCCCCTATCTCCGGACAGCTAATGATTTCAAGTTGCTTAACCGAACCGATGAAGCCAATTTTAACAGCACTGTTGTTCTTCCTGGCGTTACATCCTTCGAGTGCGGCGGCTGACTGAGCCATATTCTCAATTAAGCCGGCCTCTTCAAACCTGGTTCCGTTAACAAACGGACTGCTGGCTTTTATCTCAAAAGTTGTTGTAACCGCGATATCGCTAAACCGTGTTACTCCATCAATAAAAACGAAAGGATCACGCTGTGGTATCAGCTCCTCAACAGGCCAGTTTATTTCTTCTCCGGAATTCACCTTATTTTTTCTTACAGATTAATAATGTATGGCTAACACCAATATTTTCAACTGTTTCTTCAACTTCCAGGCCTGCTTTATCAACCAGCGCAAGCATATCTTCAGTATGATACATCTGACTGCAGCCATTGGCTATATTGGTAAAATACAATGATGTAGCATGTAAGCTATAGGTAGATGCTTCGAACTCCTGATTGTCCCAGTATGTTTCAAGGATAAATACACGCCCATTTTCATCAATGGCATTGTATGAACGTTTTAAAAGCTCTAGGATATCTTCTTGTGAGAAACAATCAAGGAACTGGCTCATCCATACGATATCTGCTCCCTGTGGAAAAGCATTTGAATGATCCAAAAGGTTAATTGGATGTCCGTCAACACGATCAGAAAAACCATTCTGCTCGATGTTTTGCTTCGCCACGTTTAACTGTCCCGGTAAATCAAGAATGGTCACATTAACATCCGGGTTGTATTTGGCACATTGTATTGAAAACTTACCGGTATTACCTCCAACATCCAAAATACGTTTAGGGTTGTTACGGAAAACGATTGGCATTATTTCCGGGAAAGCATAATCAGAGTAATAGTGGTCAAAAGCAAACCAGCTTTCCTTAGCTTTTTCAGGCAGGTGTGCCAATCCTTCGTATACGGTTGGCCATTCACCAAATTCTTTCAATCCTGTAGGTTTACCCTCTTTGATAGAATCCTCCAGTGTGAACATCCCTTTGTAATTAACATCCTGCGTAAAATCCATATTCACGCGTGTTAACTCATCACTAAGAATATACCACCCGGTTTTGGTAATTTTATATAAATCATTTTCTACCATCACCATCTCAAGGCTCAAACCAGCTTCAAGTAATACTTTCACACCATATTCTGAAATCTTAAGTTCTTCTGCTATAGACGCAATGGTAATTCCTTTTCGCTTCGATTTAATCAACTCTAATATTCCCAGGTTACGCAAAGCCAGGGCAGCCTGAAACATGATTGGAGCAAACGCTATTTTTTGAGCATCGAATTTAGCTTGCAGAGCGGATTTATTGTCTTTTCCGTAGGTTACTGACATAGTTTATTATTTTTCGCTGTTCCAGAACTTGTGGTAGTTAAACCATTGTAATGGATATTTCAGCACCATCTTTTCTAAATATTGAACGTATTCAAACACCATTGTTTCCGTTGTTGCCTTTTTAAGGTCAGGTTTGCGAAAACTTGGGTAAACTTTTCCTTTTGTAGCATAAAAGTGATAGTGGCGATTGCTTTCCTTTAGCGTAAAAACGAAGCTAACAGGTATGGAATAGCGACTGGCCAGCATCATCGGACCAATGGGGAAAGCTGCTTTGGCTCCTAAAAAATCAAGCTCAATGATCGGGCTTCCCTCCACGAAACGATCGCCATGCATGGCCACTAACTCTTTATTTTTAAAGGCCTCGATCACACTGAACATGTGCGACATATCATCCTTTATAGGTATTATATTGACTTTCTTTTTTTCCATCGCTTCTTCAAGCACTTCTTTCAGGTTTTGGCGTTCTACCTCAACCATTAGAATATTTATCACCGAATCAACGCGCTCAAGCAATTCACCGGCTACTTCCCAGTTGCCCATATGAGCCCCAAGAAGCAGGCCTCCCTGCTTATTTTCAACCAGTTCGTGTAAATATTCTTCGCCTTCGAAATCAAAAGTAAACTGATCCTTCTGACCCGACAGAATGGCTATTTTGTCAATTAATACCTTACCCAAAAACACATAATTGCCATAAATGCTTCTTATGGTTTTTAGTCTGCTATACTTAAGCCTTTTATGATAAAAGTGGAATATTGATTTCTTATCAGAGAAGATCAAATAGAAAAATGAAACCGGTTTGAGCAACAGGTATGCCAGTCGAACATCTTTTTTCAATAATGAAATAAATATTCGATACCCAAGCGGACTTCCTTTTGACTTTCCCGTCCACTTACTCATTAGGCATTCTTTTCAATGTATTCGTATAAGTCGGTCAACACGCGAATGTCTTTCATTTCTTCGCGCTGAACCTTAAACCCGAATTCCTTTTCAATAATGACAACGATGTCTACAAAATCAAGGCTCTCTAACCCTAAATCATCTATCAGGTGTGCATCATCAGCAATCACATCCTGCTCAATCTCAAATTCGTCGATCAAAAATTCATCAACAATTTTCTTAATCTCTGTTCTTTCCATCTTTGTAGTCGGTTACTATTCTTCTTTATTTCTTATACTTCGATAAAATTATCGTTGAGTTTGTTCCTCCAAAGCCAAATGAATTTGAAAGAACTGTATCCATATCTTTTTCTGTTGTTTTACTAATAATATTCAGCTTTGCCGAATCTTCATCGGGTGTTTCAAAGTTGATATTGGGTGCAATAAATGACTTGTCCATCATAATTGAAGAGTAGATCAATTCACTTGCTCCACCCATCCACATTTCATGGCCTGTCAATGATTTAGTTGAACTGATTGGCGTATTGCTGTTACCAAAAACAGTATGTAAGGCACGGGCTTCCATCGTATCTCCTACCGGAGTTGAAGTGGCATGCGCGTTAACGTAGTCAATATCCTTTGCAGCCATATTAGCATCCTGCAGGCATCGTTCCAAAGAAATGGTTGGTCCTTCCTGGTTAGGTACAGAAATATGATCACCATTGGATGAAAAACCATATCCTTTTATCTCGGCAACAATATCAGCACCTCTTTTCAGGGCCGATTCAAGTGTTTCAACAACCAGTGAAGCACCTCCTCCACTTGGAATTAAGCCGTCCCTGTCTTTATCAAATGGACGGGAAGCAGCCTCAGGTTGATCATGACGAACCGAGAAAGCTGACAAACCATCAAAGCTACCCATTGATTCAGGGTTAATTTCCTGACCACCTCCACAAAGCACAATATCCTGATATCCGTGCTTAATAAGAAAATAGGCCATCCCAACAGCATGTGAGCTACTGGCACAGGCACCACTAACGGTAAAATTGATTCCACGAAGCTTGAAGATAACCGACAAGTTCATAGAAATGGTTGAGTTCATACTTTGGAATATTGAACCCGATCCTAACAGTGTTGTATCTTTTGTTTCGCGTACACGGTCAATGGATTCAATCACCGGTATGGATGAACTATCGTTACCATACAGAATTCCCACTTCATTCTTTTCCAGGAAATCCATGTCAATTTTAGCATTTTCAAAAGCCTCAACAGTTGCCATGTAAGCATATTCACCCTGCTCAGGTATTCCAATACGCTGTCTGCGCGACAAAAGTTTTTTTAAATTGGGGCGTTCCAATATCCCTGTTAACATTGATCTGAATCCAAGTTCCTTACGAACATGGTCCAAACCTATACCCGAGTTACCTTTGTATAATGAATTGGTAACTTCTTCAATATTCTTTCCAAGAACCGAATAGATTCCAACACCTGAAATAACAACTCTTCTATCCATAGTAATTAGCTATACATTCCGCCGTTAACAGCAATTGTTTCACCTGTAATATATGATGCATCATCTGATGCCAGAAAGCTCACTACTCCTGCCACTTCTTTAGCTTCGCCAAAGCGATTGAGGGGAATCATTTTCTTCCACATTTTCTCATCGATGTGCTCAGTCATTTCGGTTTTGATAAAACCCGGGGCAACGCAGTTAACTGTTATCTTTTTCTTACCAATTTCCATTGCCAATGACTTGGTAGCAGACATTACAGCCCCTTTTGACGCCGAATAATTAACTTGTCCCGGATGCCCTTTTTGTCCTGACAGGGATACCACATTAATAATTCGTCCAAACTTATTAACAATCATGCCTTCAAGCACCTGGCGGGTAACATAAAAGAAACTGTTCTGGTTGGTCGTGATAACCTTATCCCATTCTTCATTTGTCATGAAAACCATCAGGTTATCAGCTGTAATACCGGCATTATTAACCAGGATATCAATCTGCTGATCGTTTTTACTCATCCAGCCACCCAATACATCCTGTACTTCCTTTGCATTGGAGACATCAAATGGCAGCAACTCTCCTTTACCATTCTCTTCTTCTATTTCGGCCAGCACTTTTTTAGCCTCATCATGATTTGAACGGTAATTGATAAGTACAAAATAACCCTGTTGTGCCAATTTTATTGAAATGGCTTTCCCTATTCCTCTTGAACCTCCTGTAACTAGTGCGTATTTCATCTGTGTATTATTTTATCTTCTTCAATCAGATGTCACTTAGCAGACTATTTGCCCTCGGGCAGTTCCACATAAGTATTAAACAAGTGATTTACCATTCTCTCAATCTCCTCATACTTTGGAGTATCCTCAACAAACACAGGAACAATAGCTCTTAATTCATCATAGATATTCTTGGTGAATGAAGATAGTTTGTCTGCAACTTTCAGATAATCGATGGCCTGCAACAAAGCCATCATTTCAATTGCCTGTACCTGGTAGGCATTATCAATAACACGTTTTGTAAGCATTGCTGAGTTGGTACCCATACTTACAATATCCTGGTTATCGTTATTCGTTGTAATACTATGAACATACATAGAGTTGGACAATGTCTGATTTTCAGCGGCTGTAGAGGTTGCTGTAAACTGAACTCCCTGCATACCCAGGTTAAGTCCTAAAGTGCCAAGGTTGACAAACGGAGGTAATATTTCGTTTATCTTGCTGTTGAATAAAAATGCAATCTGACGTTCAGCCAACATTGAAACTCTGGTCACCGCCAGCTTAAGCTTATCCATCTCTAAGGATACATAATCACCATGGAAGTTACCCCCGTGATAAACGTTCTCATTTTCAACATCAACAATTGGATTATCACTTACTGAGTTAGCTTCATTGATAACAACCTTATTGGCCGACTCAACAGTTTCGTATACAGGACCTAAGATTTGTGGCACACAACGAAGCGAGTAATACTCCTGTACTTTTCTTTTAAAGATTCGCTCATCGGCGTTATTGGCAAAGAAATGATCTTCACGGCGGGCAATCAGCTGGCTGTCATTTAAGATACTTCTCATTGATGCGGCGATCTGATCCTGACCATCGTGCTTTTTCACAGAGTTAAGAACCACTGAAAAGTGGTCGTCAAATGACATTACAATCTCATTCAGCATAACCGATGCTATCAACGACCAGTTAAGCAGCTGCTTCGATTTGATGACATTAACCAAACCAACACCTGTCATCACAGAGGTACCGTTAATAAGCGACAAACCTTCGCGCAACTTCACCTCTATCGGCTCAATATTCAGCTCTTCAAACACCTCTTTTGTTGGTCTGAACGCTCCTTTGTAAGTCACATGACCTTCTCCAATCAACACCAGAGCCATATGGGCCAGCTGCACCAGATCACCGCTGGCACCCACACCACCATGTTCTGGCAGGAATGGATAGATATCAGCATTAATTAACTGTTGCAACAGCTTAATACAAGACGGGTGAATACCTGAATGACCTTGCATTATCGCTCGCATACGAACAAGCATTGAAGCTTTTGTGTATATGGAAGGGATTTTCTTTCCTGCTCCTGCCGAATGGCTTCGAATAAGATTGTATTGTAAGTCTATTAGCTTATCATCATCAATTCGATATTGAGCCATTGGCCCTAAACCGGTATTAATGCCGTAAATTACTTTATCTTTCGTGAACTCTTTAAGGAATTCAAAACTCTTTTCGACAGTATTGTAACTCTCTGAACTAACTTCAACATCCTCACCATTTATCAAGATGTCAAAAACATCATTCATAGTTAGGGGTTGTTGGCTATTTAACCTGATCATAAGTGAACTATTGCAACATATAATTAATAAGGCTGCAAAGAAAGTAAATTCTTATTAATTTTTAACATATGCGCAATCAATGTTTCTCTAAAAAATCTTATTTAGACAAACTATTTTTAAGAAGGTTGCATCCCCTGTTAATTAGCCGTATAATACAGTCCGTTAAACAATTGCTGATACATCGCAAACACCTCATCCTTACTATCTGTCATATCACCGGTAAAGAAAGAATGACTGTTATGTCGTGGCTTCTGACGACCAATTATGTCAGACATATCAATGTAGTTGACATTACTTAAACGTTCGCTTTTAACCCGCACTCCAAGAGGTCGTTTAGAATGGGTAAATAACTGCAGACCCCTGAGCAGGAAATCGTGCTTATTGGAAATGATATAAATGTTATTTTGAATATTGAGCCTTGCCAACCACTGTATATGATTTTTATCATCAACAGCTGCACTGTTTAAAATAACATTATCAAAAGGATGTCCTGAGCCACCAGCTGCAAACTGCATAGCGTAGTCTTCTATAAATTGATTACCCAGGCTGTGAGCCATTAAACTGACCTTTGCATCAGGGTACTTACCGGCAAACTCATTGCGCAACGAAAGAAAAAAGTTAAACTGCTGTTGATAATCGCTAATAATTCTTTTAGCCTGCCTGAGGTTGGTTTGCCTGCCTTTACTGTTTCTATACGGCCAGTAAAAGAAAATCACTCTTACGTCATATTGCTTTTGAATAAGGAGTGAACGCTCTATCACATCATCAATGGCTTTTCCGTAGCCATGAACGTAGAACAAAAAGTTTTGCCCCTGCACCTCATCTTCATTCTGAATTTCTCCAACACTTACAGTTTTATACTTTAGGGTATCTCCCGTGTTGACCAATTGAAAGATATTACAACGTGAAGCATCTTCTGATGATCTTTTGTCTAACAATAACTTTGTATTGATATCATCTTCACTGGCCACAAAATATACAGTCTCGTATGAAGCATTACTTTCTAAACCAGCAACTAAGCACAACAGTATAATCATTAATCTAATCATAGGCTCTGGCAAAAACTGTTTAATTAATAACACTCCAATACTATACATTGTTCTATCTCAATAGTATCTTTTTTCCGTTCTAAACACATAGAACTCAGTCGATATTAATAAACAGCATGCAATCGCTGATATGCAGTTGATGGTTGACTATACGTTCATAACAGGTAAAATATCAGCAGGCATCCTTTATTGCGGAATTTTGCTTTCTTTTCAGGAAGCGTGAGCATTGAACGACCTGGTTATAACCAAGTAGTGCTCCTAAAATAAAATCCTCCTCAGTTGTCAGTTCATTTAGCGGTTTGTGACAAAAACATGCAATCACTTCAACGCACTCTTTGGCTCCAAAAAATACATTTACCTTTTGACTCGTTACCTGGTAAATCCGGTAATCTATTTGGTTGGCGTCTAACTTCTTAATCGCCATTGCAACATCACCGGCCGCCATGGTATGCAAAATCAGATTACGCAAGCCTTTTTTGTATTCGTATATATGATGACAAAATACTTTCATTGACAGTTATTTATTAAAAAGAACAAGCCACAATTACTGTTGAATTTTTATACCTAATGATGTACGTTTACATCGGAACAAATGAACATTGGAATCGTAGCAATTGTAACCTGTTCTTATTATCAGAGTCTATAAAAGAGCTAAGGCAAAAGGTCGGTCATTAAAACTCAGTATATAGTCTCAGCTTATGTATTATTGCAACTGGTCACGCAAATCATTTACCCATTTTTCAATGCGCGCATCAGTTTTATCGCTTTCATTATCTTCATCAATGGGCAGCCCTACAAACTGACTTTCCACCTCGGCAGTTGAAGCATCGTAGCTATATTCATCTACCGAAACCATCCCAACAATTTCACAACCTTTATTGGCAATGGCATTATAAATTGTACCCATACCGTCTACAAAGGTATCAGGATAGGCATCGGCATCACCTAAGCCAAACAAAGCCACTTTCTTACCTTCTAACTTAGCTGACTCCAATTCACTGATAAAACCTTCCCAGTCGTCCTGCAAGTCACCAAGCCCCCAGGTGCTGGTTCCCAAAAACAGAAAGTCATAGGCTTCAATTTCAGCAGCAGATGAGTTTTCAACATTTATTAACTTTGCTTCATTACCGAGTTGTGCATTTATCGCTTCGGCTACATTTTGTGTGTTACCGGTACTGGTACCGTAAAATATCGCTGTCTTCTTCATTTTGTTGATTGTTTTGATCAATACAAATGTATTGGCAACCCTGGGGTTTTACAATCGCCAAAAGTTGGGCTTTTTAAGCTTCATCTTATCACAACCTACAACACCACAGATCTTCACAAACTTGATTTGCTGAATATTACAACATACACCTAACTAATTGTGGTTACTAATAAATAATGATTAATTGGCACCTGGCTGAATACCAATTTCTTTTACTGACAAAAACAGCCCGGCATCAACTTTTCGCTTTTGACATTTCAGCAACTGCTGCAGCTCTTTTAACTCCAGGCTATTCAACATCATGGATGCATTTTTATGACCAATAGGAACTATTATTTTACGCGAATAAACAACATCAGCATTTATTGCTTCGTAGTAGCAACCGTCCATGCGGGCAAAGCATTGTTGAAAATAATGAAACTCTTCTTTTGTGAAAGAGAACAAAAAATTATGAAACTCAACATGTATCTTTTCGCAATTGGGGCATATAAATACCCGCCCATTTGGTGTTTGACTCAGAACTTTATCCATTATCAGTTTTTATTTCTAATTTGGATAAATCCTAAATACAAAGCAATCACCACAATTGGTGAAACAGCCTGTTGGCAATAAAACACCATTCCCCAATGCGCAGAAGAAAGAAATGCAGAGCACATCAATACCTGAAACCACCACCTGCAATTAGTAATTACGCAAACATTTGTCTAAGACAGGCCTGACAATCAAACGAATCGATTTGTTATCTGTGCATATTATTGACTTAACGCTTACGAATACTTCTGTAGCTCAACGAAAAGATGAATGGCAGCAACACACACAAAGCAATGCTGATACCGATATGGGCAAGCGAAATAAGGTAAACCAAACCTATCAAAACTCCTATCAAAAACATGCCCAGGAACATACGCAGGGTCTGCTCACCTTTATTAACCATTTCACGGGCTTGGGAAAAAGGCAATGGGTTATTTTGCATACGCACCAGTAAAACAGATAGTATGGCAGTTAATGCTGAGCCAAGTATTACAACCGGCAGTACGTCAATGCCCCATATCCATATAATTGGAATAAGATAGAATAGTTGCAAAGGCAGGTAAAAGGTAAATAACATTGCCTTTACAGCACCCGATTGAATGTGATACTTTTTGCTGGTGGCAGTCATATCATAGATCCAGGCCGCCTTGGGTGTGTCGGTATATGGAATGACCGAGATCCCAATGGTTCCGAAAAAGCCTGTTACCACAAACATGAGGTACTTTGACGATGAAGCCAGCTCATTGACAAAACCAGACAGATCATTAAAATCGGGACGCAAAAAAGCAACGACCATTATTAAGCTATAGGCAAACATCGGGTACACCTGCTGCTTAAGTTTCCGATCACTTTTGACATGCCGCATGGCAAAACGCCACCCTGTCTTCTCAAGCTCTGACACACAAAGGAGTGATAAAACTTTGTTTCTCCAACTTTTCTCTGATCTGACCTCAAGCGGTTTTACGGTCTTTGGCGCAGCATTTCCGCTTTCTGACAAGATAGCTGTAAAGCCCGATGACAATGCCCTGATCAATAAAAAGCTACCCGCTATTACCGCCACAAGCGTTATTAATGTCAGTATCAGATGCATCTGACTTCCCGCCCCGCTCATTAGCTGGGTGAAACCGGCAAACCATACAGACGGGAGCAAATAAGCCCACCAAACCTCTTTAAACATGAATGAGCCCACATTGGCATCCTCCATATAATGCGGCACCAGCTGATAACTGGCCATAATAACAACTGCCAGAGCAATCTGAAAGTAATTTAAAACATCTTTAAAGCGCTGAGCGCTCACAAGCTTTGACAATGACATATAAAATCCGACAGCCAGTATTAAGGTGAACCAGGCACATAACAATACTCCAACAACAAAAGGAAGCGCTATCCAACCTTGAAATATGACCAGGTAAAAAGTAAATGGCAGACTTAAGGCGAAAGCAATATTGCTCATATAAACTAATACATGTACCAGGCGAACTGCCAATAGTGTGCGTGAAGAAACCGGTCGGGGTAATAATATCTGGTTGTCATTTTCATCAAATAACACCGAAGTAAACTCTGTTAAGAGAATCGTGCCTTCAAACACGATCAAAAAACCGAAAAACACCGATAATTGCAGCATCAGATCATTGACACGGAACAAACTAAATACAATCATCAAGCCTAAAAAAGCATATATAAAAAGTTGCTTTATTAATGTTTGCTTCTTTCCTCCTGACTGAAAACTATTGGGCGGTCGGCGAAAATCAATTTTTAGTTTAGCGTTTAACAGCGCCCAAAAATGCATAACATCAACCCCCAGTGCCTTTAAAACCAAATTAAGAGGGGAAACAAATAGTTGCTTAACTGCGCTCATAACTTAGTTTTTAAATACATCATCCAACACACTGGCTTCACCTTCCCTTTGATCGCCACCGGTTAAATTGGCAAACAATTGCTCCAGCGAAGCTTTACTGTCTTTCTGTAACTCTTCAAAGGTACCGTCAGCAATCACCTTGCCATAATCAATGAGTATTATACGATCCGAGATCTTCTCAACCACATCCATCAAATGTGAGCTGTAAAAAATAGTTTTACCCTGCCGCGCCAACCTTGTAAGCATATCCTTTACCAGGATCACTGAATTGGCATCCAAACCCGACAAAGGCTCATCCAGAAACAGGATATCCGGATTATTGATCAATCCAGCTATGATGAGGATTTTTTGCTTCATGCCCTTCGAGAAAGTATCCATGCGCTGGTTGGCATGTTTATCCATCTCGAAATATTTCAGTAACGATTCTGTACGCTCAGCTATTAATCCGGGTGTCATATCAAAGAGTGTACCCACCAGGTTCAGGTATTCATTGGGGGTCAAAGCTTCATACAAAGCACCGTTTTCAGGCACATAACCAATATGGCGTTTAATCTTCAGGTCATTGTCACGCAAAGGAATGCCCATTACTTCTACTTCACCCTCAAACGCGGTTAAAATACCGCACAATACTTTTACAGTCGTGCTCTTCCCGGCCCCATTGGGACCTATATATCCGATTATCTGCCCTTTATTAATTGTCAGGTCAATACCTTTTAGCACCTGCTTTTTTGAATCACCCCGGCCAAAGGATTTTCCAAGGCCACTTATTTTTATGCTTATATCTGTCATCAGGTTAGGATTATATAATTATCAAGAAGAAGCTTAACGTTCTTTTTAACGGTCAGTAAAAATAACCAGATCTCATGATATCCTACAACCATGCCCTATTATTTTTTATTCTAACATTTAAACTGTCGAATTGAATAATCGTCGAATTGTTAAACTGTCGAAGTGTCGAATTGATTAATCGTCAAACTGATTAATTGTCGAGTTGACAAACTGTCGAATTGATTAATTGTCGAATTGAACATCCTCACATCGAACATCCAAACATCCCATCCCCTCACATGATTTTTCTCATAGGTGCGATTAATCATTTTTACATATGTGTCTATCTATATATTTTTGCACCATCAAATTCTAATAACAAGATCAATACATAAAGATATGGACAAGTCTGATAATCGTTATTCGGCTTATATTAATATTCTGCATGAGGAGTTAATGCCGGCAATGGGTTGTACGGAGCCTATTGCTATAGCCTATGCAGGAGCCATGGCCAGGAAAATATTAGGCCAGTTGCCGGAGCGTGTTTTGGTTGAAGCCAGCGACAACATTATTAAAAATGTGAAGAGCGTTGTGGTGCCAAACACCGGTAACTTAAAAGGGATCGAAGCTGCTGCTGTTGCAGGTATTGTAGCTGGTGACGCCGATAAAGTACTGGAGGTGATATCGCAGGTTAATGATGATGAAAAGGCTGCAATTGCTGAATTTTTAAACACACAGGAGGTGAAAGTTAAACCGGCCGACAGTGATGTAATCTTTGATTTATTCGTTCATGTCTTCAAAGGTGAGGAATGTGCTTCTGTTCAAATATCGCATTATCACACCAACATTGTTAAGATCACGAAAAACGGTGAAACAACACTATTTAACCACCATTGCGATGATTTAAATACAAAGCATAAAACCGATCGCACCATAATGAGTGTGAAAGACATTATTGACTTTGCCGACTCTGTTGACCTTAGCCTTGTAAAAGATGCCTTGAATCTTCAGATCACTTACAACACAGCCATTGCCAGTGAAGGTATTAAAGGTAACTGGGGAGCTAACGTAGGTTCGGTTTTACTAAAAACATGGGGTAAAAACGACGTTAAAGTGCGTGCCAAGGCATTTGCTGCAGCAGGCTCCGATGCACGTATGAGCGGTTGCGAGCTACCTGTTATGATCGTATCAGGCAGTGGCAACCAGGGACTGGCGACTTCGGTTCCGGTTATTGAATATGCCAAAGAATTAAAAGCCGATGAAGACACCATGCTTAGGGCTTTATTGGTTTCCAACCTGGTAACCATTCACCAAAAAACAGGCATTGGCCGTTTATCCGCTTTCTGTGGTGCAGTTTCAGCAGGGGTAGGTGCCGGTGCCGGAATCACATACTTACATGGTGGAAAATACAAGGAGGTAGCCCATACCATTGTTAATGCATTGGCAATTGTTTCGGGTATTGTATGCGATGGAGCCAAGCCTTCGTGCGCTGGTAAGATTGCCTCGGCTGTGGAAGCTGGAATACTAGGCTACCACATGTATAAAAATGGGCAGCAGTTTTACGGCGGCGACGGAATTGTTGTTAAAGGTGTTGAAAACACCATTAAAAACATTGGACGTCTCGGAAGTGTTGGTATGCGCGAAACTGATAAAGAAATTATCCGCATGATGTTAGGCGAATAATTGATTCGCTAAACATCATTAATAAATCTATAAATGAAAATCCTCCTTACAATTACCTCTGATAAACATTTTGTAAGGGGGATTTTTAATATCCGGAACGCCTGGAAACAAGCAAAGGAATACTAATTATTACTACCTGTATTTTTGCGAGTATATCCACGACGCGCCAAAGCCGATAAAAGAGAATACAGCTAAAACCACAAACACATGCTGATGCCCGCTTATGCCAGGTGATCGTTCCAGTAAAAAACCTATGAGCGGACCTGCAAAAACATCAGGTGTATACCCGACGAGCGATATCAGACCAACTGCTGTTCCAGTGAAGTACAGAGGAATATTCCCCTTTTCCATCACGGCAAAATACAGACAACGCACCGCATAAACTCCACTTGCAACAATGAGTGTGGAAACACCAAACAAGAGTTTTGCTGAATCAATGATCATACCTGATGCATACAATAGTGATCCTGCAAAAGCAACCATAAAACCTATGCTAAGCCACAAGGTAGTTCGCGATCGGTCGGCCAGCAATCCTACTAACACACCGACCAAAGGGCGAACGTATAATAAAATGGTACCTGTCTGTGCCGACTGAACCTGGTCAAACTGCATTACATCACTGGCATAAAGCGAGAAAACATCGGTTACTTTATAACCCACATAGGCACACAAAATAATCAGCATTAGCAGCCAAACCGATGGTAATCTCAACACTTCCCTTATTTGCCGCATGTCAATATTGTCAAGTCTGGCATTTGCCTGAGCGTAGTTCTCCAACCTTAGAAAAAACCACACCAACACCCCAACGATGGCAACTATTGCACTGCTCACGAATATTACACCCCGAAAGGCAGAACGGGTTTCATGCAAGCTAAGCTCTCCATCATTACTCATAAGCACTGAAAACACCATTACGCCAATACTGCCCAGTAATGCACCAACCAAACCACGTCCGCCATCTAAAAAACCAAAGGCCTTACCCTGCGACGTTTCACCTCCCCACATACGCGTGGCTTTAATCATGGGTGCCCAAAACAAGAAAATGCTTGTAAATCCCCAGTATGCATATAGAATTTGTAACACATACAAATCGGGGAACGTAGCATATAGCACACCTCCCAATGCCGTTAGCCACAAGGCTATGGCAATAAGCTTGCGCGGCAACATCCTATCGGCCAGCGGGCCACCCAGAACATATGAGAACATGGCAACCACTTCATATACCGAAAAACATAAACCCAACTGCAGGTTATCGAGTCCAAAAACCTCCAGTACGGTTGGCCTGAATACCCGGGCCAGCACAAAAGGCAGAATAAACACAGCCTCTCCGGCCAGGATAAGTAAAAGCAGAATATATAAGGGAGTTTTTTGTCTCATAGTGTTTATTGAACTGTCTAATTGATTAATTGTCGAAGTGTCGAACTGATTAACTGTCGAAGTGTCGAACTGATTAACTGTCGAAGTGTCGAAGTGATTAATTGTCGAACTGATTAATCGTCGAACTGATTAATCGTCGAATTGAATATCCAACATCCTCACCTCTCATCTCATGAACCGGTTTTTATGCATAAATCTTTCCACAAACATACCAATACAAACAGCACAGGTCAATTACAATGCATGCATTGTAATTTGAAAAAAATCGTAAACAACTCAGAACCTGACAAGTAGATAGAAAAACAGATCAGTTACGTTAAATACATTAACAAGCAAACGTTAGAAAAACCAGGCTTTTTGTTCAAAAACACTAAAAAAAGCGTCTTATCAGGCCAATTCAGCCTGTTTTTGACCCATTTTCGGGTCTCCAACGGTCTTGCTTCGGTATTTCTTCGGTAATTGTTCGGCTACGCGCGTAGCCGAACAATTACCGAAGGATTACCGAAGAGCTGCCGAACAATTACCGAAGCGGTCCCGAAGATGATCCGAAGACGAAAGCAAACAGACTGCCGGAATTATCGAATAATTGATGGTGAAAATCAGATAGCTTTGTTATATAATGCCTCCTTAAGCTATAAGCTGAGTTCGCAAACAAGCAAAATATTAAAACTACACCAAACCACAAGCCATTAAAAAATCCTGATATTAATACATCAGGATTTAATTTTTCATTCTTACGAAATATTCATTTATCCATTAAGGCCTTCTGATATGGCTTAAGTTTTCATATCGGTTTTTCCGTGTAGCGATTAAAGAGAGCCAGATCACAGAAAAACTTATACCTCTGTAACTATTTTTTAGATAACAGCTTGATCAGCTCACTATCATCTTTTCGGACAGCGATAAAATTTGGTCCAATGAAATCCTCGTACTTGTATTCATATTTTCTGAATTCAACCTTTTTCGGAAATATCTTACCTAATACATATCCATAATCCTCAAGAAGTTGGTAGTAATCGATCAGCAGTTTTTTTGTGTGGATATTGATCTGACCATATTCGAACTGCAACGCTTTGATCTTACCCGCCTTTAAATAATCTTCAAATCCACGGATAGCATCATACTCAGCTCCTTCCAGGTCGAGTTTTAGAAAGTCAATTTCAGTAATATTTAAACTTTGCATATAAGCCGATCCATTGACCAATTCAATGTTTTCAACTTTTGCCGGCTTTTTCTTTTCATTATCATTGCCATAGATGGTTGACAGAGTGCTTGAACCATAAATGTTGATCTGCTTTGTACATTCTTCTGAAAACAAGCCTTTATGAATTGGATGAATGTTACTGTGGTCTTTTACCCGTTCCTTTAATTCATTAAACGTAGATAGTACAGGTTCAAAAGCGTAGATATTGCATTGAGGGTTATATTGAGTCAAAAGCAGGCTGTATTTTCCTACATTAGCTCCTCCATCGATAATAACACCAGGCTTTAAACCTGATAGTTTTTTTATAACTACAAGCTCTCCATTACTATAAGGATCATAGTTTCTATTTTCATACAACCGATTTAAAGCCCTCCCAAACCCTGCTAATTTGCTAAAAAAATAATTATTCGTATTACGTTTAAAAGTACGTTTAAGACTATTCATTTGAATCTGATTAATTAATGATACATCGTTAGGGCGCTTAAAAATAAAGATTAATTTTAAATTACCACCTACTTTGGGCCAGCGCATGCAATAGCTGACCTGTATCCAAACCCTTAATCTGAATGCAAAAATTTTCAGTTATAAAACGTTAACTATTTACAGAAAAAACAAATCCTGACGTTTGAAACATCAGGATTTATATATTGAGAAATAGTTATCAACTAACTATGATGTATTTGTGTAACTAGCCCATAAGGAGCGGGTTATTCATTACAAATCATCTACTATGCCCAGTAGTGTTGTCACTACCGACTCTCCCAGTCTAATTGAGCGCTCTGACGACCATCCAAATACATCATCAGGTATATTGTCATTTTGCTTAAATGGCATTTCAAGGGTTTGTGACAGGCAATGAAACTCTTCACCCAGGTTTTTAGAACCTATTTGCAGGTTGGCTTTTCCCGGTTCGTTCTTAGGGTAACCATATTCGTTTTGCATATCAGGGTTGATGGCCATCCAGGTGTTAATGAATTTATCGGTCAGGTTTTTCAGTTTCTCGTCAAATGATGGTATCCCTTCAATACCTGAAATAAAGTTATAGGGCAGTGCCTCATCGCCATGCACATCAAGCACAAAGTCCATACCTGTCTCGCGCATTTTTTCTTTCACATAGTATACCTCAGGGCTATTTTCGATTGATGGCTCTGCCCACTCGCGGTTCAGGTTAATACCTTTGGCATTGACGCGCAGGTTCCCCAGTATACTTCCATCAACATTCATATTTGGCACCAGGTAAAAGTTTGCCTTATCCAGCAGGCTTTTGGCGGTGGCATCATCTTCATCCAGCAAACGCTCAATTAAGCCAAGCATAAACCACTCGGCCATTGATTCACCCGGATGCTGGCGTGAAATCACCCACAGCTTCTTCTTATTTTCATCGTCATCACCAATTTTAAGGAAATCGATCGGACGCCCCTGCGTTGTCTCACCTATTATCTCCAGCTTACAATTAGGTGATTGCTGCGCGTTATTGATCAAATCAAGGTGTTGCTCATACGAGAATGGTGCGAAATAGGCGAAATAAACCGAGTCAAACTCAGGCGTAAAATCAATGCTCAGCACCCCATTTACATAGGTTGTAGGAACCTGAAACCATGTTTCGCGGTCGTATGATGCACGGGCCTGATAGTTTTCCCAGCCCTCAGGATATGCAGCCTCACCGGCATTGAGCAAATGCAACTGACATTTTTGATCTTTAGCCCCCTGCATTCTGAAATAGAACCATTGGAGAAAGTCGGAATGCGTGTCTTTACGGATTTTCAACTGAATATTTTCCGGATTTTCGGCATTGACAAGCTCAATGTTTCCGGCATCAAAGGTGGAGGAGATATTAATTTTCATGAGTTTAAAGTTTTTATTTTAGTTGTCACATGGAACTTACCACTTCATTCGTTTATAATACTATTGCTCATGGCTCGTTTCATGCGACTATTATTTATTCATGTGTAATAGCAGTTATAAAAATAGGTATTACAAGTTGTCATTCAAAAAGCTGAGTTCTGATTTAAATCAGTTATGTGAATTCTTTTGCATTGATAAAACCTATCTTTACAGGCTCAATACAAAACCCATATCATGCTTAAACAAATTAGTACAGCAATAGTTATAATGCTATTAATTGCTTGTAACACAAATGAGCAGGCCCTCCAGAAAGCCGAATCTGTTATCTCAACAGAAAAGATGAAAGAATATATTGTGGAACTGGGGAGCGATGCCTACCAGGGACGCAAACCCTTTTCAGAGGGAGAACAACTTAGCATTAATTACCTGCAAAAGTGCTTTAAAGAGATAGGCCTGGAACCGGCCAATGGTGATAGCTATCTGCAAGAAGCCCCCCTTGTCATGATTAAGGGTGAAGTACAGGAACCTCTGCATCTCACAACTGCTGATAAGCAACTTTCGTTAGACTACTCCAATGACTTTGTAACTTTTTCGAGACAGATGAAACCGGAACTGAAGCTGGAAAACTCGGAAATGGTGTTTGCCGGATATGGCATTGTTGCCCCGGAATATGGCTGGAACGATTATGCCGGACTCGATGTAAAGGGTAAAACCGTTGTTGTAATGGTCAATGATCCGGGACTGGATTCGGGGCGTGAAGATTTTTTTACCGGTAATGCCATGACCTACTATGGCCGATGGACTTATAAATATGAAGAAGCAGCCCGCCAGGGTGCAGACGCCGTTTTTATTATCCATGATGATAAAGGAGCAGGTTACCCCTGGTCGGTTGTCGTTAACTCAGCTGCCGTAGCCAAGGTGTACCCCGAGTCGGCCAATAACTATACTGACCGTTGCCAAATGGAAGGATGGATACATCAGTCAAAGGCCAGGGAACTGTTTGCAGCACTCGACCTCAATCTTGAGGAATTGATTCAGGCATCGAAACAAAGTTCAAACACTGGCTTTGTCATGAACACAAGGGCGAGCACCTCACTCTCAAACACATGGAAGAAAGCTGTTTCACACAATGTAATGGGCATGATTCGCGGCACCGACCTGTCAGATGAATACTTATTTTATTCGGCGCACTGGGATCATTTGGGTATCGGCAAAAAGATTGATGGAGATTCAATATATAACGGAGCTGTTGACAACGGCACTTCTCTTGCCTGGATGATGGAGATTGCACGGGCCTTTAAAGCCATGCCCCAGCCTCCACGGCGTTCCGTCATTTTCTTTGCACCCACAGCCGAAGAGTCGGGCCTGAATGGTTCGGGGTATTATGCCGATCATCCGGTTTTTCCGATCAATAAAACAGTGGCGAATATCAACAACGATCTCATGCTTCCTTTTGGTCGATGTAAAGACGTGATGGTTACAGGTTATGGCAAATCGGACCTGGATGATTTATTGGCTGCTGAAGCCCAAAAACAAGGACGCTATATATTACCTGATCCCAATGCCCATACCGGCATGTATTATCGTTCTGATCATTTTAGTTTTGCACGCGTAGGTATACCGGCCTTATTTGCCCGTGGTAACAATGATCATCGCGAAAAAGGCAAAGCCTATATGAGCGAAAAAGAACAGTACTGGATCAACAACTGCTACCATAAACCGGATGACGAATATGAGGACTGGTGGGACTTAAGTGGCGTTGAGGAAGATGCCAGGCTATTATTCAGGGTGGGCTGGCAGATTGCCAACAACGATGCCTATCCGCAGTGGAAGGATGGATCGGAATTTAAAGCCATTCGCGACAGGCAGTTTGAATAAGTTAGTTCTGCATTTAATAGCAGGCACCGGTTAACAGGCCTGTTTATAAAATAAATGGAGGGTGTGCGGAAATAAGTTTACAATACAGATAGTTGAACAGATTGTAACCATCAATTTTAATCACCTCACCTCGGTCCTCTCAATTAGAAGGGTTTATTACCCCGCAGGGGAAGGGTTAGGATGAGGTGATTAAGTAATAATTTTCAGCTTATAATTTTCAATGCCTGTTTTTAAGCACCCCTTTTACATTATAGTTATCAAGACTTTAACTCTGAAAGCTTTTTATAAACTCCATCACAATATTGCCGAAGTTGGTCATAAACAGTTTCACCGACATGGCAAGTAGTATGATGCCGAAGAACTTCTTCATGACGTAAATACCTCCCTGTCCTACAACCCGCTCTACAAACTTTGACGACTTAAGTACAAAATACACTACTGCAATATTAAGGAACAAGGCAATAATGATATTGATGGTGTCAAACTCGGCACGAAGCGATAACAAAGTAGTAAATGACCCTGCTCCGGCGATCAGCGGAAATGCAATAGGAACAATGGATGCCCCGGAAGGTGAATCGTAGCGGAATACTTCGATCCCAAGTATCATTTCAAATGCCATAATAAGCAGTACAAAGGAACCAGCAATGGCAAATGAGGATATGTCGACCCCAAATAAACCAAGCAAGGCTTCACCAACAAATAAGAATATGATCATAATGGTGAATGCAACCGATGTGGCCTGAAAAGCTTTAATTGGTCCGCTTTTCTTCTGCAAATCAAGAATAATAGGCAGAGAGCCAAGAATATCAATTACGGCAAACAGCACAATAAATGCCGAAACAATCTGTAAGAAATTAATTTCCATAGCATGAGGTTTTGCGCAAAGGTAATAATAAAACCACGGATTGTTCTTTCGGAGTGAATTCTAACTTTTCAGATGACCATACGCTATCGTTGTTAGTCACCCATTGAATCTGAAATCACCCGCTGCCTTGCGAACAATTTTACTGAGCTAAGGCACTTCAAGCTGCATAAAGACTGAAGATCTGCTTCATCACAAGTCCTTCCGGGCTGGTGTCTTAGGTATTATCTTATCAACATCTTCACCGGTGGTTATTCGAATTTAGTCCCTTCAGGATATTGAAATAATAAGGAATTGAGTATTCTTAAAAATCTCAATACAAACCATCTCTGCCGCGCAAGTACGATAGCTTCGTACTTGTGCGGCAGCGATGGTAAATAACAGGCTGAAGCTGATATAATAAAAAAGAGCCTGTCTCAATTACATCGACAAGCCCTTCTTTAAGCCTTTAGTAAGTACTATTTCGTTGCTATTGCATTACAAACTGTGCTTGTTTTACATCAACCGAATTACCACCAACAAACACCTTGAACTGTCCAGGCTCCACCACGTATTTTCCACAAGGGAAGTAATAGCCAAGTTCTTTTTCGGTCAGTTCAAAACTTATTGTTTTTGTTTCTCCGGCTTTGATCATCACTTTCTCAAAGCCCTTTAGCTCTTTGACCGGACGAGCGTATGTAGCTGCAATATCCTGAATATACAACTGCACCACTTCTTCTCCATCAACAGACCCGGAGTTACTAACAGAAACACTAACATTGATCTTACCATCTTTTGTAATGGTGTTTTTATCCAGTGTAATATCAGAATAATCAAATTGTGTATAACTCAAGCCGTAACCAAAAGGATATTGCGGTGAGTTTGGCGCATCGTTGTAACACGAATACAATACCCAGGCATCGGTTTGACCTGTTGGGCGACCTGTGTTTTTATAGTTATAGAATATCGGGCATTGACCAACATTACGCGGAAATGTAACAGGCAACTTACCTGAGGGGTTGTATTTGCCAAATAGAACATCGGCAATGGCATGCCCCCCTTCAGTTCCCGAATGCCATGTCTCCAAAATAGCAGTGGCTTTCTCTGCAATTTCAGGAATAGCCACCGGACGGCCGGTCATAAGTACCACCACAATGTTTTTATTCACTTTGTAGATCTCGTCAAACAACTCCTGCTGCAGGCCTTTCAAAGTAATATCGGTCATACTGCGTCCTTCGCCGCTCTGATAGCAGTCTTCACCAATGGCCAGAAGCACAACATCTGATTGACGGGCTGCTTTCACAGCTGCTCTGAAGCCAGAACGATCGCTTTCATTAAAGATCATTCGGTCGGTGAAATTGCGTGGGCCTATTGATAACTGGCAACCTTCAGCATATTTGATTTTTGTTGACGAACCAACAGCTGCTTTGACACCTTCCAGCAGAGAAACCGCTGAATGACTAACGGCCTTTGCGCGCCAGTTACCCAGTGGTGAATCTTTATCGTTAGCCAGCGGGCCAACAACTGCAATTCTTTTGGTTTCGGAACTCAAGGGCAGTATCTGATTATCATTCTTCAGAAGCACCATTGATTCGCGTGCAACTTTACGCGCAGCTGCCTTATGCTCATCGGTGTACATCATGCTTTTTTCGTTCTCCACATTGCAATATCTGTATGGGTCTTCGAACAAACCAAGGCGGTATTTAATACGTAGAATACGACGGGCAGCTTCGGTAATCAGTTCCTCATCCACCTTACCTTCAATTACCAGCTCTTCAAGGTGATTGATATAGGCACGAGCCTCCATATCCATATCGGAGCCCCCCTTAATGGCTCTTTCAGCTGATTCTTTCAGATCAGCTGCAGCACCATGCGTTTCAATCTCTCCTATACTGTTCCAGTCAGAAACAACAAAACCGTCAAAGTTCCATTCTCCTTTTAACAGGTCACGTTGCAAATAACCGCTTGCAGTAACAGGTAGTCCGTTGATTGTATTAAAGCCATTCATAAAGGTCGCTACATTACCTTCGACAGTGGCTTTAAACGGTGGCAGTACAATGTTATGCAATGTTTCATTTCCTATTTCAACAGAATTATAATCGCGTCCTGATTCGGAAAAGGCATAACCGGCAAAGTGTTTGGCACAGGCTGCAATCGTGAATTCATTGCCCAGGTCATCACCCTGGAAACCTTCTACACGGGCTTTTGCAAAAGCACTTCCTAAATACGGGTCTTCACCTGCACCTTCCATCACACGGCCCCAGCGTGCATCACGGCCCACATCAACCATTGGTGCAAATGTCCAGTTAATACCCGATACCGCAGCCTCTTTGGCAGCTACTTCTGATGACAGGCGGGCTAATTCCGGATTCCATGAAGCAGCCTCAGCCAGAGGAATTGGAAACATTGTTTTGTAACCATGTATCACATCATATCCGAAAATCAGCGGAATACCCAATCGGGAGTTCTCAACTACGGTTTGCTGAGCCTTTCGTGTTGCTTCAGCTCCATTGACATTTAACATTGAGCCTACACTTCCTGCTTTCAACTGCTCTAACAGGTCCTGTGCCCCGGCATTATCTTTTGGTGCCGGTCCTGTCATTTCCCAACGACTGGTATACTGATTTAACTGTCCTACCTTCTCAGCCAATGTCATTTTAGCCAGTAAATCCTCTACAAACTGGTCTTCCTCGCTCAACTGCTGTTGCTTTTGTGAGCATGAGACCAGTAACAATGCCAGTAACAGCATTAACCAATTTAAATTTCTCATTCTATTATCTGTTTGTGTATTTATAATCCGGATATATTGAAGGCTGCCATAGAGCAGCCTTCAAATATAATCATTAATGTAGTTAATACACTAAGTAGAATCTTAATTATAGCCTGGATTCTGATCTTCAATTGAGATACCGGCATTCAGGTCAATTTCTTCCTGAGGAATTGGGTATAGTTCATTTTTACCGGAGGTAAAACCACGTGAAGCCAGTTCGCTTGCTGCATCACCCCAGCGAACCAAATCCCAGAAACGGTGCCCTTCAAAAGCCAACTCAAGTGAACGTTCCTTTTTAATCACATCAAACAAGGCGTCACCGGTTAATCCTTCCCACGCCGAATGGTCAGTAAAGCCGGCTCTTTCGCGTACATCCCTGATTAAAGGAACAGCCTGTGCATCCATACCATCGCGGTTATAAGCTTCAGCAGCCATCAGCATTACATCAGACAAACGGATCAGTTTAAATGGCGTATTCCAGTTTACTTCAGTAACCCCACCCTCAGATGTTTCAGAAGGAATAGTAGAATACTTCAATCGGATATAACCTTCAAAGGCATCCCAGTTATTATTACCTGCTCTGTTCACTTCACCCCCGGCAGCAACAAATTCAGCTTCTGAAATAGTTGAGGTATTGTACCTCTCAGCGCCGGCCTCGGCTTGCAACAAGTCACCAAATTTCCCTGTTGGCACATTAAAGCCCCAACCGTTTGTATAGCCTATGACATCAAGGTTATTGAATGAATTATCGCCTCGCGGCCCACACAACTGAACAATAAAGTTCGATTCAGCGGTACCGTCCCATGGTCCTCCCCAGTCATGTGCATTTTTGCTTGAATAAAGCACCTCAAAGATCGATTCAGAACCGGCACGTTCTTCACGCAACCAAATCGTACTGTAATCTTCTACCAGTGAATAACTTACATCATCAATAACACTCTGTAACAGTGGATGCGCGTTGGCATAGTCTTTCTGATACAGGAAAACCTTGCCTTTTAAAGCCTGTGCTGCTCCCTTTGATACCCTGAATTTTAAACCTTCGTCCAAATCATCTTTAACAGGCAAAACAGTTATTGCTTCGCTTAAGTCTTTATGAATTTGATTATAGATAGTTGTTTTGTCTGTTCTTGGATTATCAACACTGATTTCGGTCGTATTAACCGTGTAAAAAGGCACATCTCCCCACATGGTTACCAATTCGAAATAGGCATATGCCCTGAAAAACTTAGCTTCGGCAGAAATCTGCTCTGCATTTTCAAGCTCAGGTGAAATGGTATTTAAGATGGCATTGGATGCATTTACAATTTTATAAAAGGAGTGCCACACATCCTTAATCGCCGGGTTGTCATACTCATAGGTAAAATTGTTTAACTGTTGCAACTTAGGCTGGTCGGCCGAAGAACCTCCCCCGGTATTTAAATCATCACCCTGCAGGCCCTTTACAAAGAATATACTAGACCAGTCACCATAGTTATTATAACCAATTTGCAAATAATCATACACTCCAATTATGGCCGCTTCTGCCTCAGCCTCAGTTGTTAGATAGTCGGAGCTATTAAACTGGCCGATTGGAGTTTTGTCTAATACGCTATCTGAACATGCACCAAAAGCAAGAATCAGAAGCAAAGTATATATGCTATATTTTATTTTTTTCATTGTTCTTCGATTTTGGATTAGAAATTAACGTTTAAGCCAAACATAACCTTCTTGGTTGTTGGATATAAACCTTTATCAATTCCCTGGCGGTTATCTTCATTTGAACCAGCCTCAGGATCCATACCTTCATATTTGGTAAAGGTGAAGTAATCATCTAAAGAAACGAAAGCTCTTACACGCTGAAGCTTGATTTTTTCGGTGAATGATTTTGGTAAGGTATAGCCTAACTGAATCTGCTTAATACGCATATATGAGGCATCCTGTACCACTAAATCACTTCGGTAAATGTAATCGCTTGTATTGTCAGGTGCCGGCATGCTGGCATTATCACCAGGGCCAGTCCAACGGTCAGTGTAGAAGAAGGAAGGTTTGTTAGTCAGTTTACGGTCTGTGCGGAACCAGGCCATAAATACATCGTTACCCGACATACCTTGCATAAACAGGTTGAAGTCAAAGTTTTTATACTCCATGTTGAAGGTAGCACCATATAACAAATCAGGATGCGGATCACCGATATTAGTCTGGTCAGATGCAGTAATTTCCCCATCATCGTTCACATCAACAACAATTGGCTCACCAGTGGCCGGATCAATACCGTCCGTTTTATAACCTTTAAAATAATAAATCGGGTATCCTTCTTCAAACCATGTCATGTTGTAACCTCTGACGTTGGCTCCGGGCTGAGGTGTATCATCCAGCACCTCTGTTACTTCGTTCTTTAAAGTACTGATATTGAAATTTACACCATACTTCAGACCAAAGGAAGTTGTATTACGCCAGCCCAGTTCAAATTCTAGTCCTGAATTCTTTACTGTACCAAGATTAGCTGAAACATCTTCACCAAAACCTGCTGAAGGAGCCATTTTATTGGGCTTAATCAGTCCATCGGTAATCTTTTCATAGTAATCAACAGAGAAGTTCAGCTTACTGTTAAATGCTCTTAAGTCAACACCAAAGTTTGTTTGTTCTGAAGTTTCCCATCCCAGGTTTGGGTTGGTTGGGCGTGGACTTCTTGAACCACCTGATAACACCTCGTCTTCATTGGGATAATTAATATTCTGCGACGTCCAGAAAGCTCTGTCAGCAAATGGAATCACATTAAAAATACTACCATTCTCACCCCAGCTACCACGAACTTTTAAATAGTCAATTGCTTCCACATTCCAGAAATCTTCCTGCGATATCAACCAACCTGCAGAGATAGCAGTAAAGGATGCCCAGCGGTTGTCTTCCGGTAAGACACTGGCTCCATCACGACGAATGGATCCTTCAAGCATGTATTTACCAGCATAGTTGTAGCTTAAGCGACCAAAGTATGACACCTTGGTGTTCTCCTCAAGGTTACCACCCACCATATTATTGTCACGATCGGCATAATAGTCATGGTAAGCATACTGGCTGCCTTCTTTAGGCATTTCAGATTTCATATAGTAATTAGGATGGGTATACTCTTCATAAGACATACCGCCTAATAAGGTAAAATCGTGATTATTGATTTTCTTGTTATAAGACGCAAAGTTTTCCCATAAGGCTTTGTAATACTTGTCAACCCAGTCCTGCGCAATATTTAAACTGTTAGAGCGCTCTGAAGAGAAATAATATTTAGGTGACCATTCTTTTCGTGATACATAAGTCAGTTCCAAACCAATACGCGATGTAATATTTAAGCCTTTCAGCGGCTTTAAGGTACCATAGAATGACGCTAATAACTTATCAACGATTTCCTCATTATGCGTATTCTCCATAAATGCCACAGGGTTGGCTGTTTCACCTGTTACAAAACGGTTTAAGCCATAATACTCACCATTGGAATTTTGAAGCGGTGTATTTCCATCGGCAATAATCGCATCAATGCGGCTCATATCAGATTCAATGACCGGCGTATATGGATCAAGTAAGAGAGCACTGTTAACGATTGAACGGTATTCATCATCTTCGGGAAGAATATTACGCTTTGAGTGCGAGAAGTTTAAGTTATTACCTACCTCCAACCATTCGGCCATTTCATTTTTGGTGTTGATTCGGAAAGTGTAACGCTCAAATCGTGCTTCTTCGCCACCAATGGCGCCATCTTGCTTCAGGTAAGAACCCGATAACAGATAGGTTGATTTTTCATTACCACCTGAAAAGCTTAAGCTATGACGCTGCATAGGAGCGGCTTCTGAAATTTCGTCAAGCCAGTCGGTATCATAGTTTTCTCCTGAAGGAGGAGTAATAGTCTCACCAGCCTCTTCCATAAATTGTTTATACTGTGCGGCGTTCATCAGCTCGGCATTTGTTGCCAGTGTTTGAATACCATACTGGAAGTTATACTCAATTTTGGATTTCCCTTTCTGACCACTTTTGGTTGTAATTAAAACTACACCATTGGCCCCTTCGGTACCATATATAGCAGCTGATGCGGCATCCTTCAATATCTCCATTGATTCAATATCATTGGGATCAAGGTCATCGATACCTCCTGTTTTCATTCCATCAACAATGTAGAGCGGGTTACTGTTTCCATTTGAACCAGTACCACGAATACGAATTTTAACGCTGGCACCAGGAGCACCCGATGTGGGTAAAACAGCTACACCCGCTGTTCGTCCCTGAATGGCATGTTCTACTCTACCGTTTGATACTTTCTGCAATTCCTCCGCTTTAACCGATGAAATAGCCGCTGTAACAACACTTTTGCGCTGCACGCCGTAACCCACAACTACCACTTCATCCATATCAATAGCCTCTTCCACCATTGTAATATCGATGGTAGCTTTTCCTGCAACCTGAATGGTTTGTGGCTCAAAACCGACAAAAGAGAAATTTACCACCGCATCGGTTGATGCCAAGGTAATGGTATATGTACCATCAATGGAAGTAATTGTTCCATTACCAGGGTTTCCCTGTTCAACAACGGTTACACCAGGGATAGGATCACCATTCACATCGGTTACGACTCCGGTAACAGTATGTTCTTGCTGAACAGCAGTAATAGCTTCAGGAGTTTTAGTAAGCACTATCTGCTTGTCAATAATGCGGTAATTGATATCTGTCGAAGCAAAAAGAACATCCAGTGCGTCCTGTAAATTTTTATCCTCAACATTGATTGAAAGCCCATTTAAATCATCAATGACCTGCTGGTTATACAGAAAAGTATAGCCAGTTTGCTTTTCAATATCATCGATAATTTGTTCTATTGATGAATTATTTCGTTTCATCGAAAGTGTTGCTTCCTGCGAATATGTGCTTGTAGCCCACATTTGCGAAATGCCAACCAGTAAAAGAATCGCTAACATTCTCATACGTCTGTAAATTTTTTGCAAGGCATAGTTATCCCATACCTCAAGTGGATTTTTTTTCATAAATTTGAAATGTTTAGTGAAACAAATTATTTGAGGAGAGTAAACGAAGGTGGTGCTTCATACTCTCCTTTTTTATTAATTATATCATCATTTATTCATTTTAAGTACAACTTTCATTTTACCATACGTTCCATCATCAAGCTTTTTAGGATGATGAATTGTGTAATTAATGGGCGCAGTAAGTTTCATTAAACGAAGTACCTCTTCAACACTTTCGTCTCTGAAGGTTGCCCTGAATTTATAGTCAAGAGGATAAGTGCCATCGAGCATTACATCGATATTATACCAGTCGCTTAACTTATCAGCCACTTGCTTCAGGTTATCTCCCCTGATGATCAATACACCATCAACCCAGCCGGTGTGCTCCTCAGTTTTAACACGATCAACATAAGCCTTTTGAATCTGTTTCTGGTAAATTAAGCGCTGGCCTGGTTTAAGAATGGTAGCTTCGTTATTGTTTGCTACAAACTTGACCTTTCCACTTTCCAGAACCACTTCCGTCGTGCTCCTCTCAGGCCACATATGGGCGTTGAAACGCGTACCCAGCACAACTATCCTTGATTCACTGCCTATCACCTGGAAAGGTCGCTTTTCATCGTGCGTCACATCAAAGAAAGCTTCCCCTTTTAATTGAACATTTCTTGTTTCAAAAGCAGTCTGGTAAGTTAATTCAGAGCCGCCTTTAAGCCATCCGGCCGTACCATCGGGTAAGGTAAATTGCACTTTGGAACCATGCATTGCATGAATAGATGTAATGGTTTGCTCGCTTTGTTGAGTATTGCCACCAACATTTTTAAGTAAAAATAAAATAGCCAATGGCAGCAGCAAAACAGCTGCGATTCGCGAATAGACTTTATACAAGCCAAGGATCCTGTTCTTAGGTTGTGTTTCAATCTTATTATGAATAGCTTCCAGCACATGACCAAGGTCTTTATCAGGCTGGTCGAACTCACCCTTCTTCCAATCTTCTTTTAGATGCTTTTTAAGTTCTGACAGACTATCCTTATCATTAAACTGCTCAATCATATAACGTTCATCCTGAGCTGTAAAATGGCCCGATAAAAAACGCTTTAATCTATTTTCATCAATCTTTGTCATATCTTCAATCACTGCGATCCTTCGACTTGCTTATTCAATTGTGGAATCAGGCTTTTTTCAAGGCCTTTAATAGTAATATCCTGTAAAAAGAAAAATCTCCCTTCGAAAAAGGAGATTTTTTTAAATTAATTTATATCTATATGACTAACTGCCCTTTACATTATTAAAAATAGTAATAATGCAACAGCAATATCACTGATATCAACTCGTTCTTTTAAATAATGTATAACTTCTGAGATCTGGTTATCGATCGTTTTTGGGGCGAGGCCAATGCGATGTGCAATCTCTTTTGATGGCAAACCTTCAAACCGACTCATCTCAAATATCTTACGTTTCTTCTCAGGTAATTCATTCAGTAAATCGATAATCTGGTGTAAAACCGAGCGATAAACAATACCCTTCTCTGTAGAGTTATCGGCTAAATCAGGGGCTAAAACATCCACCATGCCATAGATCAACTGCCTTTTTTCAAACTGTTTCTTGATGTGATTAAAGGCAATGGTAAACAAATAAGACTTAAAGGATTTATTTGAATCAAGCTCCTGGTGCTTTTTCCATATCTTAATAAATACTTCCTGCACAAGCCCCTCGGCATCAACATCTGATTTCAAATACTTAAGTGCAAAGGCGTACAATCTGGAGCTATACAACTCAAAGAGCTTATCAAAAGCCTTTACGTCTCCCTTACTTAGCCTTTTTACAAGTATTTTATCAGAAGTCATCACTTATAGCATTAACACATTAAAGTTATACGATTTTATCTTACTTTATCAAGTATTGCAGTCAAAAATTGCCAGACACCCCATGAAAAGAGTGCCCGGCAATCATATTAACCCATTGTAACAACGACTTTATGTGAACCATCATTTAATAATGGGATCACATTTCCTTCAATTTTTTCTCCATTCACTTCAATAGTGGCAACACCCTTACTTACGCCATCAGGATTCTTAACGGTGATATCATATTCAACACCCCTGAATAAACGTTTAACCGTAAAGCCTTTCCAGTCAGCCGGCACACAAGGTTCAATTTTTAAACCGTCATAATCAGGCTGAACACCCAGTATATATTGTGTAATGGCATAATAATTCCAGGCAGCAGTACCTGTTAACCAGGAATTTTTAGCCTCACCGGGTTTATAGGCATCTTTACCCGCTATCATTTGTGCATATACATACGGTTCAGTCTTATGCAATTCACTGATATCCTCTAAGTAGGCAGGACAAATCTTCTTGTAATATTCCCATGCCTTTTCTCCGCGTCCGATTTCGGTTTCACCAATCATGATCCATGGATTATTATGGCAGAAGATACCGGCGTTTTCTTTGTAACCTTTCGGGTAAGTTGAAATTTCACCGTATTCAATCACATACTTTGTAAAGGCCGGGTTATTCAACACGATACCATAATCACAATCAAGGCGTTCTTTAACCGAATCCAATGCTTTTTCGCACAGGCCATCCTCTTTTCCAATTCCGGCCATGGTGCACCATCCCTGCGATTCAATAAATATCTTCCCTTCTTCATTCTCATCACTTCCTACCTTGTTACCATAGAAATCGTAGGCACGCAGGAACCATTCACCATCCCAGCCTTTTTCTTTAACTGCGGCTATCATTTTATCAACCTCTGCCTGTGCACGCTCAGCTTCAGCATCTTTGCCGATACGCTTGCTCAATTTCACATATTCTTTTCCATACACGACAAACAGCCCAGCAATCATGACCGATTCAGCTTTTGAGCCTTCAGTATTGTTTTCTGTAGTTTGGAATGACTCATTGGGATTGGTAGAAAAACAATTCAGGTTCAGACAATCGTTCCAGTCGGCACGGCCAATCAATGGCAAACCATTTGGCCCCAGATTATTTACCACATGATCAAAAGAGATCGTCAGGTGATCATACAGCGTTTTGGCAATGCTCATATCATTATCAAAGGGCACCATTTCATCTAAAATTGAAAAATCGCCTGACTCTTTAATATAACTGACAACACCCAGTATTAACCACATTGGATCATCGTTAAAACCACCGCCAATGGCATCGTTGCCTCGTTTTGTTAAAGGTTGATACTGGTGATAACAACCACCGTCGGGGAACTGGGTTGATGCAATATCGATAATACGCTCACGCGCACGTTCGGGAATCTGGTGTACAAAACCTATCAGATCCTGGTTTGAATCACGGAAGCCCATGCCACGGCCAATTCCCACCTCAAAGAAAGATGCCGAACGTGACATATTGAAGGTTACCATGCACTGGTACTGGTTCCAGATATTAACCATGCGGTTAAGTTTATCGTCATCACTTTCCAATACAAACTTACCCAGAAGGTTATCCCAATACTGTCGCAAATCATCCAATGCCACCTCAACTTTTTCAACGGTGTTGAAGCGTTCCATTACTTCTTCTGCAGGCTTCTTGTTGATCACGTTCTTCGATTCCCACTTCTCATCTTCAGGGTTCTCAATATACCCAAGGGTAAAAATATAATCCTTTGATTCACCAGGTTGTAACTCCACCTCAATATAATGCGAGGCAATGGGTGACCAGCCGTGAGCTTCTGAATTACCGGGCTGTCCGTTTAAAACAGCCTGGGGTGCAGCAAACTCATTGTATAAACCAACAAATGATTCACGGTCGGTATCGTAACCATCAATAGGTGCGTTTACATTGTAAAAAGCATAATGATTGCGACGCTCTTTATATTCTGTCTTATGGTAGATGGTTGATCCTTTTACTTCCACCTCACCTGTTGACAGGTTACGCTGCAGGTTATTCTGATCATCCTCGGCATTCCAGAGACACCATTCCATGAAAGAGAACAGTTTTATCTTCTTAAGCTCTGATGTGGTGTTCGTCAGTTTAACTTTTTGAACTTCAGCCCATGTTTTTAACGGAATAAAGAATAGTGTTTCGGCTTCAATACCATTTTTCGCGCCAGTAATTTGCGTATAGCTCATACCGTGGCGGCACTCGTATTTATCCAATTCTGTTTTACAAGGTTTCCATCCCGGCGACCATATGGTATCTTCATCTTTAATATAGAAATAACGTCCGCCATTATCCATCGGCACGTTATTGTATCGGTAGCGCGTTAACCGGCGAAACTTAGCATCCTTGTAAAATGCATATCCACCTGCTGTGTTTGATACAAGCCCAAAAAAGTCTTCGTTTCCTAAGTAGTTAATCCAAGGCCACGGTGTTTGTGGGTTGGTGATTACATACTCTCTTCTTTCATCATCAAAATATCCGTACTTCATAACTCAATAAATTATCCCTGTCGCTCTAAAGCAAGTTCGTTATTTCGTTTTTCGTTTAGTTCATTAGTTATTATTGTCATCTTTGATTGGGTAAGGGGATACAATAACATTATACCAGCTGCAAGCACAGCAACTATTGCTGGAATCCAACTCATCAGCATAATAATGCCGGGAACAGCACCTTGAATTGCAACTGCATCCTGCCCATTGTATTTAAACATGGCCAATACAAAACCTATTATTGCCCCTGCAATACCACCTCCAAACTTGGTTGCAAATGAACCTGCAGAATATACAAGTCCTGTTGCTCGTCTGCCATTCTTCCACTCTGAATAATCAGCCGCATCACCCAACATGGCAAAAAATAATGTTGGAAAAATAGCTGCAGCAAATTCGGATGTTATCCCTAACGCAAATATGGCAAGGGTACTTTGCGGACCACAAAATACAAGTAAGGCATTCACCGCCCCTGAAAAAATCAGTGCATATATAAATAGGTTTCGCTTTCCCAAAGAACGAGCCAATGGTGCAGTGGCCATTGCACCTAAAATGGAAATAACCATTAAACCAACCAGATACGATGCTGCCAATAATTCATTGTGCAAATAATGTTTAAAGTAAATAACTGTTATTCCTTGTTTGGTGGCATTGTAGATATTAAACAATAATCCAACGACTAATAGAACAAGCCATGGCTTGTTTTTGACCAAATCTTTTAGGTCTTTCAACAAATTATTTTTTTGCTGAACCGATGGCTTAATGCGTTCTTTGGTTGTTAAAAAAGTAATAATCATAAATCCGGCAAGAAAAACCGATAAGAGGTAAATTGAATGACTATACCCTTTCTTCTGATCTATCACCAAAATTTGCTCCTCTAGTAATTCAGGCTCTCCTTCAACTATAAACGAATATGTTTCATCGGATTGCATGGAAAAGCTCTTTCCTTTCGTCGGCTCATCATTGTCTTTTGCCTCATGCCAAACAAATGTGGCAATACCATGCTCTGTTTTAATATTGGCATTAGGAACATTGTATGGTGATGAAACACTTACCAGATATTTATCTTCAGCCTGTTGAGAAATATTAATTTGTGGCTCAACATTACCAAAAAACATAACCAGATACAATAATGCACCCTGAACCAGCATTCCACCAGCAAAAGCTCCTACCATTCTAAATGAACCTAAACTAGTACGTTCTTTATCATCGCCTGTCATAACAGCCATCAGAGCCCCGTATGGGATATTATTGGCAGTATAGATTAATGTAAAAAGAATATAAGTCACATAGGCATATATAATTTTCCCGGTTGGTCCTAAATCTGGGGTAGTAAAGAGCATTGACAAAATAGCCGCCAATGGAATAGCGGTCCATAATATCCATGGCCTGAAATTACCATATTTAGACTTGGTACGGTCACCTATTACTCCCATTACCACATCGCTTATACCGTCACTGGAACGGGCAACCAACAATAAAACACCAGCAACAGCCGGCGCAATACCAAACACATCAGTATAAAAAATTAACAAAAATGTGGCAACGCCGCGCCAGGCTATATTTGCGGCTCCATCGCCAAGTGCATAACCTATTTTTTCGCGAATTGATATCTTATGATCCTTATTCATTGTATCGATTTAAATAGTAAAGTCGAATAACTCTCTTTTCGTTTTTGTATAAACCTCACGACTGAAGACGTAAAGTCTGGCTGGTTTATGCGCCACGCCCGTTTGTTTTTCATCTAAAGGAATCAGGTATTTCATACGGGCTATTTTCTTGCGAAAATTGCGCTTATCCAGCTCAATGCCCCAAATGGCTTCGTATACATTTTGAAGTTGTGTAAGGGTAAATTTCTCGGGCAAGAGCTCAAATGTTATAGGCTCATACTTAATTCGAAGGCGCAGTGTATTCAATGCCTCTTCCAATATCTGGTTATGATCAAACGCCAGGTCACCAACCTCTTTCACCGGCACCCACCTAACGTTCCGCCCTTTCCAGATCAGCTTCACCTTATCGGTGGCCACAAGGGAATAGAATCCAATAGTGACGATTCGGGCATGCGGATCACGTTCAGTTCTTTTTAACCACAGCTGGTCGTTAGGTTTCTTTAGTCGATCGGGATGTGCAAATGTTTTAAACTGCTCCAGAAAGATATTATCCAGACCTGTTAACTCATTTAAAACCCTGTAAGCCGCATCTTCAATGGTTTCATCTTCGTAAACATGATTACCAGTCAATGTCCTGTCATTGATCAACTGTTCACCACTCTTTTCATCAGTAAGTGTCCTATCAACAATTAAAACTTCAAGTTCTGTACCATTATAACCAAATAATACACAGTCTACTGAAATATATGGAGAAATCTGCCTCATACTACTTAGTGTCTTTTTTACACTTTTGATTCGAGGCAAATGTATTTGTTTTTTTACAGATTGCAAAAAAAATATGGATAAGGACCTAATTTTAACACTCTGGTCTATACTTCTCATGAAAGGATCATCCGCTGCAATAACCGCTATTACCAGGCTAAGTTCTTTTCATATAATTCTGTGAAAAGTTAAAATGATAAGTAGTGAAATACCGATCATGAAAGTCCAAACACATTCGGTAGCTATACACCTGTATAAAGGTGTGCAAAAAACTCCGGCAAGAGCACTAAAACGATAGATTTATGGTAAACCCGGGTTGTTTTTAAGCAATTACCACATTTTGTTGTGCAAAAGCATTTACCTTTGGTTATCTGACAATTAGCTAATATATTCAATATTTAAGCAGCATAAATGAAGCTATTTGAGTATTTAATTGCGGATAAATTTCGTCAATAATTTTCACAGCTTCATGTAAATATTTAGGCATTTCATACACCCAAATTACATATACACCTCAACTAATGACACTTAGCATTATTGGTCATTCGTAACAAGTCATTTCAGAACATTATTTTTGTGAGCAATAACCTCATCAGAAACACAAGGAATGAAAATAAATTTCGTGAGAAATACGTCAATTAGAATCAGGTTGATTGCAGGATTTTCAACAATGGTTGCCTGTGTTGCCCTAGTTGGTTTTATTGGACGAACCGGGATCAACAACACACAGAACATAGTTGAAGTCGCCAATCATTTAAAACAGGGGCAGGACAATCTTTTAAATGCAAGGATAGCTGTTCTTTATTACATGAAATTCAATGATAATGCAAAAGTAGACATTGCTTTATCAGGTCTTTCGGACGCACTGAAAGAAGTAAATTCAGCTGATAGCTTAAGTTCATTCAATAAGCAAAAGACCGATTCACTCATAACGGCAATATCTGATTACGCCGCAGGTTTACGTGCCTATGTTGATGTTGAAAACGACAAGAACACCACCAAAAGCAATTGGGCCAAAATAGGTGGTAAAGTTGGTGCCTTGATCTCCTATGACAGACAGATCAATCAACACCACAAATTATCGAAAGACATTTTTTATGCGCACAGCCAGATAAGACTTGCCGCCTGGGAATTTGTATCAGCGCCCATTGATCAGAACGGCGATATCAATAAACAGTCACTTCGAAAAGTAGACTCAAAGATCGAGAAGCTTTATAAGATTCTTGATAAAGCAAGCACCAGCTATAACACAAAAACAACTGCCTCGATTGCTCAAGTTAAAGATGGCTATAAAGAATACCATGATGCCTTTGAATTATTTGTCAATGAAAACATTGAACAAGGCAATCAAATGAAGGCCATGCAAGCCTCAGGTGCCGCCGTTGCAAAGCTTAGCAAAGAAGTTATTGAACAAATAACCAGGGAAGAAATCCGAATTATAAGAGCGGCTGCTTTTTGGAGTACGACATTACTGATAATAGCCATACTTATTGGAATAATTACATCCAGAGTCATTGCACAAAGCATTATAAAACCTGTTAAAAACGGGGTACAGCTGGCCGAAGCATTGGCCAAAGGAGAGTTACACCACTCTTATACAACAAGCGGAAAAGACGAAATAAGCCGCTTAATGGCCGCACTTAAACAAATGAATTTAAAACTGCGCGAAGTTGTAAGTGAGATCAGTACAGGAGCAGAACAGCTCAATCATGCCAGTGAACAGCTTAATATCAGTTCGCAGGAATTAACGCAGGGAGCAAGTGAGCAAGCAGCATCTATAGAAGAGGTATCAACAACAATGGAAGAAATGGTGGCGAATATTGAGCAAAACAATGCCAATGCCGATACCAGTGAAGTCCATTCAAATGATGCTTTGGAGGGAATTAAAATCACGGCTGTTGAATCGGAGAAAGCCAAGCAAGCCAATAAGCTTATCACTGATAAAATATCGATGATCGAAGAAATAGCCATGCAAACAAACATACTGGCCCTTAACGCATCTGTTGAAGCTGCCCGGGCGGGTGAACACGGAAGAGGATTTGCAGTGGTAGCAGGTGAGGTGCGAAAACTGGCTGAAAGAAGTCAGGATACAGCCGCAGAGATTGTAAAAGCAGCCCATGAGAGTAATGCTTTATCAGAGAACTCAAGCGAGTTACTCAATAAAATGTTACCATCAATCGATAATTCTAATAACCTGATGAAGGAAATTTCGTCAGCAACAAGAGAGCAAAAAGACGCCGTCAGACAAATTAACGCTGCCATACAGCAGCTTAATCACACTACCCAGTTAAATGCCTCAAGCAGTGAAGAAATAGCAGGTAATGCTGAAGAACTCAATTCACAGGCGACTCAATTAAAGGAATTGATCGATTTTTTCAAGTTGGATTAGCCATGCTAATAATAAAACTGAAGTCCGTATAAAGACGTTTTATTTATGACCTAAGAGATCATATTCGCAGGTAAAATAAGTCGCTCTTGTCCGGACCAGGTAGCTACAATTTATCAACATCTAGATTAAAGGCTCCGATCTAACGAGATCAGAGCCTTTATCATTCACAAACAAAAAATATAGAAAACATTTGCCCAATCGCAACGAGCAACTGAACTCTAACTATTTCGGTACGCCTAACTTAGTCAGTATATCTGTCATCAAACACCACTTAGTTATGGAAGACTGTATAAGGTTCACCCCTACAAATCCGGCCAGAAAAAGCCAGTTAATATTGACATAAATTGCCAGCAAAACACTGATCAACACAAATGTTCCGGCCACTGCTCTTACTATTCTTTCCTGCATATTTTCAGCTATTTATATTATTAATTACTTCTCTTTTGATTGTTTATACCCCTGACTCAACATTAATGACATAGGCATTGATATTGCATTGAGGCATTTCAGCTTTACACTGCAATAGTTTTTCCTGTAAACTACTGGCCTGTTCATCACCTACGAATGAGATAAAAGCGATGTTATCAACCCCCATCGTTCGTTGGCCAAACCAATTACCCAGGCGATGCTGCTGTTCAAGCTTACGCATGCCTTTCATTTCTATTTCATTATAATAGGAAACCTGGTGTTCACTAAAAAACTCCTGCAAACGCTCTCTGTATTCTGCCACTGTAATGGCTATTAATAGTTTCATATCTTCAGTAGATGATACAATGCTCACTGCACTGGCGCCGTTATTACCGGCACCATGCATGGTGAACTATGCTTTATTAATTTTTATTTTCTATCACTTCTTCAAGCATTTCCTGATGATTGGTTGAATCATCGGTTTTTCCTTCACTATCATCCCCTTCAAACTTCTTGCGCTCGGTCATATAATAAATAAGAGGCACTATCAGCAAGGTTAAGACGGTAGAAGCAATGGTTCCGCCCATTAGTGAAATTGCAAGTCCCTGGAAAATTGGATCGAAGAGGATAACAACAGCACCAATAACAACTGTACCAGCAGTTAAAAGAATTGGCGTTGTCCTGACAGCCCCTGCTTCAATCACAGCCTCTCGTAAAGCCACTCCCTCATTGAGTCGGATATTCACAAAGTCGATGAGCAATATGGAATTTCGAACCATTATACCGGCCAGTGCAATCATACCGATCATTGAAGTTGCGGTAAAAAAGGCATTGAGCATCCAGTGTCCCAAGACAATGCCCACCAGTGACAATGGTATAGCCACCATCATTACGAACGGTACTTTAAGGTTTTGAAACCATCCTACAATTAGCATGTAGATGATAACCAGTACAACAGCAAAAGCGGTTCCTAAATCACGGAACACCTCATAGGTAATTTGCCATTCGCCATCCCATTTAAGTCCGAAATTATTCTCAACAAAGGGCTGCCCATTATAAAACTCCTCGATACTATACCCCTCGGGCAATTGTATTTCACCCATTCGCTCACTCATATCAAGTATCGCGTAAACAGGACTTTCAAGTTTACCTGCAACATCGGCAGTTACATAAACCACCTGCTTTTGATTCTTTCTAAAAATGCTCTTCTCCCTTGTTTCCTCAGAGATATTAACCAGATCTCCAACCACGACCATGTTGCCCTGCTGAGACTTGATGCTTACCATTTTCAGATCATCAATACTTGCACGCTCACTCTCTAGTAAACGTAGTTTTATACCTACCTGCTGATGGTCTTTTTCAGCATAAAGCTGAGATACCTGCGCTCCACGCAGGGCCATATTCAAAGCCTGAATAATTTGCTGAGGAGCAACACCAGCCAACATGGCTTTTTCTTTATCAACATCAAAGTGATATTCGACCTGATCATCTTCCATCATCCAATCTACGTCGACCACACTCTCTGTGTCAGCAAAAATATTTTTCACTTGCAATGCCACATCTCGTTGTGATTCGTAGTCTGGTCCGTAAATTTCAGCCACCAGGGTAGACATTACCGGAGGTCCGGGTGGCACCTCAACCACTTTCACGTTGGCATTGAAGCGCTCTCCTATAGCCTGTAATCCGGGTCGCAATTCCTTGGCAATATCATGTGATTGCAGATCGCGTTCTTTTTTAGAAACCAGGTTAACCTGTATGTCCGCCACGTTAGCCCCTCGTCGCAGATCATAGTGACGAACCAGGCCGTTAAAATTGATCGGAGCTGAAGTGCCCACATAAGTCTGGTAATTGGTTACCAGCTCATGCCCCTTCAGGTAGGCGGCCAACTCCTTGGTAACATTGGCTGTTTCTTCCAAAGTCGTTCCCTCGGGCATATCAATCACCACCTGGAATTCATTTTTATTGTCAAAAGGCAGAATCTTAACGGTTACTACCTTAAACAGGAACAGACTGGCCGATCCGAATAAAAGGACAGTTACTCCAATGATAAATACCCACCTTTTAAAGGAGTTTTCGATCATTGGACGCATTGTTTTATCGTACAACCTGTAAATTAAGGTCTTTTCAAGTGAGTAATCTTTATCCTTATCACCTCCATCATCATGCTTTAACAAACGATACGCCAACCATGGTGTGATCATTAGTGCTACCAGCAATGAAAAGATCATTGCAATAGATGCACCAATGGGCATCGGGCTCATATACGGCCCCATCATACCAGAAACAAATACCATAGGTATTACCGCCGCAATTACAGTAAAAGTCGCAAGGATAGTTGGGTTACCAACCTCATCGATGGAGCGCAATGCCGCCTGCCAGAAGGGTAACTGTTTCATTTTGAAGTGGCGGTGCATGTTCTCGGCAATGATAATGGAATCATCAACCACAATACCGGTCACAAATACCAAAGCAAATAAGGTAATACGGTTCAGGGTATAATCAAGGAAATAATAACTGAACATGGTTAGCGCAAAGGTGATAGGCACCGAAATAAATACCACCAGTCCACCTCGCCATCCCATGGCAAGCATCACTACAAAGGTAACCGCTACAATGGCACCCAACAAGTGCATTAGCAGCTCTCCTACTTTATCAGATGCAGTTTCTCCATAATTTCTTGTTACCTCAACCTGAATATCTGCAGGTATTAATTCTTCGCGCAGCACATCTATTTTTTCAGTGATTTGCTCAGCTAATCGCATGGCATCTGCCCCCCGGCGTTTAGCAACCGAAATTGTAACAGCAGGATATTCACTATGATACACTTCTTTGTTTTCACTGGCAGTTCCATAACCGAAAGCCACATATGAACTTGGTAATTCAGGGCCATCTTCGACCTGAGCCACCTGGTGCAAATACACAGGCGACTGCTGATGTACACCTATCACCAAATTAGCGACCTCATCAACATGCTCAAAAAACTTACCTGTTTGCACCGAATACTCCGTATTGTTTTGATTGAAGCTACCTGCGGAAACCTGTTGATTGGCAGCTTGTAACTGCTGGGTAATCAACAGTGGGTCAACATTGAATGCAGCCATTTTATCACGCTCCAACACGACCTGTATCTCCCTGTTTCGTCCACCAATCACTTTGGTTTCAGATACATCTGTTATCTTTTCAATTTCAGAAGTCAGTTCCTGGGCAACCCTTTTCAACTGGTAATCATCGTAATGTTCACTCCATAGGGTAAGTCCCATTACCGGCACATCATCTATAGATCGCGTTTTCACCAGGGGTAAGGTAACACCTGCCGGCATCTGATCCATATTCTTCATTATCTCGTTGTAAAGCTTAACGAGACTTCGCTCGATGTCTTCTCCCACATAAAACTGAACAATAAGCATGGCCTGTTCATTTAAGGACTGCGAGTAAACATATTCAACTCCTTTTACATTTGAGATAACTTTCTCGATAGGTGTAACAATCTTCGATTCTACTTCTTTAGGGCTCGCTCCGGGATACCCGATAAAAATATCAGCTATAGGAACATCAATCTGGGGCTCTTCTTCCCGTGGAGTCAGATATGAGCTATACACCCCGATGATCATAAAAGCGATCATTAATAATGGTGTAAGCTTTGATTTTATAAACATCCGGGCTAATGTCCCGGCAAATCCTGTTTTCATAATTCTAAGATTTTAATTTTGGGAACATTAGTTTAATTGCAATGGAGCGCCATCATACAAGCGTCCTTCAGCAGATACCACTATTTGGTTGCCTTCATTAAGTCCGGACAGCACTTCTGTTTTATCTCCATATGCAGCACCCAGGCGAACCCATCGGAGCAAGGCCTGGTTTGATGTGCTTACTGTCCATAATCCTTTAAGCTGGCCCCTTTCAACAATGGATGAAGAGGCGACCAGAATCTTCTTTTCTTCACCTTTCAAGTGGTTGACATGTGCAAAAACACCGCTTCTTATAAGCTCTTTTTGCTTCATATCTGGATTTAAACTGATTCTGGCATCGAACTGTGAACCAGAGAAGCGGCTTGACGGACTAATGCGTGCAACAGTACCCTGTATTGGTTCCTTGCAAGCATCAATCATGACCTCAACAGCATCTCCTTTATCCATTTTGTAAACATCTGATTCAGGAATCTTAGCGATCACTTCAAACAATCCGGGTGCTTCAATAGCCAGTAAAGGCAAACCCGGATTAGCCATATCGCCAGCATCAACAAAGCGTTGCGTGATAACTCCGCTGTATGGTGCACGAATATTAGCATAAGCCAATAGCTCATCAATTTCATCCTTGGCTTTTAAGGCTGCTTCCAGTTGAGCTTTGGTCATTTCGTAATGTACGGTAATATCATCCAGCTCCTTTTGTGTAGCACTATTGCTACTCCTCAATGCCTGAATCCTTTGATAATCGTCTTTTGCATGTTTATTGGCTGCTTTGGCCTGAATAATATTCGCCTCCACCTGCTTTTGCTTTGCCTGAATATCATTACTTCGGATAGACATCAGTAACTGCCCTTTCTTAACCGCATCGCCTTCATGAACCATTACCTGGCTTATCTGCCCCATAATACGGGTACTAAGGGTTGACTGATTAACAGATGATACTGTACCTGTATAATGGTGTTTTTTGGGAACTGTTGTTAATTCAACTACCTGCACATTGGCTTTTACGGCCTCCTGTTTAGATTCTGTATGTGATGAAGACCCTCCGCAAGATTGCGTTAAATAGGCGAATGCCAAAGCGGCTATGGATAACTTTAACGTTTTCATTGTATAGTATTTTGTTTTTTTGAATGACTAGATTTAATTCTGGCTCGATTCAGATGCCAGTAATTGGTATTTAAAAACAGCTACGTTGTAGTTGTATATGGCATTAAGTTTCTTAAGAAGACTTTCTTCGGCTTTGGTTTCTGCCATCAAAAGGTCTGATGTTTTTTCCATCCCCTGGTTATATCGGTTGGTTCGTATACGCAGCGATTCAAGAGCCTCTTCAGCGGCCAGGTTATATGTTACCATCTGGCTTTCGGCCACAGCTATCGCCCTTGATGCCTTTGACAGTTCCATATTCTCTTTCTCCAGATAATCCTGATATGCTATTTGTGCTTTATTATAGCTGGCTTTTGACTGATTGTACTTACCAATATTTCTACCTCCATTAAAAACGCGCCATTGTAGCTTAACACCCACCATGTAACTGTCGGCACCAAAACCTCCAAAATCAGCATCGTACATATTGTATGCTCCAAAAGCATTTACGCGTGGCGCAAACTTATACAAGTCACTCTTCGACAACTTTTTGTGTGCTTCTAATCCATGCTGCATAGCCAAAACATCAGATCGATTTAGAATGCTTGTTGCATTATTAAATGAGAAAGCAACCTGAGTGATCGAATCACTTACCTGTATTGGTAAAGTAATATCTCGTCCCATTAAAAAATTAAGCATTTCTGTCATACTTTTGACATTGTTTTCAGCTTCCTGTACCATCGCTACCTGTTCATATTGACGGACTCTTATGGCCATCACATCTGCTTCTTTTAAATATCCCTGTTGCAAATTATCTTCAGCCATTTTTAAATAAGAGTCAGTGGCAGCCTGAGCTTTTGTCATCACCTGAACTCTGTTTTGAGCCAATTGCAATCCATAATAGGTTTGCTTTACCATGAAGCTGATTTGCTCTATTGTATACTCCGTTTTTCTTTCTGTAGCTTTTACCTGATTATTAGCTGCGCCTTTACCTGCCCATGCATCTAAATTAATAAGAGGCTGCTCTATCATAACCTGGGTACCAAATTGATTGGTTTGTCCAGGAGAATTGATCACAGCCGGATCAAAATCGGCCATCGTAACATTTTGTTGCTGAAGCTTAAAACCAAAAGCATATAACGGATCATTGGAAGTAGTGTATCCACTTGACAGTTCAACCGATGGCAAAAAAGCCGCCAGGGCCTGTTGGTTACCACCTTTTGCCGCTTCCACATCTGCTAAAGCTTTTTGAACCTCGCGATTATTCTCTGAAGCCAGGTTTAAAGCTTCATCCAACGAAAAGACTGCATCACCCGCACTTTCCTGAGCGTGCGTCAGCAGGCCTGCCAATACCAGGCAGACTGCTAATCCATGTTTAAGAAGTTTTCTATTCATATTTTTAGTTTGTTTTTTCATCATTATTAGTCGTTCAACTAAATCACTGTACAAACATATATCTATTTTTCTACATATGCAACTTTCTAGATGTGTAGATACTTTATGAATCCCCTATAACACTGAATGACTGAAATCTAACACCCTTTATTTTTAGACAAAAAAGTCTTTTATTAGATCACATTGGTCAGGAAATTCATTTAGGTATATTAAGTTCTTAATTAAAAAGCACAATTTCCACTGTTATAAATCATATCAGCTCCTAAATGTATTTTAGTTACCTTTGCGGTCACATTTATTCATTATGATAGGCAAGTACAATACACTAAAGGTTATTAAGGAAGTTGATTTTGGGGTTTACCTGGATGGAGGAGAAGATTTTGGAGAAATATTACTCCCCATACGTTATGTCCCGCCAGGCCTTAAACCGGATGATGAAATAGAGGTATTTATATACCTGGATTCGGAGGACAGGGTAATTGCAACAACCGAGGAGCCTTATGCTACTGTTGGTGAATTAGCTTATCTTGAAGTAATATCCGTGAATAAAACCGGAGCCTTTCTGGACTGGGGACTGATGAAGGACCTGCTGGTACCTTATCGTGAGCAAGCCGAACGGATGAAAGAAGGTGAAAAATATGCTGTATACATCTATCTGGATGATGAGAGTCGTCGGATTGTTGCTACATCAAAGCTTAATTCGGCTCTTGACAATTTGCTTCCGGAGTATGAAGAAGGCGAAGAAGTTAATTTGATGGTAATAGGCAAAACTGATCTTGGTTATAAAGTTGCCGTAAATAATTTGCATACAGGCATGTTATACCACAATGAACTATTCAAACCAATTAAGATTGGTGATAAATGCAAGGGGTATATTAAAAAAGTCAGGGAAGATGACAAGCTGGATATTACACTGGAAAAACCCGGTTATGAAAAAATTGATGGTTTGGCTGGTGAAATATTATCAATCCTTAATTCAAAGGGAGGCCAGATGAATGTTTCTGACAAAAGTCCCGCTGAAGTTATTTACAAGGTTTTTGGCACCAGTAAAAAGAACTTTAAGAAGGCCATTGGAACTCTATATAAACAGCGAATTATCGAAATCAATAAAGACAATATCAAACTATTGAAATAAGCGTTCAGTTTACCAACTGATTCAAGATCCAAATCACACAAATTTACATGTTGAATCAAAAGTGCATCACTTTCAGTGGTGTGTGTTGCGTATTGTGAAAATTAAAATGAAAAAGTTGATTTTTTTAATTGGGGGTCTTTTTGCCTTCACATTTGTATCGGGAACAAGTAAACAAGATCTGTATGAGTCTGCTAATACTTATCAAGAGGTACCTGCAAGTATTCATTCTTTGAGTGTTCAGTTTTTTAATACGATTGGTTATAGCGATCTGGAAGCAAGCTTTTGGCTTACAGCATTTGAGGATGCACGTCATAGTTTTAATTTACGTCTGGCTCATCAACGATTCGATGAGCAATACTTTGGAATAGGATTGGGATATGGCTATGACTTTCGCTTAAAACAGCATTCTTTTCAACCGTACCTTACCTATAACCATGATATTGAAAGCTGGAAGAATGCCGCTTTGGTAACAGGTCTTTATTACACCTACGGAGGCAGATTTGACTTTGGAGCAGGCACCACGAGCAACTTTAACGATGCGGGCTATAGTAATAATTCTCACTGGATCGATGCATTCTATAATATTAAGTCATACGGAGGTATTCAGATAGGTTTTGAATATTGCTTTATGAGCGATTCATCAGATAAGTATTATGGCATCATCTTTCAAAAAACCCTTTGGCGAAAGAGTAAATAAGTCTGCCTTAAAAGTGATTTCGTGAAATTTGACAGAAAAAGTGCAATACCAGCCTCTAAATTGGCTATATATCTTGCACTTTTCCAGTCTGTAGCTTGCGCGAATCATTTTGCTTTAAGACAAGCTTATTCACGCATTACTTTATATTGCTATCAGGTGAACAGCAACCAATTTGTATCAACCTGATAATCTTCAATGACTCTTGTTTCGTTCTTTGCGTTAAATGAAGAAAGTAATTCCTGGATTTCCTGTCTTAAATGTACAGTCGCACCATCAATAAGCTTGGCTGAAAAGTCTTTGTTAGCTAGCTCAATAAGATGTTCAAGCGAAATAACACGACTCAGGATCTTCCCTAAATCAACAAGTTTACGCTGAGGCTCGTTATAACTTAGCTCAAAGTCAAATAAATCTTTCACCAGGTCTGATGCATTAGTGGTCAACTCAAATGACTTTAAAAAAGCCAATAAGTTGGTCTGCCTGGCTTTCTTCATCAACTTTATCACACCTTCTGATATTTGAGAATACAACATATCGTTTGATCCTTCAAAAATTTGAAATGGGCGACTATCAACTATTGAACGGCCAGCAATATGATTCAGTTTATATCCTTTAGCACCGACCAATTGCAGTAAGGTTTGAGAAGCAGCCTGCATCATATCGGTAGAAAGACTTTTAACAGCATTGGCTTCGATTCCTATCATTGACAGATCTTTGGCTAAACCGGCCTTCTTACAACTATTGACACAATAGGCAGACACAGTGGTAAAATAGGATTGAATTTGGCTAATTCGTTGTTGTACCTGATCGTAATTCAATAAACTTTTACCACCTACAAACCGCTTTTGACAATGCTCAATAGCTTCATCCAACATCCGCTGTATAAAACCCATGGCCATTCCAGGGAATGACATACGGCTCCGGTGCAATAAATCAAGCATTAACTTAACACCCGATTTTTCAGGTACTAATTTTTGGATAGCTGGTATTTGTACATCAAGTTTATTTCTTCCATAGGGAATCTGATACAAACCTAAATTCTCAAAAAACTCTTCAACAACAATTGTCTGATCTTGCTGTGTAACATCACAAATAAAGAAATCAACATCCCTTGCCAATCTTCCATCTCCCGTATCTTTACGCGCTGTGAGCAACCAATAATCAGCCCAGCCTGTTAATCCTGCCCAATGCTTGCTTCCCGTTAAATGAGCAAACCTATCTGTTTCGTTGTAAGATGTACGCATATTAAGTGCATCACTTCCAAAATCAGGTTCTGTGATCATTAGTCCTCCCATATTCTGCTGCTCAACAAAACGCTTTAGAACCGCCGCTTTCGCTTCTGGTTGCGCAGCTTTAATAACTGGCTGAAGAAACAAAGCCATATTGATGCCAAAAGTTAATGAAAGTGCAAGCGACTCATATGATGCAGCCGACATTAAAGCAATGCTTTCCTTGACATCTCCTCCTAATCCCCCATACTCTTTAGGAATAATAGCGGTAAAAGGATTAACTGACATTATTTCACGCATAACAAACGGTGGCATTCCCCTCTTTTTCCCAAGCTCATTAATATCACTTCTTTCGTGATAAACACTTTTCATTTTACTTTTTAACTGGCTAAGCATAACTTCAAATGACCTGTTTAAGGTATCATTTTCAATCGTTGAGATTTCTGTTTGAAACATTCGTATTGTTTTTTTTGGAAGTATGAAAATTGTTCGAGAGATCTATAATGAGCCACACACACATTCAACCGAAGCACACAAATTCGTAACTACCTTGTTAACTTATTATTTAACCACGAATGTATTCAATAGTTTTTAATTCCAATGGATTTTGAGATGTTTTTATCTTTTTATATGATTTATTTGCATAACATTTACCAAATACGCCTAATTCTACTATTATAGCGGAACATGCGAGTTTATTGGTCGAACCTTTTGACCTATTTAGACGAAATACATCCATTCATCGCAAATTTTAAGCTACTGGTCAAAATGGATCCATTTTGTTGATTACTTCTTCCACAATTAGGTAACCCTATAGTACTAACATCGTAATTCTGTGTAAAATTCTCAATAGATAACACACGCAATAATAAAATCTACAAAGTGAACAGATTTATGTCAATGAAAAAAATTCTAAGTTCGTGCCTGGCATTGTTTCTTTTTATCAGTATAACAAAGTCGCAGGAGCAAGCCGACCATCCTCAAAAAATGTATCGTAACGAAGAAGGTCGTTTATTTGCGAATAAACACCAGCCCATGTATTTAATGCTATCAACAAGCCCCGGGGCTGAAGGAAATACAGAAACACTTGAAAGTGAAAGTTGTCCTAAATATGCTAATCCGTTTTATTTTGATTCAGAAGGCCTGAATACTATACGTACACCATCACAAGTTGATCCTGAAACAAAAGAATTGGTTTATCCTGTTTCAGATGTAGTATTTCAGGTTTATGCCGATGGAATTGCCCCTACAACAAAAGCCAGCTTCAGTCACGCGCAGAAATACGTAAGAAACGACAGTATTTATTATGGGGCCGGCCTTCAAATAGCACTAAGCGCTTACGATAAAGTTTCTGGACTTGATAAAACCTACTATAGCATTAATGGCGAAGAATTTAGGTTATCAGAGGGAGTCATTAACATATCAGAAGAAAAGCATTATTCATTAAAGTATTACAGTGTTGATAACGTAGGTAATGTCGAAAGCATACAAGAGAGACAGTTTACTATTGACAAGACGGCTCCTGCTGTCAACTGGAAGTTAGTTGGTGATGTTTCTGGCAATACTGTTTCAGCACGTTCTAAAATTGAATTATTAGCTGTTGATAAAACAACAGGAATCAGTCATATCAAATATCAGCTGAACGACGATCCGGTAAAAACCTATTCACGCCCTATTGATTTGAGCATGATTGAAAATGGGAACCACGACTTTAAATTCTGGGCTAGCGACAATGTTGGTAACCGGTCAGATGGCAGTAGCCACACCGAAGATATTGCAGGTGGTGATATGACTACTTTTTCTTTTGTTATTGATTACGATCCACCAGAGGCAACTGCAACGATAATTGGAGATCAGTTCCGAGGTAAATATCTTTATGTATCTGAACGAAGCAGGTGCGAGTTAGATGCCAAAGACAATCAATTGGTTGTTGACAGAACGATGTTCGGTACCAACCGCGTGGAAATTGACAAGAAGTATGAAGAGCCCTTTGCCTTTGATACAGAAAAAGCCTTACAATCTGTTTATTATCAATCCTATGATATGGTAGAGAACCAATCTAAGGTTGGTAAAGTATCTGTATTTATGGATACGGAAGCTCCTTCAAGCGGCATTGATTACGATGGTCCGCAATTCTTTAACAGAGATACATTATTCATTAACAAGTTAACTGAGATAAAACTATTCTCTGAAGACAATGCATCTGGTGTTCAGAAAATCATATCTAAGGTCAATGGTGATCAGGAGCAAGAAACTACCAGTTTTAAAATCCCTGATGAAGGCTTTTATGAAATCAATTTCTCTTCAATTGACAATGTCAATAACCGGGAGACAGCAAAAACCAGCCAGGTATACGTTGATAATGAAGGCCCTGATGTATTTATCAATTTCAGTATAAAACCAACACGCCAGGAAAAACATGACGGTCAAGACATATCTGTTTATCCGCCATTTGTTAAATTATACATTGGCGCAACTGATAAACATTGCGGTACAAAAAACATACTTTACAGTATTGATGGAGGTGAGAAGAAAAACTATGGTAGTAATGGCTCACCATCTAGTATGGAACTGTTCAAAGAAGAGCGCATCTATAGTGTAGAAGTCGAAGCAAAAGATAAACTGGGTAATGGCAAGACAGAAACCTTACAGTTTAGAATTTCGAAGAATTAACAACTCATTCTATATTAAAAGTGGCGAAGAAAGACATCTTCGCCACTTTTTTTTATTTCGCTATAGTGCTGTTATCAAATTAGAAATATAAGTCACGTTCTCCTTCCTTTATTTTACCAAGACGCTCTATCAACTTCGACTTAAAACGCTCATCTTCATAATCTTTTAGACTATCTTCAATTAACTGATAGCCCTTTTCTTTTGTTGTTGGCGGAGCATAGTCCTCCAAATATTCGGCAAGCGTCAATATGGCATTTGGTTGACAAAAGCGTTTAATAAAGCCGGGAACGGAAAATTCCATAAAGTGCTCACCTGTTCTGTTTAATCGATAGCAAGCAGTACAAAAAGATGGAATATAACCATCTTCGACTAACTCTTCCATCACTTCGTTTAAAGAACGATCATCGCAAATCTCAAACTGTTCATGGTCCAGGTCCTGCTGTTCCTTATGACTGGTATAGCCTTTCATTTCAATATTAGTACCGCCATCAATTTGAGAGACTCCATATTGCAGGATCTCATCGCGGATATAACCAGGTTCGCGTGCTGTTAAAATCAATCCGGTATATGGAACTGCCAGGCGTAAAACAGCCACTAACTTAGTAAAATCAGCATCGCTTACCTCATAACGTTTATCAACCTCAAAACCTGATGCTGACTGGATGCGTGGAAATGAAATAGTATGTGGTCCTACATTATAGACTGCTTCAAAATGGTTAACATGACGTAATAAGCCCATCACTTCGTAACGCCAATCATATAAACCGAATAAAGCACCAATACCAACATCATCGATTCCGGCTTCCTGCGCACGATCCAATCCTGCCAAGCGCCAGTCAAAGTGTTTTTTAGTTCCTTTCAGGTGTACTTTTTCGTACGTTGGTTTGTGATATGTTTCCTGAAAGATCTGGTAGGTTCCAATTCCGGCTTCTTTAACTATCTTATAACCATCAATATCCAAAGGAGCCGCGTTAATATTAACACGACGTATCTCTCCGTTTTCATGTTTAACACCGTAAACAATTTTCACTGTATCAGCAATAAACTGAGCATCGTAACGCGGGTGTTCTCCATAGACTAATATCAGACGCTTGTGTCCGGTATCTTCCAGGGCCACTACCTGATCAATTATATCTTGTTTTCCAAGTGTTAATCGTTCTTGTTTTTTATTGGTTGAGCGAAAGCCACAGTACGTGCAATCGTTAATACACAAATTACCGACATATAAAGGGGCGAATAAAACTATACGTCTGCCATAAACCTGCTCCTTTAATTGTTTCGCTGCCGCCTTAATGGCATCAACCATTTCTGGTTCATTGGCATTGAGCAGCAAGGCTGTTTCCTGCAAACTCAAGCGATTCTTATTTAATGACTTCTTGATCACCTCTTGCACTTGCTCCATGCCTGGGTTTTGATTTGCATCAAGAATCTCATGAATCTCATCTGCATCGATAAAATTCTCCATTGGCTTATCAGCCAACTTATATTGTTGTGGGTTATAAATTATTGACATTTCACCTGCTTTTATCTGATGTCCCCATCATGACTCCATTGCTCAAAATTAGGGGTTTTAAGCTAATTTAAGCAACAAAATACCAGAATTATTATCTGTTAAAAAACAGTATTTCATCGAATGAATAACGATTTTGCTTACATACCTCCTATAATCTACCAAATCGAAATTTTCACAGCTATACTTTCATCACCATTAAAGCAATAGCACCAATTATCTTTCAGTATAAATAACAAAAAAGCCGCCTTACAAATGTAAGGCGGCTCCATTTTGAAACACGTATTTTATTTGTACTCATCTAAAATACCTTTTACATCTTCGGCAGCTACACGACCATAAACCTTTTCGCCTACAGTAACTACCGGGGCTAAACCACAAGCTCCGACACAACGTAAGCAGCTAATTGAAAATTTACCATCTTCAGTTGTTTCACCAACCTTAACATCCAGATGACGCTTAAATTCATCCAGGACCTTCTCAGCACCACGCACATAACAAGCTGTACCCATACAGATTGAGATTGGATGCTCTCCTTTTGGAATCATTGAGAAGAAAGAATAGAATGTAACAACACCATAAACGTGAGCTACAGATACATTCATTTCGCTAGCTACCAACTCCTGAACTTCAGCAGGCAGATAGCCGAATAATTCCTGAGCTGCATGAAGTGCGTTAATCAACTCGCCACCTTCGTTACCGAGTTTTTTACATACTTCTTTTAATTCTTCCACCTTAGCGGCGGGTAATTTTATATTTGCCATTTTTCGTTTCTTTAAGATAAAAGATTCAAGTACCAAGTATCAGGATAGTCTATCACCCTGATACCTATAGCTTGATACTTTTTTAGATTTCAACCTTCTTTTTCTTATCGTAATAGTGTGTGTGAAGCAGTTCGTGCGATTTATGTCCACATGGTTCACCAAGGAATTCAGAATATAGTTTCTGAATGAATGGATTCTCGTGTGATTTACGAAGGATCTTACCTTTATCCTCTTCATAAATTGCTTTCTGGCGCTTCTTCAATACTTCAACATCACCGTGGTGATATGGCTGACCACCACCACCGATACATCCACCAGGACATGCCATAATTTCAATGGCATGGAATTGTGATTTACCAGCTTTGATATCTTCTAATAACTGACGTGCGTTTCCTAATCCGTGTGCAATACCGATGTTGATCGGAAGACCATCAAAGTCGATTGTTGCAGAACGAATACCTTCAAAACCACGTAATTCTTCGAAGTCAAGTTTTGGAAGTGGCTTCTTGGTATGAACTTCGTATGCTGTACGAACAGCAGCTTCAATTACGCCACCAGTTGTACCGAAAATTACAGCAGCACCGGTTGACTCGCCTAATGGCTTATCGAAATCATCGTCTTCCAATGCTTCGAAATTTAAGTTGGCATTACGGATCATCTGAGCCAACTCACGAGTAGAGATTGACAAATTAACATCCGGATCACCGTCTACTTTAAATTCATCACGCGCACACTCATATTTCTTAGCCAAACATGGCATAACCGACACTACTACAACATCTTCACGCTTTTGCTTTAACTGATCGGCAAAATAAGTCTTTGCGATAGCACCAAACATCTGTTGCGGAGATTTAGCTGTTGATGGAATATCAATCATATCAGGGAACTGATGTTCGAAGAAATTTACCCAACCCGGACAACAAGAAGTTAAGATAGGCAACTTAACATCCTTATCACCAGCCAAATGCTTATTTAAACGACCCAGTAACTCAGTACCCTCTTCCATGATAGTTAAATCAGCAGCAAAGTCTGTATCGAATACATGGTCAAAACCTAATTTGCGCAGAGCTGAAACCATTTTACCGGTAACAAGCGAACCTGCTTCCATTCCAAATTCTTCTCCTAATGCAGCACGAACAGCAGGAGCGGTCTGAACAATCACTGTTTTCTTAGGGTCAACAATGGCATCCATAACTTTCGCTGAGCTGTCACGCTCTGTTAAAGCTCCCGTTGGACATACTGCAACACATTGTCCACAGAATGTACAAGCCGAGTGGTCTAAATCCATTTCAAAAGCAGGTGCTACTACAGACTCAAAACCACGGTTAACAGCTGAAAGCACACCAACAGTCTGCACTTCATTACAAGCTGTTTCACATCGGCGACACATGATACACTTCTCCATCTCACGAACGATAGCTGGTGATTCATCACTCTTATATGAGTTTTTCTCACCCTGGTAACGAACTTCGCGAATACCGAGATTCTGTGCCATTGTCTGTAATTCACAATCTCCGGATTTAGCACAAACCAAACAATCAAACGGGTGATCTGATAAGATCAGTTCCATTACTGTACGACGCGCATTTACCACACGAACAGAGTGTGTTTGAATGTCCATACCTTCTGTACATTCAGTTTTACATGCTGGTGCCAGGTTACGACGACCTTCAACTTCAACCACACAAACACGACATCCGCCTGGCTTATTCTCAATGTTCATATCGTGCAGCTTCATATGACATAAAGTAGGAATATCCACCCCGATGTTTTTAGCTGCCTCTAAGATGGTAGTGCCTTTCTCAACGACTACCTTTTTATTATCTATGCTTAATTGAACGATTTCCATTCTTCTATCTTTTACTGTTCAAAAACTGGTTTGGCTATTGAATGCTGATAGCACCAAACTTACATTTTTCATAACAAGCACCACACTTGATACAAGTCTCCTGACTAATTAAGTGAGGCTCTTTCTTATCACCGGTAATCGCATCAACCGGACATACACGAGAACACAATGTACAACCAATACATTTCTCAGCATCAATTACATATTGCATTAACGATTTACATTGACCAGCCGGACACTTACCTTCTTTCACGTGTGCTTCATACTCATCAGCGAAGTTCTCCATCGTTGAAAGAACCGGATTAGGTGATGTTTGACCTAATCCACAAAGCGACGTATCCTTAATTACATTACTCAGGTTACGTAATAATGTTAAGTCTTCTTCCGTTCCTTTTCCTTCAGTCAATTTATCAAGCATTTCATATAAACGCTTGTTACCAATACGACATGGAGCACATTTACCACATGATTCTTCAACTGTAAAATCTAAATAGAATTTAGCTACAGAAACCATACAATCATCCTCATCCATTACGATCATACCTCCTGAACCCATCATAGAGCCACAAGCCAATAAGTTATCGTAATCAATCGGAATATCAAGATGCTTTTCAGTTAAGCAACCTCCAGAAGGCCCACCTGTCTGAACAGCTTTAAATTTCTTACCGTCTTTGATACCACCACCAATATCGAAAATTACCTCACGAAGAGTGGTACCCATTGGAACTTCAATCAAACCAACGTTATTTACCTTACCCGCTAAAGCGAATACCTTGGTTCCTTTGCTCTTTTCAGTTCCGATACTGCTAAACCATTTAGCTCCCTCTAATAAGATAACTGGTATGTTAGCATAGGTTTCAACGTTATTTACGTTGGTAGGCATACCTTTGTATCCACTTTCAGATGGGAATGGAGGTTTTACAGTAGGTTCACCACGTAAACCTTCCATTGAGTGGATCAATGATGTTTCTTCACCACAAACGAATGCACCGGCACCGTAACGCAATTCAACATCAAAGCTAAACCCGGTACCAAAGATATCATCTCCCAACAAACCATACTCACGTGCCTGATCAATGGCTATCTTCAGACGTGAAATTGCCAATGGATACTCAGCGCGAATATATATCAACCCTTTAGATGCACCTGTACAGTAGCCATTAATAGCCATAGCTTCTAAAACAGCATGAGGATCACCTTCCAGAATTGAACGGTCCATAAATGCACCCGGGTCACCCTCATCAGCGTTACAAACCACATATTTTTGCTCTGCTTCTACTTTACGCGTGATATCCCATTTTAAACCTGTAGGAAAACCACCTCCACCACGACCGCGAAGACCAGAGTCAATAATTTCTTTAATAGCCTCTTCAGGAGTCATTTCAGTCAAAGCCTTTCCTAACGCGGCATATCCATCGCGGGCAATATACTCATCAATGTTTTCTGGATTAATAAACCCACAGTTTCTAAGTGCAATACGAATCTGCTTCTTATAGAAACCCATATCTTTCGATTCTGACACACGCTCTTGTGTTTCAGGATCGGTATATAACAAACGCTCAACTTTACGACCTTTCACCAGGTGCTCAGCCACTATTTCTGTAGCATCTTCAGGTGTTACCTGAACGTAAAAAGTATTATCAGGAACCATTTTAACAACAGGACCTTTTTCACAGAAACCGAAACATCCGGTTCTTACCACTTGTACTTCGTTTTCGAGGCTGTTTTCCTCTAAAACTTTACCAAGGTTTTGTACAATTTCTTCTCCCTGTGAGGCACGACATCCGGTTCCACCACAAACAAGGATATGATTTTTGAATTTAGCCATAGCGCAAAAAACTATTCGTTTTTATTCTCTTTTACTGTTTCGTAATTTACCGGGATGATTCCATCCACCAACTCCCCTCTGATAACATACTTCTCAATGATTTCATCGGCCTTTTTATTATCCACATGACCAAAAACCACTGGATCTGTTCCAGGTAGTGTTACTTCGATAGTAGGTTCTGCATGACAGTATCCCATACATCCGGTTTGAGTAACTATGGCATCAATTGCCTGACGATCCATTTCTTCAATCATATGGTTCATCACTTCTTTTGCTCCTGAGGCAATACCACAAGTAGCCATCGACACTTTTACCTGAACCATTTTTTCAGGATTGTCGCTTTTCTCACGCAGACTTACTTTAGTCTGCAATTCTTCGCGCATTTTACGCAAATCAGCCAGAGATTTTACTTTTGACATAGCGATTGGTTATTATTAATTACACATTCTTTTGTTTGTCTGGATGCCTGATCTAATCAGACATTTAATCAAATTCTATATTTAATTCCTTTAAATTCTCGTCAATCATTTCCTTTAAAAAACTTGTCACTTTTGGCAATCGTATATCTACATCCCCCATTGCCTCTTTGACCTCATTGGTACTTATTGCAAATTCATCATCTTTTCTATGCACTACAAACTGAAGGTTAACACCATCGTTACCCGTTATCATCATTGCGGCAGTAGATGCAATATCTCCCATTGGTGGCCTGTCAATGTGCTCGCGTCCAAATGTGGCAGTCAGTGTTGTACCAACTCCCAACTCCGAAGATAAACACATGTTTCCACCTGTCAACTCGGCATTCTGCAGAATTAAAGGAATACCCATCCCAACCTTTCGTGTTGTTCTGGACGTATAAAATGGATCCGTTACTTTCTTTAAGGTCTCCTTATCCATTCCACTTCCATCGTCTTCCACTTTAATGATCAACCATTGCTCATTCAGTGTGATGGCAAGTCTCACATTCTCTGCTTTCGCTCTCACCGAATTCTGAACAATGTCCATGATATGCATTGATAAATCCTTCATTACTTCAGTTCTACAATTTTTCTTCCTTCTTGCTGATGCAGTGCTTTGCGTAACTCATCAAAAGTGGCTTCTTCCATTTCAATTATAGAATAGTGCGTTCCTATCTGTTCCGGGAAATGAGCGTCTGAAGAGCGTAAAACTGCAAATTGCTTTAACTCAGGGTGTTTTTTTATCTGTTCTTCAACATCCACTCTGGCGCTCATCCCGATGGCGTCTGGTATAATATCAAAAGGCATAAAACCCAATTGACTATAAACACTAAAACTTGGCCGGAATATATGGGCCGGAATAAACAATCCATTAAGTTCTCTCACCTTTTTCTCAACCTCATCAATGGACTGATTTATTGCACTAATCAACAAACGATCTTCCTGACCAACAATTTCCTCAGCATGATCAACCCACACCTGGTAACCAAATTTCTCAACATCATTGGGAATATTTGGCAGATGTTTATCAAGATATGCCTGAAAAAGTTCAAGTTTTTCAAAATTTTCAAAGAACGTTAAACAGTGGACTTCCTCTTTAGTGGTGACTTCAGCACCACATAACACTGCTAATCCTTTTTGCTTACCTATCTTATAAACCTCGGCACATTGCCTGGTTGAGTTATGATCGGTAATGCCTATTATATCTAATCCTCGCTCTAATGCTTTATTTACAATGACTGCCGGGCTCATCTCTAAACTTCCACATGGAGATAAGACGGTGTGCATGTGCAAATCTGCCTTAAAGCGTTTCATATCATTTGTTCAATAATTTGTACAGTTCACCTGACAATTCAAACGCTTCCATTGAAGAACTCAACAATGGAATACCTTCATCATTACTTTGACTAATAGTATTTTCATCAGCCTCCAAATCCTTTACTATAATAACAGCTGCTACTTCTTTAAGCGAAGCCACAGCCATAACATTGCGATGTGTCTGTAGGGTTATCCAAACTTGCCCTTCATCTACATTTCCCATCACATCACTCAATAAGTCTGAAGTGTAACCTCCCTTTACTTCATTTTGAAGGCCTTCTTCTCCACCTGTAACTTTTAGTTCTAGCTTTTCTATGATATCAGAAACTGTCATTCTTTGCTCCTTTTTTCTTACAATCCTTATCTAAACGATCTTTGCCCCAGCTTTTTTCTATAATTCGGATAGAGTGCTGTGGGTCTAACTTTTTAGTCTTTTCCATCATCCTCTGCAAAAACACACAGTTGGACAAATGTGCTTCCTTTCGCACGATATCTTTAGCCAGGCTCTCACAGCTTGGCGCACCACATGCACCGCAATCAATACCAGGCAGGTAGCACATCATACGACGAACGCGTTCCATTTTTTTCAATGCAATGCCCATATCTTCGTCCAATACCATCATTGAACGCGGCTCAATCTTACCTACATCACTGTTCGCCTTAATCGTTTGTTTGTGTTCTTCAGAAATATTTTGAATATATTTTCCGGACGCATTTATGCGATCTGCACGGTTCTTAATACGTTCAACGGTTAAAAATCGATTTTCAGTCAGCAATACACCTCCTGCGCAACTCTGATCGCAAGCACGTAATTCAAGAAAATCTACGTTTATAATTTCATCATTTTCAACCTTCTCCAGAAATGAAATAACATTATGTATTTCATCAATAGCCAAACAACGGCCTCTCATTTGACTAGCCTCACCATCCGTTAGACTCCAGTTCAATCCTTTCGGAGATAAATAAGGCACAGTGTAATCACAATTTTCAGTCGTCTCATTGCGATTATTTAATACATGAAATACTTTGTTGTATAAGAAATCCATATTGATAACACCATCAACATTTGATGATTCATCTCCAACAGGACTCTTGACAGTTGCAATTTTTGAGGCACAAGGGGTTACATAGAATATACCTATTTCATCTGAGCTTTTCCCCTCTTCTTGTAACAACTGCCGGTAATACAGTGCAGTAGTATCAATTGGAGGTTTAATTGGAATAATATTATTCACTAATCCTGGAAAACGAACTTGAATAAGTCTTACTATTGAGGGACAAAAAGCACTTATCATTGGCTTTTCTCTATCGGAGTTCAACTCATCAAGCATGGACTCATTAATAACATCAACTGTTGCCTCCGCAGGCACTACATGTGTAAATCCAAGTCCTTTCAGGATATCGATAATCTCGCACTCTTTAATTCTTTTAGAAAACTGACCAATAAAAACCGACGGCAGAATAGCTACCCGATGCTTAAAGTTAAATATCTTCTCAAAATCATCCTGCTCAACATAGAAGGCATCTACCGGACAAGCTTTCATACATTCACCACAATCAACACACCAGTTTTTTCTTATTGATGCAACACCATCGCGTATACGAATGGCATCTGTCGGACAAACATTCATACAATGTGTGCAACCAAAACACAAATCCTTATCGACTTTTAATGCGTGATAAAACTGTTGTTCACTCATAGGTTTTAAGTTCTTAACTGGTCAACTTAGTTGTTAATTCAACTATAGTTCCTTCACCAACTTTACTTGTTATATCTATTGTATCAGCATTTCTTTTCATATTTGGCAATCCCATTCCAGCACCAAATCCCATCTCTCTCACCATGGCTGAAGCTGTGGAGTAACCAACCTGCATTGCCAGATCAATATCTGGAATTCCAGGACCTTCATCCGCTATTTTAATGTATATTCTATTCGTATCAATATCCACTAAAACACTCCCTTTATAGGCATGAGCCACAACATTAACTTCACCTTCATAAAGCGCGACAACGATGCGTTTAATGATTTTAGGATCAACATTTAGCTGTTTAAGAACCTTTTTTACACTACTGGCTGCATTTCCAGCTTTAGCAAAATTCCCTCCTTCAACTTCGTAGTTAAACTCCATATTAAAATTAATAAACGGGACTAACGCCTGCCTCGTATAAAACACCAATGGTTCTGAACATTGAATACTGACACTCAATAAGAACCATATTATTTTCTTCAGCTACTTCTATCATATCGGGTGTTATTTTCTTTCCACGAACAAAAACAACACAATTAATATCAGCCATTTCTGCTGTTCGTACGGTTTGCATATTTGTTAATCCAGTTATTAAGACCAGTTGCTCAGATTCGAGTGTTAACACATCACTCATCAAGTCACTCGCAAAGGCATGGTTAACCTCGCAGTCAATATACTGCTCACCGCATACAACACAAGCATCCAAAAGCTCAGCTATCTTTTTTATTTTTATTGATGACGCCATATTTTTAGTTTCTTAGCTGGATTTAGTTTAGCATTCGATTAAAGAAATTTTTCCCGAATATGAAAGCAAACTAATACTAATATACCGAGAAAAAAAAGGCCAGATGTTGGTTTTCTTTAATACAGAACAAGTCTAAATTAAAACGCAACAAATCAGACGATAAGAAACCCCATAGCTATCAAATTAAAAGGTTTATTAACATTTGAGCATCAAATCATAACAAAACTTAAACGTATGATTTACATCATATTTATTTACGATTTCTTATCACATATACTCGATAGTAACGTCTTTGAGGAATTTTTCTTCAAGCAGGCGAACAACACGCTTTACAACTGTCCTCCTGATTTCAAGTTCAACTGGTAAATTTGGATCCTGATGGGCTACATTGATGCGTGTCCCATTAAGAATATGAATCTTATCGCTTTCAAAAAGCATTTTTATTATCTGATCAGCAGGCCCATTGGCTAAGCGGCTGTTAACATTGTAGTTTTCCAATATTCGGGCTACTTTTCCAAGGGTTAAAATCCCTTCAGTAACCAAACTAATTCCTTCCATAAAAGACACTGGTGGTAATTCCGAATCTTCCGATTCAAAACCCGCATCAAACTTCAGTGCCAGTTCGCGGGCAACAACTTCAGCAGTAGTTCCTCCTGCGATAATTTTCCGGCCTTTAAAGCGCTTAACTTTTAAGGAAAATTCAAAATCATTGTGCTCATCAAACGGCGGACCGGTAATAAGCAACAGTTTACGCGGTTCTCTGTAGTATATTACACCGCACGAGGTATCATCTTTGGGTTTGTCACCATCATGCAGCTGAGCCATATTAATGATTTTTTGGGCCAACTTACCTGACGAAGCAAATGGTCTGTAGTTAACAATTTTCTTAACATATTCTCCAACATCTTCACGTCCCCAGCCAAAAGGAAAAGCTCTTGAACCCATACCTGCCTGTACAATTCCATCGGACCAAAAAAATATGCGATCTTCAAGTTTTGCTTTAAATTTACAAATACGTATTTTTTTCCCTCTATTTTTTTCACTGTTCAGAACCAGATCTTCCCAACCCGGATCAAACTCTTCCTGGCCACGCATAATTAAACAAAGGGGGTTATCATACTCTACTATCGTTGTTGTGCCATCATCTTCAATATCAATAATGGTAAATGTACTGTAGCTAACCTTTCGCACACTGCATACCGGCAGGGTATTCATAATGATCTCGGCTGTACGAGCCACTTCACGATGCTCGATGGTAAAATTCATGGCCATAGAAGCAGTCAGGGTAGCCAGAACGTTAGCTTTCACTCCGCTTCCCATTCCATCAGAAAGCACAGCAACAATTCTTCCTTCCTCTTTTATTTTTTGAGAAAGAAAAACATCACCACAAATGATTTCACCGACATGGTTATTCTGGCGACATTCAACGTCTATAAAAAAGCTATTTTCCAGCTCCATGGCTCTCTCCTAATTGTTGAGCTTCGATAATACTATTAAGCGTTTTTTCTGTTTTGGAGGCGCTTTCTCCAAGCAGGAAGGCAATCTGCTGAACAGTTTCCAGGTTTTCTTTGATTACATCCTGTGCCCTTTTTATCACTTCTTCCTTTCTTACTTCAGGCGTTACCAGGTCACGAATAATTCCCCCAACTACCTTATTCTTTTTGATTGTGAACACCGAGACATTAAAGATAGAACCACCATATTCAACGTCGCGATCCAGTACGTCCTGACCTGCCTGCAAGACTGTTGAGAAGACCTTATAGAAATCAACCAGACTTTTCAATTCAGCTCCTTTTAAACCCGGCACCACATCAGCAATATCTCTGGCATCGTCGCCCAGCATCTCCACAAAACGCTGATTGGCCTCAATCACATTTAAATTGTCATCAACAATCACGACACCTGCTCTTAATTTATTGAGCATAGCTGTGGTCGTTTCTGCTGCTTCACGCGCCAAACCTTCCTCAACCCTCGCTTTTTCTTCACTTTTCACTAATGCCTCCTGTGTTTTTTTATACTTTTCATTAGAAGCATTCACCTTATTTACATAGGTGCGTAATTTTTTAATGGAAAAGGTATAACACTGTTCATAATCCGTTAATCCCTGGAGATGAGCCACTGCAAACTCACGACAGGTAGGATAACCACAAGCACCACAACCCAATTGATCTTCACGCTTCGATTTCCCCATATCTGCCAAAATCACATCAACTTCAGCCTTTGTTGGTGTAGGTAATCTCAAGTCTTTACTTCTATAGCTACGAGACAAATCCAAAGTCTTAAATTCCTCAATATCTAAACGCCATTGATAAGCATCAATGGCTTTCATTCGCTTATTGACATATTTAATCACTTGTGAACGCCGTGTAAATTTCTTACCTCCTTTTGACATACCGGGTCCTTGAATACATCCCTTGCAATAGAATAAGTCAAGGTGTTGGTTTAACTGATTTTCAGACTTAAACTCCTTAATGGACTGTAAGAAATTAGCTCGTCCTTCAGTTATCAGAATATCTCCTTCCAATAGACCCTGATTAATATCTACCGCCTGAAAGAGTCCATGTGATATGGGGAATAAGCCTCCTTTACGTCCAAGTGGCGCATCAAACTCGCTGAATTCAACTGTATTTTCAGCTATTCCTTTATTTGCAAAGAGCTCACGTAATTCAACAAAAGTTAACACCCCGTCAACATGGCCATCAGTATGATAAAAGTGTTTAACCTCATCCTTTGCAGCTGTGCATGAAGTAATGTATACAACCTTAACCTCGTCGCCATAGCGTTTATGAATAACTTTAGACATGGCAATATAAGGCGGTACAATTGGAGCCAGGTTATCTACAAGTTCAGGTTCCTGCTTTTCAATGTAACTTACAACAGGTGGACATTTAGTTGTTATGTAATGCTTACCCTGAAAATTATCTACCAGATCTTTGTATTTATATGCAATTAGGTCAACTGCAAAGGACATTTCAGTAACAAAGTCAAATCCAATTTCACGAATCATTGCAACAAATTTGCGATAATCAGCTACGTCAGTAAATTCTCCTGAAATAGCAGGGTCACAAATTGCGGCCACCTTGCTATCCGTTTTGATTAAACTTTCAACATTGGCAATATCACTCCGATATTCAATCGCATGTTGCCCACACATGGTCACACATTGACCACAGCCAATACAACGATCAGGGAGTATTTGCGCATGCTTATCGGCTATTTTAATGGCTTTAGCCGGACACACCCGTACGCATGTATAACTAAGATTACATTTCTCTTTGTCTGTTTGTATTAATTGCCCCATATAATTCTACTTCTCCTGTTCAACTTCAAAATAGCTGGTCAGTATCTCATAAACATTATCAACTGTTACCTGTGAAAAAGTCTGATCGTCAATTTGCAAAACAGGTCCTTCTTCACATTTACCCCCGCACAGGTCGCCATGAAAAAAGACCTCAGCGGTTAATTTATGTTCCTTTAAAAATGCTTTAACAACCTCTAATACATCTTTATTACCCCTTGAAAAACAGGAGCTGCCAAGACATATTACAATTTCATGTTTCGTTTCCATAATCAATAAACTCGAAAAACAAGTTTAAAATAGTAAAAAGAAACCGACCTAAGCCGGTTTCTCTCCATTTATTAATATCTGTTACGTTCGGTATAATGCGTATGAAGTAACTTATGAGATACCTCACCTAGCGGCTCCTTCAGGAATTCTTCATATAAATGAACAACTTCCGGATTTTCATGAGATTTTCTTATTGGCTTTAATTCATCTTCATGATAAATTGCCTCACTTCGTTTTTTACGAATAGCCGGAGATGTAGGTATTGGTTGACCTCCTCCACCCAGGCAACCGCCAGGACAGGCCATTATTTCTATAAAATGATAATCAGCCCTACCTTCTTTCACTGCTTCCATAACATGTTTAGCATTGGTCAAACCATGTGCTACACATGTTTTTAGCTCAACTCCCTCAAGGAAATCCCATTCCGGCAATACATTTTCAATCTTAATGTTAGCTTCCCGGATATTCTCCATACCGCGTACAGGTGTAATATTCAATCCTTCAAAAGGAACTTCACGACCAGTCACCACCTCATAAGCTGTTCGCAATGCCGCTTCCATTACTCCGCCGGTTGCACCAAAAATAACAGCAGCACCACTCGATTCTCCCATAATACTGTCGTATTCATCGTCAGGCAGGGAAACAAAATCAATACCTGCTTGCTTAATCATCAGAGCCAATTCCCTGGTAGTTAAAACATAATCCACATCCTTGAATCCACTACTTCGCATTTCTGGCCGATCAGCCTCATATTTTTTAGCAGTACATGGCATAATTGAAATACTCACCATATTTTCAGGCTCAACCCCAATTTTATTGGCATAGAATGTTTTGGCCAATGCACCAAACATTTGCTGCGGAGATTTTGCTGTAGAAACATTTGGCAACAAATCAGGGAATGCATGTTCTATAAACTTGACCCATCCCGGCGAACAAGAGGTTGTAAGTGGCAACTTAACACTTTCGTCTTTATCTTTTACAACGCTTTTAAGACGTTGCAGCAATTCATTCCCTTCTTCTATAATTGTTAAGTCAGCTGTAAAATCAGTATCTAAAACAGAATTGAATCCTAAACGGCGTAAGGCCGATACCATTTTACCTGTAACGATTTCTCCAGGCGGCATACCCAAAGCTTCACCAAGTGCAATTCGAACAGCCGGTGCTGTTTGAACCACAGTATGCTTATGTTCAGAATTAAGAGCCGACCATACTTCATCCAGGTAGGTTTTCTCTGTAAGTGCTCCTGTAGGACAACGGTTAACACACTGTCCGCAATTTGTACAAACAACCTCAAACATAGGCTTATCGAAGAAGGATGAGACCTTCATATGTTCTCCTTTATGAGCAACTGTAAGAGCCCCGATGCTCTGCAGCTGATCACAGGTTCTTACGCACCGTTGACACCTGATACATTTACTGTCATCTTTAATAATTGAAGGTGAAAAGTTATCAATGGTATAGCCTTTATGCGCTATCAGGTCAATAAAACCGCCTTCTCCAACAATGTATTCTGAAGAAAGTTCCTGTAGTTCACACTTTCCATTCTTGTAGCATCGCGTACAGTCAGCGCGGTGTTCACTCACCAATAATTCAACAATCTGTTTACGGGCGTTTCTTACCTTCATGCTGTTGGTTTGAATTTCCATGCCTTCAGCAACTGGCATTGCACAAGCAGGTAAAAGGCGGTCACTTCCAACTTGCTCAACCACGCACACCCTGCAATTACCGGCAACACATAAATCCTCGTGGTGACAAAGAGTTGGTATGCGCACATTTATTGTTTTAGCAGCTTCTAATATCGTTGCACCACCACGTATACTAACTGCTATATTATCTATTTTTAGATTAATCTTGTCTGACATAATCAAGAGTTTAAGGTTAGTAAATCATCTCCTCACGGAAATTCTCAACAATGGATGAAAATGAGTTGGCAACTGATTGCCCTAAACCGCATTTTGCAGTCACCCGCATAGCTTCAGCCAGGTCGAGAAGCTTATCCAGATAAGTAGAAGACTGCTCACCTTTTTTTACGGCCTGAATACCCAATAATAGCTGCTGAGTACCAACCCGGCATGGAGTACATTGTCCACAGGATTCTTCTACGAAGAAGTCAAGGTAATTATGCAGTACATTATACATGGATCGTGATGAGTTGAAAATCATCATTGAGCCTCCGGTTGGCAAAGATGTGCCTCTTAATTTTCCCTGATAACCGATGACTGTTTTCCCAAACCGCTTACGCGGCACACAAAAACCTGATGCTCCACCAACCTGCACAGCTTTGGAATCCCCGTCTCCGAAATCATCCACAAACTTTTGCAGGGACATTCCAAACTCCAATTCATAGATACCTGGTATCGGAGTATCACCAGAAACCGAAAATACTTTAGAGCCTCTTGAATCCTGGATTCCCAGATCTTTAAATTTATCAGGACCATATTTAAAAATTGAATAGGTATGGGCCAAAGTTTCCACATTATTAATAACAGTTGGCTTACCTTTGTATCCAAAATCGGTTGGGAATGGCGGTTTATTACGTGGTTCACCACGTTTACCTTCCATACTTTCAAACAAGGCGCTTTCTTCACCACAGATATATGCACCACTTCCCATAAAAATCTCAACTCTGAAATTCAAGCCCAGGGTATCAAGAAGTTTATGAAATTCATCGATTACATTTAAAAGCTGAGGTTTAAGGAAAGTATATTCACTTCTTAAGTAAATAAAACCTTTCTTAGAACCTATTATCTTGGCGCAAACTGCCATGCCTGATAAAACCTTATGCGGTACACTCGACAATATCTCCCGATCTTTAAATGTACCGGGCTCACCCTCATCAGCATTACAAATGACAAATTTTTCATCAACAGCTGCTTCGGCTGCCAATTTCCATTTCAAACCAGTAGGAAAACCAGCTCCTCCTCGCCCTTTAAGTCCGGAACTAATTAAGTCATTGATAACATCATCATCATTTCTTGCGAATGTCTTCTTTAGAATAGCATCTGTATCATGTTCGTTCTTAAATATAAGATCGAGTCTTTGTAAGTTCTTTTTCATACAATTGCGTGTTTTATGAAATCAATCAAAAAAAGGATCTAACTAAAGCTTAGTTAGCATTGATTTCCTGCTGTTTATATTTCATAATTATTTCACGCACTTTTTCTGGCGTCAGTTCAGTATATGGCTCATCATTGATCAGCATGGCCGGACCTTTATGGCATTGTCCCAGGCAATTGGTTTCGAGCAGTGTAAATTTACGATCATGAGTCGTTTCTCCCAGGTTGATCTTTAAAACTGTCTCAAGCTCTTTAATTATCTGATTTTTACCATGCATCATACAGGTAATTGTTTTGCAAACACGAATCACATATTTGCCCAGAGGCTTAGTATGAAGAAAAGAGTAGAAAGTGGCCGTTCCAAATACCTGAGCTGCTGATATATTCAGCTCACGGGCCACTTCCACCATCGCATCTTCTGAAATGTGCTGTTCCTGGTGTACGATTCCTTGAAGAATAGGTAAAAGGCTCTCCATTGACCGGCCGTGTTGGTCCGCCAATCCTTTTACCAATTGTTTAACTTCAGTCATAATTGTTGATTTAAGGGTTGTTAAAAAATTATTGGTATAAAGAATTATTTCTCTAAAAGTTAATATTTTTTAACATTTATTTCCATGACAATTCTCATAATTACAGAATTTAATCCTTATTAATACTCATTCTTAATAACTTATTATCAACATATTAATAACTATTTAAGCATTTACAATACTTTAACTAAAAATATCAGTATTCAATTCCCCAGGTTTTATTAATACTGGCATTTTTCCGATCTTTGCACAAAATTTAGAACAGTGAATGAGAAAGAGCTTCAGCAAATGATCCAGGAAGGAGAACACCAGACTCAGGATTTTAAGTTTGCAATTACAGATACAAAAAAAATAGCACGTTCAATTGCCGCATTTGCTAATACAGATGGGGGACGTCTCTTGATTGGAGTAAAGGATAACGGTAAAATAGCCGGTATAGAATCCGATGAAGAATATTACATGATTGAATCTGCTGCCACACGTCATTGTCGCCCAGGTGTAAAGTTTGAAACTCGTAAATGGGAGATTGAAGGCAAAACAGTGTTAGAAATCATCATTGAGAAGAGTAAAAACCGCCCTCACTCGGCTCCTGATAAAGATGGAAAATCCACTTATTATGTTAGAGTAAAAGATCAGAACCTGGTTGCCAACCGAATTCTGACTGAAGTGTGGAAAAGGGACAAACAACCAGGAGGTGCACTTCTAAAAATAAAGTATGCCGAAAGTAAACTTCTTACTTATTTAGGCATCCATGGTTATATTACTTTTTCAAAGTTTTGTGGCATGGCTAACATTAGCCCGCGTAAGGCTGAAAAAATTCTGATTAACCTTATTCATATGAAAGTTATTGAGATGGATATCACAGAAAATCAGATATTTTATAAAATGAACAGCAAACCTGAATATCCTGAACCTAATCAGGATTTACCTGAAGACTGGTAAGCCCCTTTTCTTTTATAGCATCATAGAAAATCTGCTGGATGCCTGGACGAACATTCATCTGGTAGATTAATCTATTGTTGCGACTTGGATAAACCCGATTGGACAAAAAGATATACACCAATTGATATGTAGGGTCAACCCAAACAAAAGTACCGGTAAAGCCGCTATGTCCAAAACTTTCAGGGCTAACAGCCGGTGCAGGATAGCTCACCTTAATTGACAATGTATCATTACCAAACAAAGGTTTATCAAAACCTGCTCCTCTTCTGTTCTCATTATCCGGATACTGTACTTTCGTAAACTCATCGAACACAGATTCGGAAATATATTGGTGCCCGGCATAACTTCCTTTATTCAGGTACATTTGCATTAGTTTAGCCAAATCATCAGCACTTGAGAAAAGACCGGCGTTGCCAGAAACCCCTCCCATTACAGCAGCAGCTTCATCATGCACTAATCCTTTGATCTGCTGCTTCCGAAAATTACTATCAATCTCAGTTGGAATAATACGACTGTGTTTTATTTTATCCAGTGGATTATAACATAATGAAGATGCTCCTAAAGGACGGAAAAATTCATCATATAAAAGGCTTTCATAATCTTCAGAGTATAAATCAGACAATAGCTGAGGATATATCATATATGACAAACCACTGTATTTGTATTTTCTCTCGTTAAGCAGCGGTGATTTCCGAATGGCTTTATATACCCTCTTCTTAAAATCAGTGGATAGGTATAAGTTGTTGTCAATCTTTAAATCATAATTACCTGAAGGATATAATTGAAAATATTTATTCTTCAAATGCCCTTCATCCAGTAACCAGGGATAATAATTGATGTAAGGAGTCAATCCGGCCTGATGAGCTAACACTTCCCGAAGTGTCATTTGCTCTTTGTTGGACCGATGAAACAATCGGCTTTTCCAATCCGGCCAGTACTGATAAAAAGGCATATCTAAATCCATTCTTTTCTCGTCACATGCCTTCATTATAAGTGGCAAAGGTCCAGATATTTTGGTCACGGATGCTAAATCGTAAACATCATGTTGCCTGACTTGCGTTCGCTTATCATAGGTATGAAATCCATAGGATTCATTAAAAACCACTGTTCCTTTGTAGGCAACCAGTATTCGGCAACCTGGAAAAGCTCCGGCCTCAATAGCATGCTGCGCAATTGAATCAACTTTGTATTTGATTTTACATGCATTTAATCCGTGAACCTCTGGAGGTAAATAGTTAAGCCGGTTTTCTTTATTCCAGTATACATGCCCGTCTTTCAGATTAAAACCCTTAAAAATATATTGAATAGATAAATCTCTCGATAACGGGTTATTTTGACTAAAAAACAATGCATTTTCAGCTCTATCAGTATAGGCAGCCACATCATTTTTTAAAGTATCCCCAAACATTAAAAGGGATACTTTAACTGAATCCATCAATTCCAGTAGCTGCCCCTTGTTGGTCAGGCTATCAACAACAACTATCAGATGCTCTATTGAATCGTTGGTCAAATCATGTTTAAGATTCGGTTCAGACCAGGCATAAGCAGGAATCTCAATATACCTTAAAATATAATCCCGCCATTCCCTTTTGTTTTCGCTCACCATAAAGGCAAGCTTTTCGTTATTCACATTATCTATCTGAAAATTGCCCCCTGATTCCTTTACAACTTTGAAATCCTTTAAAACACTTTCAATATCAACACATGTATATTTAAACTCATTTTGTCCCACAGATAGAACATGGAATACAATGAGCAAACAGATTAATCCTGATAGTTTTAACTTCATTGCTATGGATATATAAGGTAGTGATCTCTTAATCTACTGTATTCATTTAGTTCGTCTTGCCAGGTTTGGCGAATTTGCTCTTCTGTTAATCCGGCCTTAACCTGTTTGAATAATTCATCTGTTCCTGCCAAAAGGTTAAACCAGCGCTCATTACTAATAAAATCATCACTATAAGACGATTTCTCATAAAAATCCAAAAGATATTCCAGGCTAAAACGATGGGATAAAGATTCGCTACGCAGATCAACTCCATAGCATAGTTTATCTTGTTGAGGCGGATATTTAGACATACCGTCAATACTGACTGGAGTAAACGTAAACTCTCCAAAGGTAGAGTCGGGATATCCGATAATTTGAAATGGCATATAAGTCCCACGCCCTACACTTACCTCGGTTGCCTCAAAAAAGCACAATGACGGATAGAGCCTGATTGATATATCATTAGGCAGGTTGGGCGATGGTTTAATGGGAAGAGAATACATCATATTATGATTGTAATTATCCATCTCAATAATGCTTAAATCACATTGAAGGGAGTCTTTCAACCATTTCTCACCATTGATCATTTTCGCCAGCTCGCCAACTGTTAAGCCATGAACAACCGGTATAGGATGCATACCTACAAAAGACTTAAACTTATCTTTTAAGATCGGACCATCAAAGTAATCTCCATTTGGATTAGGGCGATCAAACACGACCATGGGTACTCCTTGCTCTGCGCAAGCCTCCATCATATAATGCATAGATGATATGTAGGTATAAAATCGAACTCCTACATCTTGTATATCGAAAATGACTATATCAAGTCCTGACAAATCTTCCTCTGTTGGCTTTTTATGCTTCCCATAAAGAGAAATAACCGGAATACCAGTCTCCACATCAACATTACTATCTATGTGTTCGCCGGCATCAGCCTTTCCTCTGAAACCATGTTCAGGGGCAAATATTTTAGTAATTTTGATATTTTGCGCCAATAAGGTATCAACAATATGGACACCATTTACAACTGAAGTATGATTTACCAGTAGTCCAACTCTTTTATCCTTTAACAATGGAAGATATTCCTCGACTTGCTCACAACCGAGCTTTAGCATTTTATCTTCATCTGAAGCTTTTGATTGACATGAGGAAAGTATAAGCAGAAAAGAACAAAGTAAAAGGAAAACTCTCGGAGAATACATAAGCGTCATTTTTAGTAAAAATAAAAAAAACGGGACAATGCAGCCCCGTTTTACTTTAAATATCTTCAATTCTTATGCCTGACCTGCAGGTCCAAAATTCATTGGCATTGTTGGTCCTTGTCCATTGTTGTCAGTGTTTTTGATTGGACCATGCAAAGATTCGTATCTTGCAATATTATCCTTCAAAGCGTTCATCAGGCGTTTAGCATGTTCAGGAGTTAATATCACACGCGATTTAACCTGCGCTTTAGGTACGCCTGGCATAATTCTTACAAAATCCACAACAAATTCTGCAGGTGAATGCGTAATTATAGCAAGATTGGAGTAGGTGCCCTGAGATACCTCTTCGTTCAACTCGATGTTAATCTGGTTTTGATTTTTCTTGTCTTCCATAGTTCTAATATTTTGAAAAAAGGGGAAGACACAACTGTGCTTCCCCTCTTTCTCTATCTCAATAAATAAACTTACTCTATTTCTTCACTGGCAGCTTTCTTACTTACCAGGCTGTCAAATTCTTCTTTAGAACCAACGACAACCTTAGTGAAGTTACGCACACCAGTACCGGCAGGAATTAAGTGACCACAGATCACATTTTCCTTCAATCCGTCCAGTTTATCAACTTTACCCTGGATTGCGGCTTCGTTAAGAACTTTTGTTGTTTCCTGGAAGGAAGCAGCAGACATAAAGCTCTTAGTTTGAAGTGCAGCACGCGTAATACCTTGTAGCACCTGACTCGATGTTGCAGGAACAGCCTCGCGAGCAGTAACCAGTTTAAGGTCACGACGCTTTAATTGTGAGTTTTCATCACGTAAACGACGAGCGGTAATAATCATACCTGCCTTCAATGTGGTTGAATCACCAGCATCTTCAACAACTTTCTTACCCCAGATATTGTCGTTTTCTTCCATGAATTCAACTTTATCCACAACCTGCTTTTCAAGGAACTTAGTATCACCCGGATCAGCAATATCAACCTTACGCATCATCTGACGAACGATAATTTCAAAGTGCTTATCGTTAATCTTCACACCCTGTAGACGATATACATCCTGCACCTCGTTTACAATGTATTCCTGAACAGCTGTAGGACCTTTGATACTTAAGATATCATTTGGCGTTGTTGCACCATCAGAAAGTGGTGTACCGGCACGTACATAATCGTTCTCCTGAACAAGAATCTGCTTCGATAATGAAACCAGGTACTTCTTAACGTCACCAGCTTTAGTAGTAACGATAATTTCACGGTTACCACGCTTAATCTTACCGAATGTTACCTCACCGTCAACCTCAGAAACCACAGCTGGATTACTTGGGTTACGTGCTTCAAATAACTCAGTCACACGTGGAAGACCACCGGTGATATCACCTGCTTTACCAACTGCACGAGGAATCTTGGCAAGAATTTGACCTTGAGCAACGTCATCCCCTTCTTCTACAGCCATGTGAGCACCTACTGGTAAGTTATAGTTTTTCAACACTTCACCATCAGCACTTACAACACGTAAGCCGGCATTTTTAGTCTTATCACGAGTTTCTGTAATTACTTTTTCACGGAAACCAGTTTGCTCATCTGACTCTTCTTTATAGGTAACACCATCGATCATGTTTTCGAAAGCTACTTTACCTTTTTTCTCAGAGATAATAAGCGCATTATATGGATCCCACTCACATATCACATCATCCTTCTTGATCTCAGCACCATTCTTAATGAAAAGTTTGGCACCATATGGGATTGGGTGAGTTGTTAATGCAATATTAGTATTCTTATCGATGATACGTAATTCAGCCAAACGACCGATAACTACATCTACATCTTCTCCTTCTTCTGTTTTTGATGGAACTGTACGTAATTCTTCAATTTCAACAATACCATCATATTTAGCATGAATCTTATTTTCAGAAGTGATGTTACCAGCTGTACCCCCTACGTGGAAGGTACGAAGTGTTAACTGTGTACCCGGCTCACCAATTGATTGAGCTGCAATAACACCAACTGATTCACCCAACTGAACCATGCGACCTGTAGCCAGGTTACGTCCGTAACATTTGGCACAAACACCTTTCTTAGACTCACAGGTCAGTACTGAACGTATCTCAACACGTTCAATTGGTGACTCATCAACTATCCTGGCTGCAACTTCACTAAACTCCTGACCAGACTTAATAATTAACTCACCTGTACTTGGATGGTAAATATCGTGAACAGAAACCCTACCTAAGATACGCTCAAATAGTGAAGCAACGATTTCCTCGTTATTCTTAATATCAGTTGCAGTTAATCCTCTCAATGTACCACAATCCTCTTCCAGAATAACAACATCCTGCGATACATCTACCAGACGACGTGTTAAGTAACCCGCATCCGCTGTTTTAAGAGCGGTATCCGCAAGACCTTTACGAGCACCGTGAGTAGAAATAAAGTACTCAAGTACCGACAGTCCTTCTTTAAAGTTCGAGAGAATTGGGTTTTCAATAATCTGTCCTCCCTCAGCACCTGCTTTTTGAGGCTTGGCCATAAGACCCCTCATACCAGATAACTGACGAATCTGCTCTTTAGAACCCCTCGCACCAGAATCAAGCATCATATAAACAGAGTTAAACCCTTGATTATCGGTACTAATCTGATTCATCAATGTCTGCGTCAATCGGGCGTTAACATGCGTCCAGATATCGATAATCTGGTTGTAACGTTCGTTGTTGGTAATGAAACCCATGTTATAGTTGTTCATCACCTCCTCAGCCTCGTCATATCCTTCCTGTACAAGAGCTTCTTTTTCCGCAGGTATAATAACATCACCCAGGTTAAAAGATAATCCACCCTCGAAGGCCATACGATATCCAAGGTTCTTAATATCATCAAGGAAAGCTGCTGTACGTGGTGTACCACATACCTTGTGTACATCACCAATAATATCACGCAGCGCTTTCTTAGTCAGAACCGTATTGATGAAACCTGCTTCGTTAGGTACGAATTCATTAAATAGAATACGACCAACAGTTGTTTCAATAACTTTAGTTATGATTTCACCATTCTCATCCGTATCTAGAGTCTTTACCTTTACGATCGCGTGTAAGTCAACACGTTTTTCGTTAAAAGCAATCTTCGTTTCTTCCGGAGAATAAAACATCAAACCTTGCCCCTTAGCTCCTTCACGAGCTTTGGTCATGTAATACAGCCCCAGTACCATATCCTGTGATGGTACGGTAATAGGAGCACCGTTAGCAGGGTTAAGGATGTTTTGCGAAGCCAACATCAGCATCTGAGCTTCCAGAATCGCAGCATTACCAAGTGGTAAGTGAACCGCCATCTGGTCTCCATCAAAGTCGGCGTTAAATGCAGCACATGCCAATGGGTGTAACTGAATGGCTTTACCTTCAATTAATTTTGGCTGGAATGCCTGAATACCTAAACGGTGAAGTGTTGGGGCACGGTTTAACAGAACCGGATGACCTTTCAACACATTTTCCAGAATATCCCAAACAACCGGATCTTTGCGATCAACAATTTTCTTCGCAGACTTTACCGTTTTAACAACTCCACGCTCAATTAGCTTACGGATTACAAACGGCTTATATAGTTCGGCTGCCATATCTTTTGGCAGACCACACTCATGCATATTTAATTCAGGACCTACAACAATAACCGAACGAGCTGAATAGTCAACACGTTTACCCAGCAGGTTCTGACGGAAACGTCCTTGCTTACCTTTCAAGCTATCACTTAAAGATTTCAATGGACGGTTTGAATCTGTTTTAACAGCATTTGACTTACGTGAGTTGTCAAATAAAGAATCAACAGATTCCTGTAACATACGCTTTTCGTTACGCAAGATAACCTCAGGAGCCTTGATCTCGATCAATCGTTTCAAACGGTTATTACGGATAATAACACGACGATATAGATCGTTAAGGTCTGATGTAGCGAAACGACCACCATCCAACGGTACAAGCGGACGTAATTCCGGTGGAATTACAGGTACCACTTTTACGACCATCCATTCAGGACGGTTAATGCCCTGAGAATCGCGGAATGATTCAACAACATTCAGGCGCTTTAATGCCTCATTTTTACGCTGTTGAGAGGTCTCTGTATTGGCTTTGTGGCGCAGGTCATAAGATAATGAATCCAGATCAATTCGTCCAAGCAACATATGTAATGCCTCAGCACCCATCTTTGCAATGAATTTGTTTGGATCATCATCATCTAAATGTTGGTTTTCTTTTGGAAGCGTTTCAAGAATATCAAGATATTCCTCTTCTGTTAAGAAATCCATTTTATTGATGCCATCCTCAGCCTTTATACCAGGATTAATTACAACATAACGTTCGTAATAAATAATGGTATCCAACTTTTTAGTTGGTAATCCAAGTAGGTAACCAATTTTGTTTGGTAACGATTTGAAGTACCAGATATGAGCAACAGGCACAACCAACGAGATGTGTCCCATACGCTCACGACGTACTTTCTTTTCTGTTACCTCTACCCCGCATCGATCACAAACGATACCACGGTAGCGAATTCGTTTATATTTACCACAGTGACACTCGTAATCCTTCACAGGACCGAAAATTCTCTCACAGAATAATCCGTCACGTTCAGGTTTGTATGTACGGTAATTTATTGTTTCTGGCTTCAATACCTCACCACTTGACATCTCCAGAATTTCTTCAGGAGAAGCCAGTCCAATTGTGATTTTATTGAAGTTACTCTTTTGTTTCTGATCTCTTCTAAATGCCATATAGCGTAGAGTATTATTGTAAATTATATAATATGGTTATCAAGAGAGAAGCACAGGGCCTCTCTCTTCGATCAGACTATTATTCTAGGTTCACACTTAGTCCAAGACCTCTCATCTCATGAAGCAATACGTTCAATGATTCAGGGATACCAGGTTGTGGCAGACCATCACCTTTAACGATTGACTCATAAGCTTTAGCTCGACCAATCACATCATCCGACTTAACCGTCAGAATCTCCTGCAGGATATTAGCAGCACCAAAGGCCTCTAATGCCCATACCTCCATCTCACCAAAACGCTGACCACCAAACTGGGCTTTACCACCTAATGGTTGCTGTGTAATTAATGAGTATGGACCAATCGAACGAGCGTGCATCTTATCTTCTACCATGTGACCAAGCTTCAGCATGTAAATAACACCTACTGTTGCTGGCTGGTGAAAACGTTCTCCGGTTCCACCATCGTAAAGATAAGTACGACCATATCTTGGAATTTCCGCATCATCAGTCCATTTGTTCATGTCATCCATCTTGGCACCATCGAAAATAGGTGTAGCAAACTTAACGCCTAGCTTCAATCCTGCCCAACCAAGAACAGTTTCATATATCTGTCCAAGGTTCATACGTGATGGTACACCAAGTGGGTTCAATACGATATCCACAGGAGTTCCATCCTCTAAGAATGGCATATCTTCCTGACGAACAATACGGGATACAATACCTTTGTTACCGTGACGACCTGCCATCTTGTCACCTACTGTAATCTTACGTTTCTTAGCGATATAAACTTTGGCAAGCTGTACAATACCGGCTGGAAGTTCATCACCAATAGTCACATTGTACTTTTGGCGCTTCTCTTTTGCTTCCAACTCTTTATATTTCATCCTATAGTTGTGAATAACTTTAGCGATAAGCTCATTCTTGTCCTTATCAGTTGTCCACTTATTAGGATTTACATTGATATAATCAATATCATTTAAGATCTTCTGTGTGAATTTGGTTCCTTTAGAAACAACATCTACATCATAATAATCTTTAACACCCTGCGATGTTTTTCCATTAACCTGAGTAAATAATTTGTCTACTAAACGTCCCTTCAATTCTTCAGTACCTCTGATGAAATCCTCATCAATTTTGGCGATCTGACTCTTTTCAGAAGTTCTTGATTTACGATCTTTAACGATACGTGAGAATAACTTCTTATCAATTACAACACCTTTCAATGATGGAGAAGCCTTTAATGATGCATCTTTTACATCACCCGCCTTCTCACCGAAGATCGCGCGTAGTAATTTTTCTTCCGGAGTTGGATCACTTTCACCTTTAGGCGTGATCTTACCAATTAAGATGTCACCAGGCGTTACATGAGCTCCAATACGGATTAATCCGTTCTCATCAAGATCTTTCGTTGCTTCTTCACTAACGTTTGGAATATCTGAGGTTAACTCTTCAAGACCACGTTTTGTATCACGAACCTCTAACGAATACTCATCAATATGAACAGACGTGAAAACATCGTTACGAACAACTTTTTCAGAGATCACAATAGCATCCTCAAAGTTATAACCCTTCCAAGGCATAAATGCAACCTTCAGGTTACGGCCAAGTCCAAGTTCTCCCTTTTCAGTTGAGTAACCATCTGTTAAGATCATACCCTTTTCAACGCGCTGCCCTTTGCTAACAAGTGGCTTCACATCAATACAGGTATTTTGGTTAGTCTTCTGATACTTAACGATCGGATAACGCTTCGTTTCACCTTCAAAGCTAACAAAACGCTCGTCATCAGTAAGATCATAACGGATCACAATCTCATCAGCGTCGACATACTCAACAACTCCAGCTCCTTCAGCTACGATATGTGTACGAGAGTCTTGAATTAATTTTCCTTCAAGGCCAGTACCAACAATTGGTGATTCAGGACGTAACAATGGTACGGCCTGACGCATCATGTTAGATCCCATCAGTGCACGGTTCGCATCATCATGCTCTAAGAAAGGAATCAAAGATGCTGCAACAGAAGCGATCTGGTTTGGAGCAACGTCCATCATATGCACTTCTGACGGCTCTACCACAGGGAAGTCACCCTCTTCACGTGCCTTAACACGATCATTCTGGAAATAACCATCTTGTTTCAATGGTGCATTTGCCTGGGCAATTATCTTAGACTCTTCCTCTTCGGCAGTTAAGTATGATACACCTTCGTTAGTAAGGTCAACCTGACCTTCTGTAACCTGACGATATGGTGTTTCTATAAAACCAAGATCATTGATCTTAGCATACACACACAATGAAGAAATCAAACCAATGTTTGGTCCTTCAGGTGTTTCAATAGGACAAAGACGTCCATAGTGAGTATAGTGAACATCACGCACCTCGAAACCGGCTCTTTCACGCGAAAGACCACCAGGTCCAAGAGCTGACATACGTCTCTTGTGAGTAATCTCAGCCAGTGGGTTTGTTTGATCCATGAACTGAGATAAAGCATTTGTTCCGAAGAAACTATTGATCACAGAAGACAATGTCTTACTGTTTATCAGGTCAATTGGAGTAAATACTTCATTGTCACGCACATTCATTCGTTCTCGAATAGTACGTGCCATACGTGCCAAACCAACACCGAATTGATTAGCCATTTGTTCACCAACAGTTCTTACACGACGGTTACTTAAATGGTCAATGTCATCAACGTCAGTCTTTGAGTTAATTAACTGAATAAGGTGCTTGATGATCGCGATGATATCTTCGCGAGTCAACACTTTATTTTCCCAGTCAGTACTCAAGTTTAATTTTTTGTTCAATCGGTAACGACCTACCTCACCTAAGTCATAACGCTTATCAGAGAAGAATAATTTGTCGATTACGTCACGTGCCGTTGCCTCATCAGGTGGCTCAGCGTTACGTAACTGTCGATAGATGTGAACTACTGCTTCTTTTTCTGAGTTACAAGGGTCTTTCTGAAGCGTATTGTAAATAATCGCAAAGTCAGAAAGGTTTTGATTCTCTTTATGAAGAAGAATTGTTTTAGTACCTGAGTCAATAATTTCATCTACATGCTCATCTGTGATGATTGTTTCACGATCGATGATTACTTCGTTACGCTCTATAGATACAACTTCACCTGTATCTTCATCAACGAAGTCCTCGATCCAACTCTTCAACACACGAGCTGCCAACTTACGACCAACAACCTTTTTAAGGCTGGCCTTATTGACTTTAATTTCGTCGGCCAAATCGAAGATTGCTAAAATGTCTTTATCACCTTCGTAACCAATGGCTCTTAACAGTGTCGTTACCGGAAGCTTTTTCTTACGGTCGATGTAAGCATACATCACACTGTTGATATCGGTAGCAAACTCAATCCATGACCCTTTGAAAGGGATTATACGTGCAGAATATAATTTTGTACCATTGGCGTGTACGCTTTGTCCAAAGAATACACCAGGTGAACGGTGCAACTGACTAACAACTACACGCTCAGCCCCATTAATAATGAAGCTACCCTTATCGGTCATATAAGGGATTGTGCCTAAATAAACATCTTGCACAACAGTATCGAAATCCTCATGCTCGGGATCGGTACAGTACAATTTTAATTTGGCTTTTAGAGGTACACTGTATGTTAAACCTCTTTCAATGCACTCTGGAATGGTGTAACGGGCCGGATCAATCGAGAAATCAAGAAACTCTAAAACAAAGTTGTTTCTTGTGTCGGTGATTGGAAAGTTCTCGTTGAAAACCTGATACAACCCCTCCAATGTCCGCTCTTCGGGAGTGGTTCCCATTTGAAAAAATTCGCGGAAAGATTTTAATTGAACCTCCAGTAAATCAGGGTAATTTAACCTGTTCTGGATGGAAGCAAAACTAATCCTTTCTGTAGTATTTGGAGTCATCTATCAACTTATTTATTGAACCTAAAATATTAAAGCACAAAAAGGTTTAGGAGTCAGCTCACACTGATTCCTAAACCGAAAATCCTTATATAGGACTAAAATTACTTAAGTTCAACTTCTGCTCCCGCTTCTTCTAATTGAGATTTTAATGCTTCAGCTTCTTCTTTAGTAACCTTCTCCTTTAATGCAGTTGGAGCTTTGTCAACTAATTCTTTAGCTTCTTTAAGACCAACGCCTGTCATTTCTTTTACTAACTTAACGATAGCTAACTTAGAACCACCAGCAGAGTTTAAGACTACGTCAAACTCAGTTTGCTCAGCAGCACCACCAGCTTCACCACCAGCAGCAGGACCTGCAACAGCTACAGCTGCAGCAGCAGGTTCGATACCATATTCTTCTTTTAATACTTCAGCAAGCTCGTTAACTTCTTTAACAGTTAAATTTACTAACTCTTCTGCCAACTTTTTGATATCAGCCATTTTTCTATTTATTAAATATTGTTTGTACTTTTATTATTCTTTTTCTGCTAAGGTTTGTAATAAACCGTGAATTGTTGAACCTCCAGATGAAAGCGCAGAAACAACATTCTTCATTGGAGACTGTAATAATCCGATAACATCGCCAAGTAATTCTTCCTTAGACTTGATGCTGCAAAGAGCTTCAAGCTGGTCAGCACCTACGTAAACTGATTCCTCTACGTATGCACCTTTTAATTCTGGCTTAGCGTTATCTTTAGCGAATTCTTTAATCAACTTAGCAGGTACGTTTCCTGTATTTGAAAATAATACAGCAGTTGTTCCCTTTAAAGTAGGATAAATCTCTTCGTATTCGCCTTCCATTTGCTCTAACGCTTTTCTGAAAATGGTATTTTTAACCATTACCATTTTCACTTCTTTGCTAAAGCACTCGCGGCGAAGATTACTACTAACTTCTGCATTCAAACCACCAGCTTCAGTTACATAGAAGTGGCTATACTCGTTAAGGTTTGTAAGCAGTTCGTTGACTAATGTATTTTTATCTTCTTTTCTCATGATTCCTTCGTCTTTTTAAAGATTAAACATTAAGCATCAACTGATTTAGCATCGATGCGAATACCAGGACTCATAGTACTAGAAAGACTAACACTTTTTACGTAAGTTCCTTTAGCAGATGAAGGCTTAAGCTTCATAATCGTGCTCATAAATTCCTTTACGTTGTCAACTATTTTATCTTCAGTAAATGATACTTTACCGATTGATGTATGAACAATACCGTAACGATCAACTTTAAAGTCAATCTTACCAGCTTTAACTTCATTTACAGCTTTAGCGATATCCATGGTTACAGTACCACTCTTTGGGTTTGGCATAAGACCACGAGGTCCTAAAATACGCCCTAGAGCACCTACTTTAGCCATAACGCTAGGCATTGTTATGATCACGTCCACATCAGTCCAACCGCCTTTGATTTTCTCAATGTATTCGTCTAATCCAACAAAATCAGCACCTGCGGCCTTTGCTTCTTCTTCTTTGTCAGGAGTACACATTACAAGAACGCGTGTTTCCTTACCAGTTCCGTGAGGCAAAGTTACAACTCCTCTAACCATTTGATTTGCTTTACGAGGGTCAACTCCTAAACGCACATCAACGTCAATAGAGGCATCAAATTTGGTAGTGGTGATTTCCTTTACCAATTTTGCTGCTTCTTCAAGAGTGTAATGCTTTGAGGCATCCAATTTCTCTAACGCTAACTTTTTATTTTTTGTTAGTTTTGTCATTTTCGCAAAAAGGTCTTAATTAGTTACTACCAGGGAATTCTCCTGAAACGGTTACTCCCATACTTCGGGCGGTACCGGCGATCATCCTCATTGCAGATTCTACAGTAAAACAATTCAAGTCAGCCATCTTATCTTCGGCGATTACTCTTACCTGTTCCCAAGTAACAGATCCAACTTTCTTACGGTTAGGTTCTGGTGAACCACCCTTAAGCTTAGCTGCTTCCAATACTTGAACAGATGCCGGAGGTGTCTTAATAACAAAGTCAAAAGACTTGTCTTTGTACACCGAGATGACCACAGGCAAAACTTTACCAGCTTTCTCCTGTGTTCTGGCATTGAATTGCTTACAGAATTCCATGATGTTCACTCCTTTAGCACCTAACGCAGGTCCTACCGGAGGTGAAGGATTTGCTGCACCACCTTTAATCTGAAGTTTGATAAAGGTTTCTACTTCTTTAGCCATTGTAGCAATTCGTATTTATTAATAAATATAGTTTATCGGTGAAAAGTTTATTACTTGTAAATGCAAACAAGTTGCACGGAAGCGATTCTTACTAAGTATTACTCTTTTTCAACCTGCATAAAACTCAATTCCAATGGTGTCTTTCTTCCGAAAATCTTCACCATTACTTTCAATTTCTTCTTCTCTTCGTTTACTTCCTCGATTAAACCGTTAAACCCGTTGAATGGGCCATCAATTACTTTTACAGTTTCACCGACAAAGTAAGGCACATTGATTTCCTCGTCAGTTTCATTTAACTCATCAACCTTTCCTAAAATACGATTAACTTCAGATTGACGCAATGGAACCGGAGTATCATCATTGTCATTTAAGAATCCGATAACATTTGGGATATTTCTTAAGATATGTGGTATCTCGCCAACCATAGCAGCTTCAACCAATACGTAACCTGGTAAATAAGGGCGCTCTTTGCTTACTTTTTTACCATTACGGATTTGATAAACTTTTTCAGTTGGTATTAATACCTGGCTCACGTAATCGGTCAGCTTTAAGCCTGCGATTTCGCTTTCCACATATTCTTTAACCTTCTTTTCTTTTCCTCCGATTGCTCGAAGAACATACCATTTTTTATTGACTTCTGCCATTATCTGAGAGTCCTAATAAGATTAGTAAAGGCGTTTATATACCCAATCAAGAATATTATCAAACGAATAATCCATAGCAAAAACGATACCTGCAATAATTACTGAAGCAATCATTACAACAATTGCGCTATTCGTTAACTCTGACCAGCTCGGCCATGAAGTTTTGTTCACCAACTCGTTCTGAACGTCCTTGAAATATGTTGTTATCTTACTCATAGTACTTTTCATTAGTTCGCCGGCCCTAAATTTGTTACAATCTAAAACCGGCTCTTTTAGCACGGGAGGAGCGACTCGAACGCCCGACACCTGGTTTTGGAGACCAGTGCTCTACCAACTGAGCTACACCCGTAAAATAACCGGAAGCAATACTTCCGGCTATCTATATTCTAATCAGTGATTAGTCAAGAATTTCAGTAACCTGACCAGCACCTACTGTTCTACCACCTTCACGGATAGCGAAACGTAGACCTTGGTTCAATGCAACTGGGTAGATCAAATCTACTGTAATAGTTACGTTATCACCAGGCATTACCATTTCAGTTCCTTCTGGAAGAGTAATCTCACCAGTTACGTCTAATGTACGTAAATAGAACTGAGGACGGTATTTGTTGTGGAAAGGAGTGTGACGACCACCTTCTTCTTTCTTCAATACGTAGATCTCACCTTTAAACTTAGAGTGAGGATTGATTGAACCTGGCTTAGCTAATACCATACCACGCTTAATCTCTTTCTTGTCGATACCACGTAATAAAAGACCAACGTTATCACCAGCTTCACCGCGATCAAGAATCTTACGGAACATCTCAACACCAGTACAAACAGTCTTCTTACCTTCAGCACCAAGACCAATGATCTGCATTTCTTCACCTGAGTTGATAACACCAGTTTCGATACGACCAGTTGCTACAGTACCACGACCAGTGATCGAGAATACATCCTCAACAGGCATCAAGAAATCTTTTTCAACATCACGTGGAGGAAGTGGAATCCACTCATCAACAGCAGCCATTAATTCCATGATCTTCTCAACCCACTCTGGCTCGTTGTTCAAACCACCAAGAGCAGAACCCATGATTACTGGAGAATCATCACCTTCGAACTCATAGAAGTTCAATAGGTCACGAACTTCCATTTCAACAAGCTCTAATAATTCCTCATCGTCAACCATGTCAACTTTGTTCAAGAAAACAACGATCTTAGGAACGTTTACCTGACGACAAAGTAGGATGTGCTCACGAGTCTGAGGCATAGGACCGTCAGTAGCAGCACATACCAGGATAGCACCGTCCATCTGAGCAGCACCAGTTACCATGTTCTTTACGTAGTCGGCGTGACCTGGACAGTCAACGTGAGCGTAGTGACGGTTTTCTGTTTGGTACTCAACGTGAGCAGTGTTAATTGTAATACCCCTTTCTTTCTCTTCAGGAGCGTTATCAATCTGATCGAAGTCTTTCACTTCTGAAAGTCCTTTTTCTGCCAATACTTTAGTAATTGCAGCAGTCAAAGTAGTTTTACCGTGGTCAACGTGACCAATGGTACCGATATTAACGTGAGGCTTCGTTCTTACAAATGTTTCTTTAGCCATAACTCGAAATATTAGACAATTAGATATAAATTGAATCTTTAATTAATATTTTTAAGGAATCATCATCACAGCTCCTAAAGAGAGCGGGAGACGGGGCTCAAACCCGCGACCCTCAGCTTGGAAGGCTGATGCTCTATCAACTGAGCTACTCCCGCATTTTTTTCGCAGGACGTTAAAGATAAGCAAATTCCACTTTAATGTCAGCAAAAAAATAGATTTAGATCCTAAAAAAGTGGGGAGAGCAGGATTCGAACCTACGAAGACATAAGTCAGCGGAGTTACAGTCCGCCCCAGTTGGCCACTTTGGTATCTCCCCATTAAAATCACATCATTTTCAAAAGATCGTTGTTAGCAAAACACTAACTTTATTTCATTTTAATAGGCCGATAACCTTAGTCAATCAGCCTATTTATAGTACTTTAGCATAGTTTTACTACCCTAAAATCGGTGTGCAAATGTATAATTTATTTTCAAGAACACAAAAAAAAATATTCTTTTTTTAATTATTTGGCACGCACCTTTTCCTTCCATTTAATCAGTTGTTTACGCAAGGCGTCTACCGATAAATCAACCCCTTCTTCGAATGTTTTGCATTGCTTTTTTGCAAACAAATTTTCCCCCGGAATATTAAGATTTATTTCAGCAACCTTATTTTCGGTCGAATCAGACTTATCCAACCGCAGGATAACTTCTGCAGAAACAATTCCATCGAAGAATTGATCTAATTTCCCAACTTTCTGCTGAATAAACTCCTCTAATTGTGCTGACGCTGTAAAGCGTACGGATTGAATTGTAATATTCATATATAATCCTCCATCTTTTCGGCTCTGGGATGAGCCTGTTTATAAATAGAATTAAGTTTTTCGAATGTATTATGTGTATACACCTCTGTTGCCGCAAGATTCGCATGACCCAGCAACTCCTTGATTGCATTCAGGTCAGCTCCCCTGTTCAATAAGGCCGTGGCAAATGAATGTCGGATAACATGAGGACTTTTCTTAGAAACCGTAGAAACCCGACTCAAATAACCATTCACAACCCGGTAAACTAATTTATGGTAAACCGGCAATCCTTTTTCTGTTATGTACAAATTTGAATTAACCCGATCAGGAAACATCTTGTTCCGTTCTTCAATATAACGAACAAGCGACACTTTTAGTTCTTTAATAATTGGAACAATCCGCTCTTTATTTCGCTTACCCAATATCCTGAACACATCATTCCCAAAATCAATATCTTCATCTTTCAGATTTACCAATTCCGACAAACGCATGCCGGTATGGTAAAACATCTCAATAATAAGCTTATCTCTTAGCCCCTTGAAATCAGAACCAAAATCAACAACATCCAGCAACAGATTCATCTCTCCCTCTTTCACAAAAACAGGTAATCGTTTTGGAATTTTGGGCGTAATAACATGCTCAGCTACATTGCTATCAACAACTCCCTGAACCATTAAAAACCGGAAGAATACTTTTAATGTGGAAATTTTTCGTGTCACCGTCCTCGCCGAAATTCCATTGTCGACCAAAGACACCATCCAGGAACGGACGGTTTTTGAAGTTACATTAACCCAGAGATCGACACCTTCGCTCTCCAGAAAGCTACAAAACTGATCTATATCCTTTTTGTAAGCAGTAATTGTATGAGCCGAATTTCTTCGCTCATAAGTCAGGTAATTATAGAAAGATTCTAAGTATTGCATTAACAGAGGGTGTCTTTTTATGCTTCAAACGAATATACGAAAAAAGCAGTAAACAGACGCCCTCCGCGAGCAATTTATTCAGACTCGCGCTGTAATTGCTCGATATATATAGCTTTTTTTACCTGCTCTCTTCTTACAACAGAAGGCTTAGTAAATGCCTGACGCGATCTTAACTCACGCATAGCACCAGTCTTCTCGAATTTTCTTTTAAATTTCTTTAAGGCTCTCTCGATGTTTTCGCCCTCTTTAATAGGAATTACTATCATAACGCTTACTTTTTATTTGAACCGCAAAATTAGTCATTAAACCGCAAAAATTCAACATTTTGAAGCTCATTAGAAGAGCTCCCTCGAAATTTTGCAGGTGCAAAGAAAATGAAGTTTACCGAGTACAACAAATTTTTAGGCATACTTTTTTCAATTAATTACCTCCACTCCCTTCTTTACCAACAACAAAATACCTTGAAAGCATTGCAGTATCTGCCTTCATAAAAGCGTCAGAATTATAAAACTGATCCAGCGATATCAGGTTATTATTTTTCCTGGCTTCGTATATTTCCAAAGCCATGTAAAAATCCAGATAAGGGTGATTCTTCATTTGCCTTAAACTCGCCCTCGAAACATCGAGTGGCTGTATTAATGATTCATCTACTTCCAAATAAGGCAAATTGCGGCCTAGCACATCATCAGAGATCCCATACACCTCAATTAATTGCTGCACTTCACAGTAACCGCCAAGCTTTTTGCGATAAGCCACAATTCGCTTTGACAACACAGGTCCAATACCTTTTAGCAAAGCAAAAACAGCAGTATCTGCTGAATTGATCTCAATTCTCATCTCAGGCTTTGTCACAACCGAATCTCTTGCAACACTATTACCGGTGCGAGAGATTACACGGCCACCACCTGCCGACACTGCCCCATTTTTAAACTCTTCTTCCCCCAGGTCCAATTCCAGATCAATATAATCCTGCAGCTTATTGTATAAAACTGAATCAACACCAAAAATCTGCCTTAACTTATCAGGTGATTTAATAAAACCACCGGCTTCACGATACTTAATAAGATTAACTATTGCCAGGTTTGAAAAACCAAGCAATTGCAGACGACTTACACTTTCATAATTGGGATTAAAAGCAAAAACAGTATCCATCACCATCTCCATATGGGCATCTTCAATAATCCGAACACTATTAGCCCACTCAATCAGCTTTTCATCAACTTCAGGCTCTTCATATGACTTACCAACGAACAACATTGCTCCTGTCACAATTAAAATAACCATAAGACTGATCAATCCCTGCTGCTCTCTTTTTGACAGAGTAAATAGATCGCGCCACATAAGCAGTATCTTTTAGTTAACCAAGCAAGCCAACCGAATAAAGAAATACCAAACCAATCGCAAACGGGGCAATAAAACGAATGATAAAATACAGGGCATTAAACATCTTTAACTTGTAAGTTCCCTCATTGGATAACTCGGCATAGAAATCACTCCGTTTGATAGCCCAGCCTGTGAAAAGAGCTATTAAGAAACCACCCAGCGGCAACATGACATTCGAAGACAAATACTCCATTGAAGCGAAAATATCCCTGCCAAACAACTGCACCTGACTCAATACATTATTGGAAAGCGAGCAAAGCACTCCCAGTGACGTAATCATAATAGTGGTAATAATTGTGGCCTTAACCCTGTTTATCTTCAACTCTTCCGCAAAGTAGGCTACAGCGACTTCCAGCAACGATATACTTGAAGTAAGCGCAGCAACAGCCAGTAATAGAAAGAATGCCAAAGTCCAGAAATAGCCACCTACCATCTTTTGGAAAATACTTGGCAATACTGTAAACACAAGCCCCGGGCCTTCTGTTGGAGCAACATTAAAATAAAATACTGCCGGAAAAATAGCGATACCGGCCAACAAGGCAATCAGCGTATCCAGAAACGCCACCTGAACAGCTGTTCTGTTTAAGTTATTGTCTTTTCTAATGTATGAGCCATATGTGATTATTGTACCCATACCCAAACTTAAAGAAAAGAAAGCCTGACCAAGCGCATCCAGAATAACATCGGTGTCAACCTTAGAAAAATCAGGCTGAAATAAAAACTTCAATCCATCAACCGAGCGACCAATGATCTCACCTGATGCATCAATATTTGTACCGAGCGTTAACGACCTGACGCCCATAATAATGATAATCAATAACAATACCGGCATCAACACCTTGGTGAGCTTCTCAATTCCATTCTTAATACCTCCTATGACGACAATAGCAGTTAAGATCATGAACAAAACCTGCCAGATAATTGGTCTTACAGGATTACTTAAGAACACATTAAATCCTTCTGAGAGTTCCGCCGGCGACATCCCCTTGAATGAGTTAACAAGAGCCTGGTAAATATATTCAAGCGTCCAACCGGCCACAACTCCGTAAAATGATAAGATCATAAAAGCAGCTGCAACACCCATAACACCCGTAAAATACCATGGTCGGCCGGGAGATAGTTTTTTAAAGGCCCTTACCGCATTAGCATTAGTCCGGCGTCCAATCACAAACTCAGAAATCATAATTGGCAAGCCAATGGTGATGATAAAGAAAAAGTAAAATACTAAAAAAGCACCGCCTCCATTTTGTCCAACCTCATAGGGAAACTTCCATATATTGCCAAGTCCAACTGCTGAACCGGCAGCTGCTGCAATAACCCCGAATTTACTTGTAAAACTATCTCGTGATGAAGGTGATGTTGAACGCATAATTTACTCCTTAGAATAGTGAAGCACCAAAATATAAAAAAAAGAGGCACAATTTATAAAATTGCGCCTCTTTGTATGCATATAATTAAATATTATAAACGATCGATGCAGTTAAGATCTTCAAAAGCGACTTTCAAGCGCTCAACCAACGTTTCCTGACCTTTACGTAACCACACGCGTGGGTCGTAATATTTCTTATTTGGCTTATCATCACCCTCTGGGTTACCAATCTGTCCCTGAAGATAATCACGGTTAGCCGCTTCAAATTTACGGATACCATCCCATGTAGCCCACTGCGTATCAGTATCGATGTTCATTTTAATAACACCATAACCAATCGCCTCGCGAATTTCTTCCAATGAAGAACCGGAACCACCGTGGAATACAAAGTTTACAGGCTTATCAGCAGTATTGTGCTTGTCCTGAATATACTTCTGTGAAGCATCAAGAATTGAAGGCTTCAATACAACATTACCTGGCTTATAAACACCGTGTACATTACCAAATGAAGCAGCGATTGTGAAGTTTGGAGAAACCTCTGATAATTGCTCGTATGCGTAGCTCACCTCTTCTGGCTGAGTATATAACAAAGCATTATCTACATCAGAGTTATCAACACCATCTTCTTCACCACCGGTAATACCTAACTCAATTTCTAAAGTCATACCCATTTTGCTCATACGAACTAAGTACTCTTTACAGGTTGCGATATTTTCCTCAAGTGGCTCCTCAGATAAATCTAGCATGTGCGAGCTGAATAATGGCTTACCAGTTTCAGCAAAATGCTTTTCACTTGCATCTAACAGTCCGTCGATCCAAGGTAATAATTTCTTAGCAGCGTGATCTGTGTGAAGAACTACAGGCACACCATATGCTTCTGCTAAAGTGTGAACATGCTTAGCAGCCGAAACAGCTCCTAAAATCTGAGCTTCCTGACCATCTAATTTTAAACCTTTTCCTGCGTAGAATGCAGCTCCACCGTTTGAAAGCTGAATCATAACCGGAGAGTTTACTGCCTTTGCAGCCTCAAGAATACCATTAATTGAATCTGTACCAACAACATTAACAGCAGGCATTGCAAAACCTTCTTCTTTTGCTACTGCTAAAAGTTTACCTAAGTCATCACCAGTAACAACACCAGGCTTCACAACATCTAATACTCGCTTCATAGCTTTTAATTTATAGTTCGAAATAATAATTTTCCAAAAAACTCTACGAAATTAGTGAAAATCATTGAAAAATGATTACACTTTTTTAGTCCGTAAGCTCCTATTACTTACACTTATTCTTATTTGATCATTTCAAATCGAAAGCAAAAAGTATGATATTTATCACATATCAACTTGTTTGTCAATACTTTTCAAATAAACTCTGCAAATTTTCTGAAATAAAAAGAGACATATTTAGGACACAAAATATTCAGTTTTAACAATGATTATTTTGTGTTCTTAAAAGAAGTTTAACGATTATTTACAAACTGTTAACCCGCAATCAAAATTTAACATCGAAGTCATTTATTAGAATGGATATCCAATAGCAAAGTTAAATGCCACATCATCCCATGTAATTGATCTGGTTCCTAAAATCCAGCGCTGACCGGAAGGTAAAATAGGATCACGTGCTTTCACCCCCATATCCAAACGGAAAACAAAGTAATCGAAATCCAGTCTGGCTCCGGTACCAACACCAACCGCTATTTGCTTGTAAAAGCTATTAAAGTCAAATAAGCCTTTTGAATCGATCTCCGGATCATCGGTTGATCGAATGGTCCAGATATTACCGGCATCAATAAAAAAAGCGCCTTCCAGCAGCCAAAACAGCTTAAAGCGATACTCTGCATTGGCCTCAAGTTTTATATCTGCAGTTTGGTTATAATAATCCAGCTGTGTCTCTTCATAAGAACCTGGTCCTACACCTCTCACAGGCCAGGCCCTCAGACTGTTTGCTCCACCTGAAAAATAACGTTTCTCAAATGGCAATACCGTTAAGTTACCATAAGGATAACCGGCCCCCATGAAAATACGATAGGCGAATGAGTTAATATTATTGACTCTTATGTGATAGCGCCAGTCTATATCTGCCTTAACATACTGAGCATATCGAATACCAAATACTTCATTGAATTCATTTCCCCTGTTGCTCGACACCAAAGAACTTACACCGTCAAGTATATTACCGGCAAATTGCAAGTTAGCCTGAAAATAATGATAGTTTTTCGCCCCTGACAATGATTGCTCATTATAAATATAGGTATAAGACGTGCTACTGATCAAGTGATCCTGGTAACTGTACTTAAGAAAGGTATTCTCGATCTGTTCCTCAAAAGCAGGATCAATGTATGGCACATTAATAACACTAAAATCAATGGGAGATAAGAAATGCGTCACAAGAGGGGTCGATTTCCAGGTATATCCTATACGGCTGTTTGCAATCGTACGGGTATAGTCGGGCCGGCGCTGATAGTTATACGACAATGTAAAGTTAGTACGAGGATTATAGCGCTTCCTGAAGTTCTCAATCTTAAAGGGCATTAAAAACTTTGGTATAGTCAGAGTGGCATCTCCACCAACCTCGAGCGTTTGAAACAGATCACCGGCACGCGAACGCTGATTTTCGCCCGCCACTCTGAATCGCATATCAAACACCTCTCCTCCTCGCAGGAAGTTCTTATGCTTATAATTAAAACTACCGGCAGCACCCAGATTACCAGATGAGTTGGTCCCTTCAACTTCAACAGTATAACTCTGAGGTTTAGAAGACGATAGTTGAATGTAGCATTGCAACAGGCCATTCCCGTGCTCATCAGTCTCCCCCTCCAATTCTCTGAAACGAATATTTACGAATCGGAACAGTTGTAATTCCGCCAACAGCAATTGTGTTTTTTCAACCAAATCCACATTATACAGGTCGCCGGGAAATATATAATTGGAATTGATCAACACATCAGCTCTAAAATTCAGGTTCTCCCCATAAAGTATCTTACATTGCTCGTATTCCAGGCTATCGAAACTACTAAGATAGGAGGCGCCTTCCCTCACAGCTCTCTGCGGCTCATATCCAACCAAAAAGTAAACGTCCTTTATCCGGTATTTACGATGGTTAATTATGGAATCCTCGCGACCTGCCATCTGAAGCCTGTCCTTGACCACAACCAGCGAATCATTCACCTTGTAATTACCGATGGTACTATCAGCCAGAAAATAGATAAACTCCTTACGAAATCCGTAATATCCATTGTTTCGCATTTGACGGGTAATACGGGAACGCTCTTTATCGTGTAAATCCGCATCAAACGGAACTCCGTTCTTCAACAACGAATTAATCGTATCTCCCAATACATATGGCTTGATAGAATCATCCTCAATCCTATAGGCAACTTTGTTAACACTATAACGCTCACCTGCTTTAATGGTATACTTTACTTTGGCCTTCTTCTTACGTACAACCATCATTGTATCCGTAATTTCAGCATGATAATACCCCTTATTCTTCAGGTAGAGGCGAAGTTGTTCATTGGACTTTTGCTTTAACAACTCATCATACAGAACCGGCTCCTCACCAATGCGCTGCAACCACTTATTAAATCCCTTGGTATTATCCCGTCCCGATAAGTTATAAAGACCCAAATGAAAACGCCAAAAACCAAGGATCTTAACATTCTCCCGCTGACGTACATAATAGCGCAACTCTTCCTTTGAAAGATCTTTTGCTTCGTTTTCTATTTCAATCTTATTCAGTAAATAGGCATCATCAGGCACATATTTGGTTGTTCGACAGCCAAAAGCCACGAAAGCCAACATTACCCCAACGAATACTTTTATCCTATTCCCCATGCTATTAAAACCGATATAAAAACAGAAGTTTTTACGATGAATCCCGTTAATTTGCCATAAAGATATTTAATTAGCACGATAAGATATAACTTTGTACAACATAAACGCAATTCTATATTCTAACACCTCTAAATATGCTAAGTAAAAACAAACAGAAATTCATTTTGTCATTAAACAGAAAAAAGATACGCGAGCAAAATGAACTTTTCGTTGCTGAAGGCCATAAGTTGGTAAGCGACTTACTTAGCAGCAAGTGCTTAACATCAATCATCATTGGAACCTCACAATGGCTTGATGCAAACAAAGCACTTATACCCGGTAATTGCGAAGTAATAGAGTCAAAGCATGACGAAATCAAAAAGGTTAGTGCACTTAAAAGCCCACCTGATGTCATTGCTGTGTTTAAGCAACAAAAAGTTGAACTTGATATCAAACAGCTGAATGATCAGTTATGCATTTTCCTCGATGAAGTGCAAGATCCGGGTAACCTGGGAACGATTGTTCGATTGGCTGACTGGTTTGGTATAAAAACAATTATCTGCTCAAGCAATTGCGCTGATATTTACAACCCCAAAACAATACAGTCAACCATGGGAGCGATCAGCCGGGTCAATGTTCATTATTCTGACTCATCAGATTTTCTTAGCTCCTATTCGCAACTCGGGCTACCTGTTTATGGTACTTTTCTTGACGGTGACAATCTTTATAACAAAGAACTGTCGTCAAAAGGATTGATCATTATGGGTAACGAGGGAAAAGGAATATCCAAAGAAGTTGAACAGTTTATTAACCAACGACTATACATACCTCCTTTCCCGGCCAATGAGCCAACTTCCGAATCTTTAAACGTTTCTGTTGCTACTGCAATTACATGTGCCGAATTCAGAAGACAAAACAACTAGGAGGCTATGACTGATCAGCGATATTCTTCCCCGTAATAAACTCCCAGGCTTTTTCTGCACAGCGTTCTCCATCAATAGCTGAAGAAGCGATCCCACCGGCATAACCTGCACCTTCTCCACATGGATAAAGACCGCTCACCTGAACGTGCTGAAATGTAACTCTATCACGGGGGATACGTACTGGCGAAGATGTGCGGCTTTCAACACCCACAACCAGGGCTTCATTAGTAACAAAACCACGTGCACGCCTGTCAAAATATTCAAAGCCTTTTCTTAATCTCATACTAATATTCTCAGGTAGCCAAAAATGCAAAGGAGAAGCTACCAAACCAGGCACATATGAACACTCGGGCAGATCAAATGACAACTTGCCATCTACAAAATCAGCTAAAGACTGGGCCGGAGCAACAACTCCCTGCCCTCCGTTAACAAATGCCAGCCTTTCCAATTCTTTCTGATATTCCAGACCTCCTAAAACGCCTTTATTCTGAAATTCTCCAATATCTTCAGGCTTTATTTCCACAACCATACCCGAATTGGCCCATGGTGAATTACGCTTGGAAGGGGACATGCCATTCACAACCATCTCATCAGCATCGGTCATAGCAGGCACAATAAAACCACCCGGGCACATACAAAAAGAATAAACACCCCGGTTTTCCATCTGACAAGACAAACTGTATGTTGCAGCCGGCAAATATTCTCCGCGCCCTTTGGGACTATGGTATTGTATCTGGTCAATTAACTCTTGCGGATGCTCAACGCGGACACCCATGGCCCATGTCTTGGCTTCCAATTCGACCTGGTTCTCGTCCAGCATATAATAAATATCGCGGGCCGAATGACCGGTTGCCAGAACAACAGCCTGCCCCAATACCTTGTCACCCGATTCCACCTCAACACCAGTAATACGATTATCTTCCAGGATCAGGTTTGTAACCTTTGTATCAAAATGTACTTCACCACCTGCTTCAATGATGGATTGACGCATTGCCTTTATAACTTCCGGAAGTTTATCGGTGCCAATGTGCGGGTGCGCATCAATTAAGATCTCATCGCTTGCCCCGTGAAAGTTAAAAACCTCCAGCACCTTTTTAAAATCACCCCTTTTAGTACTCCTGGTATACAGTTTCCCATCTGAGAATGTTCCGGCTCCTCCTTCTCCAAAAGCATAGTTCGATTCTGTATTGACCGACTCATTGCGATTCAGTAATGCCAGGTCTTTTTTACGCTCATTCACACCCCTGCCACGCTCCAGCACAATAGGGCGAAGTCCAAGCTCAATCAGTCGCAAAGCAGCAAAATATCCACCCGGGCCGGCTCCTACAATTACAACTTCAGCTCCGCTCGTCACATCAGGATACTCAAATTTCACAGGTTCTAACCTGGGCGGTTTAGCGTTGGCATAGGCCTCAATATGCAACTGAACCAATACTGTCTTTTGTCTTGCATCAATAGATCGCTTAACAACACGAAAGTGGGTCACCTTATTAGGAGCAACCTTCATTTTTTTAGCTACCAGATTCTTTATAATACTATTATCTGCAGCCTCTTTGGGTGATAAACGTAGAACTATTTCGCGCTTCATTGATGCAATTTATTAGGACTCACCATAAGAAATGAGTCAATTAAGACGCAAAAGTAATTGAAATTATTCAAAATAGAAGGTCAGGCAAAATATTCGCGAATTAAGCTTATCAAGCGCCTTGGTATACTCCATCTCTGCGGGAGTTGGTTCATTTGGTCCGCTGGCGTTGAGCATATCTGCCAATCCAATTGACATTTTAGCTTCAACAGACAAACGGAAGTAAGTCAGGTAGAAATCAAATCCTGCTCCAAACTCAAGATAACCATCCAGCGAATTAAGCAACAATACTTCCTGCTTGTCTTTTGCCAGGTCATAGCGTACATTGAAACCTCCTACCAGGTACGGTTTCGCATTGTGCATTCTGAATGCATTATATTTAAGCAGCAACGGAAATTCCAGGTAAGTGGATTTTATCTTAAAGGTTTTCCGTTCTCCGGTCTCCAAACCATTTTCATCATAACGGATATAACTCATATTGCGTTGCCCAAAACTAATACCAGGCAGGAAACGTAAGTTTAAATCACTCGTTAGCTTATAACTGGAAACAATACCGATATTCAAACCCGGTGTCAGGTCAACGACATCAGCATACAGTATTTCATTATTATCATTAACCGGTACTCCCGTATTGTAAACACGAAAATCCATGGTATTAATACCAATCAAAAAACCAAAATGCAATGGTCGTTCGTCAAAAGAGCGAAGATTAGCTATTCTACTGTTTTTACCTTGAGAAAAAACAGCACTAATCTGAACTAACAAGAATATGGTAAATATTAACTTTTTCAATGGATGCAAAATGACTTTACATTATAACTGACAAAATTGTTTTTTATTGCGCTTTCTTTTCTGACAAATAAATTGTAGCGATTCCCATGGTCTGCTTATAGCGCTTCAATGGTGTCATACCTGCTTTTAGCAATTCATCGTCAAAACGCTGCCCGTCAGGAAAAGTAAGAACTGATTCAGGCAAATAGGTATAAGCCGCCTTATCTTTTGAAATCACTCCTCCCAGCCATGGCAAAATATATCGAAAATAGAACATATACAGCTGCTTAAAAGGGAAGTAAGAAGGTTTTGAAAATTCCAATACAACCATCTTTCCACCTGCCTTAAGAGTTCGCGCCATGTCTGTTAAGCCCTTGTTTAAATTTTCAAAGTTTCGCACTCCAAAAGCCACCATAACGGCATCAAAACTATCGTCTTCAAATGGCAGATTCTCTGAATCACCTTCCTGAACGGAAATCAAATCGCTTAAACCACGCTTCCTGATCTTTTCTTCAGCAACCTTAAGCATCTCAACTGAAATATCAACTCCAACAACCTTACACCCCAGGCGTCTATTAGCTTCCAAGGCTAAATCTCCCGTTCCTGTTGCAACATCCAGGATCACAGGCTCATTAATTCCTTTCAACAGGTTAATGGCTCTTTTCCGCCAGATTTTATCAATCCCCAATGAAAGAAAGTGGTTTAGGAAATCATATTTAGGAGCAATATTATTAAACATTCCAGCTACCTGCGTTTTTTTGGAGCCTTCTGCTGTATATGGTTTAACCGTCATCTCTATCTATTTTCCGTCAAAAGTATAAAAAAGCAAGGATTTTCCTCATGAAACAAAAAGAGGATGCCATAATAAACATCCTCTCTGAGTATACTTTTATTATTTTTTTACAACTGTCTCTTTAAAACATCAATCATATGCTCAAACTCCTCATGGCTATAGCCCTTCGAGGCATATACAATCTTTCCACCCTTATTGATTATATAATTGCGCGGAATGCTTTGTTTGGCAAATTGACTGAATATCTTACGACCTTCATCAGGACAAAAAGGTAACTCAAATCCCTTCTCCTTAGCAAATTTCTGCAATTCCTCTGGTGTATGCTCACGCCCTATCACCAAAAGAACAAAATCTTTATTGTCTTTAAATGGCTTCCAAACCTCTTTTTCCAGTACCGGTAATTCCTTGATACATGGGCCACACCATGTTGCAAAAAAATTGATCAATACAACTTTACCTTTCAAATCAGCTGTCGATACATGGCCATCGGGTGTAATAACAGTAAAATCAGGCGCAACATCTCCAACTTTAACAACATCTGCTTCATCGGCACCCACCCAGGCCACCAGTGAAGCTGTTGAGATCACTGCTATAAAAAGCAGCAGAGTTCTTAATTTAGACTTCATAGATTATTTTGTGTGTAAATTTTATTCTCCTTCAACCCAGACTTCCAACTTTTGTTCAAAAGCCTGTTTCAGCTCATCAATATAGCCATACGATTCATCATCAATCCTGATCTCTCCTTTGGTAACATGACCCAATATCGAGAATGGTACCTTTGTGCTCATCATAAAATCAACAAAATCATCCTGCTTTTCAGGCGACACTGAAACCACGACCCTACTTTGGGATTCACCAAACAGGAAAGCCTCTTTCCTGATTTCGGCATCTGAGGTTATATCAAAGCCAAATTCCATTGGTATTCCCGATTCCAATAAACTAAAAAACAAGCCTCCGTTTGACACATCATGTACCGAACGAACCAAATTTTGCTGAATTATTTCAGAAACAGCGGCTTGCAGTTCCTTTTCCTCCTGAGCATCATAATAGGGTGCTGCCGATTTTTTAATGTTCAATATACTGCTGGCATATTCCGATGAGTTAACATCATTTCTTGATCGCCCGACAAGGAATATCATATCCCCTTTGTGACGGAAGGATAAAGTACTGTGGTTATTTTTATCATTAACAATACCCACCATGCCAATCACCGGTGTTGGTGTAATTGGTTTCAAATGCCCATTCTCGGAACGCTGATTATAAAAACTGACATTCCCGCTTACCACAGGCACCTCAAAATCGTTACATGCCTTGGTGATTCCTTTTACAGAATCAACAAATGTTTTGTACACTTTTGGATCATACGGATTACCAAAGTTCAGGCAGTCTGATAATGCCAATGGTTTTCCTCCTGCACAAACTATATTACGCGCTGCTTCGGCTACTGCAATCTGAGCTCCCACATAGGCATCTGACTTCATATAACGAGAGTTACAATCCATCGTTGCTGCCAATGATTTATCCGAGCCATCAATGCAGATAAATGCGGCATCAGAAGGATAATCGGTATTTTCACTCTCCGAATTGGCCGGCTTACTGAATTTATTGGTCAGCCAACTTTTAGAAGTAACATTCAGATTCGACAACATCCTTTTCACAACATCAGTATACTGATCTGGTTCATCGTAAATATCCAGGTTAATGTCAGGTGATTGGGCAACAGCCTCTTCCACTTCACGCTCATATTCAGGGGCCAACTCTCCCAGCATGGCGATTCCAACCGGTACTTCAGCCAGCAAATCTCCATTATCATAACAACTTATCTTGTCGTCATTGTTAACCTCACCAACAACAGCCATAGCAACCTGTAAAGGCTCCAAAATTGTTTTTACGGTATTTAAATCATCCGGCGAGATACATAGCAATACACGCCCCCATGTTTGAGACAACAGCACATCCATGGCCTTTAAATTGTCCTGTCTTAGCGGAACCTGGTCCACATTAAGACTTATACCCGATTTACCACGATTGGCCATATCAATAGCCGCACCTACAACACCTTGTGTGCCTATTGACTGAACACCAACAACGGTAATCTTTTCGGCAATCTGATAAATAGCCTCCTGCAACTCTTTTTCGATGGATACATCCATCATTTGATCAATCGAAACAGGCGGCGAATCAATTTCAGCCAGTAGATCTGTTTCGAAAACATCAGTATCAACACCATCTTTTCCGGTGCGTGCACCAATGATCAAAACCATATTACCATTTCCTTTGGCCTCACCCGATAACAATTTATCTTTTGGCACAACTCCAATGGCCATATTATTTATGATAGGGGTTGTATTGTAACCTCTTGAGAAGAATGTTTCACCTCCTACTATAGGCACCTCAGCTCCACGCTCGTATTCGCATATACCTTCTGCCACCTCTTCAAACAACCATCGGGCCGTATCTCGTTTGCCATCACCAAAACGCAATGAACTTAAAAACGCGGTGGGCTTTGCTCCCATCGAGAAAATATCACGCATAACTACCCTTAGACCTGTAAGGGCTCCTAATCGAGGCTGAATAGCGCAAGGACTGTTATGTGATTCAACCTTGAAAACACAAGCCTTACCATCTCCCAGATCAATTACACCTGCATTTTCATCACCGGCTTCAACCAAAACGTGATCTCCCTTAGTTGGCAATGTACGCAACCACTTTATAGAGTTTTTATAGGTGGCATGTTCTGACCATAATCGGGAAAACAATTGCAATTCAAGGGAATTTGGATGGCGATTCAAGAGTTCTTTTATCTTTTCAAATTCCTCTGAAGTTAACTCTAACTTCGCCGCTTCTTCTATTGTAGGTAAAGTTGTACTCATAGTTCAGCATTTTAGAATTGTCCTTTTCTACAGAAACAATTTAGTATACATTTGTAAGGTTTCAGGCTTAAGGATATTATATGTTGAAAGTATAAAAAATAACTCAAACGCCAAACGGAAAAAAACATTTAAACGGAACACTTGAGAAACGTCGAAATATATTACGCGAACTTTCGATTTTAATTGAGGAATAATATAAAAACACGCATCTATGAATAAAATAGCAATGGTTACCGGAGCCACATCCGGCATTGGTAAAGCCACAGCAGTAAAACTGGCTAAAATAGGATTTAACCTCATCATCACAGGGCGAAGAGAAGAGAAGCTGACCGCATTAAAAGCTGAATTGGAAGCCAACAACATACAGGTCCTGCCTCTTGTTTTTGATATCAGAAATACCGATGCCGTTGATTCAGCTATTACTGCCATAAAAGATAACTGGACAAACATTGATGTACTGGTTAACAACGCAGGCCTGGCAGCCGGTGCCGACCCCATTCAAGATGGTTTGTGGAGTGACTGGGAACAAATGATTGACACCAACATCAAAGGTCTTTTGTACCTTTCGAAAAAGATTATCCCAGGTATGATGGAACGCAAGCAAGGACATATCGTTAATGTTTCATCAATTGCCGGTAAAGAAACCTATGCCAATGGCAATGTATATTGTGCCACCAAGCATGCAGTAGAAGCCATTACCAAAGGAATGCGCATTGACCTGCTACCATACAACATTAAGGTTTCATCAGTTTCTCCGGGTATGGTAGAAACAGAATTCTCCATTGTTCGCTATCATGGTGATAAGGAAAAAGCAGACAATGTATACAAAGGTCTGATCCCACTTTATGCCGAAGATATCGCTGATGCAATTGAATTCATGGTCACACGTCCACCCCATGTTAACATTAACGATATGCTGATAATGCCTTCAGCACAGGCCAGTGCGGTATATAATCACAGAGAAGGATAGAAATGGTATATACAGCCAAAGAGCTAAAGAATTTTGTCTACAATACTTTCAGAGCAGCGGGAGCCAGTGAAAAACATGCTTCATTGGCTTCCGAAGCACTTATTGCGGCCGATTTAAGAGGTGTGGACTCCCATGGTGTCGCCCGCCTCTCCGGCTATATCAGACTTTGGCAGCAACAACGCCTTAATATGCAGCCCAATATTCGCATTGAGCATGAAACGCCAAGCACAGCTGTTGTTAATGGCGATCTGGGAGCCGGCTTGATCGTAGCGCAACATGCCATGGATATAGCCATTGAAAAAGCCCAAAATGTTGGTACCGGATGGGTGGCTGTCAAAAACTCCAATCACTTTGGCATTGCAGGTTATCATGCCATGAAAGCTCTGAAACATGATATGATTGGCATTAGCATGACCAACGCCAGTGCTTTGGTTGCTCCAACTTTTTCAAAAGATCGAATGCTGGGTACCAATCCCATTGCCGTAGCTATACCCGCACTGCATGAACCACCTTTCGTTATGGATATGGCAACCACGCCTGCTGCCAATGGCAAGCTTGAAGTTAACGAACGTTTAAACAAAAATATTCCTGAAGGCTGGGCACAAACAAAAGAAGGAAACACAACAAACGATAACAGGGCCCTTAAAAACGGGGGTGCCATGTTACCATTAGGTTCTGACAGGGAACATGGTTCACACAAGGGGTATTGCCTGGGCGCCTGGGTGGATATATTCTCGGCTGTTTTATCAGGAGCCAATTATGGCCCCTGGGTACCTCCATTTGTATCTTTCTTGTCACCACCCCCCAATCCTGTAGGTGAAGGCATCGGCCATTTTATTGGTGCCGTTCGCATTGATGCCTTCAGACCCGCCGGGGAGTTTAAAACACATATGGACAACTGGATCAGAACCTTCAGGAGTGCTCAAAACATTGATGGACAACCAAGGGTTGAGATTCCCGGTGATCAGGAAAGACGCATTGAATCAGATAGATTAACAAATGGCATAAACCTGCATCCAACAGTATTGAAGGATCTGAAAGATTTAGCCATTCATTTAAATTTCAAGTCAAAGCTATAGAGTAAGATGATTCTCTCAACATGGCTCTTCACTTTAAGTTTCAGTTCGCAGCCTCTGGCTGATAGACCTGCCCTAAAAACAGAATGACTCCTGTGTCTTTTTCACGAATGGCAAAAACAAAAGGTTGGTTAACATTGAATATAATTGATGCTCCTTCACCTCCAATAGAGGTAAGCTCCATACTAACGCTTGTAACAGCAGCTGCTTCTGTCCCTTCTTCATTAACCTCTACAAAGCTTTTGTGTAATACTTTACTGATCTTTAGATCTGATATTCCATTTTCGTTCATAAGACTAAAATCAGCCCTATCAGAGAAAGCCGTTGACATACCCAAAGCAATTAATGGATCGTTTAATTGCTGTTTACTGGCAAATGAAAACTTTGGCAATGACAATGCCACCCCCCTTTCAACCATGTTATCAGTCATTTCTTTCCATTGAGCATCATTCAAATTATCAACAAATTGCGCGAGCCCCTCACCATTATTTGGCATAGCAATTACCATCTCAAAATGACCATTACCATACGGAATTGACACACATTTACCTGCAGCCCCTGAATAATAACCGAGATCAGCTTCAACACTCATACTTGGAACATGGATCGTTGAACCATCCATCAGAAAGAATGCATCATCCTTCGTATTCTCTTTGTCAAAACGATAAGTCCACCTTCCTTTAAAATAGATAGCATTAATCAGGAACATCATATGTGCATCATTTATTTCTTCAACTATTTCTTCAATCCGTCCCTTTGTTTTACTATTCACCCAATCATTAATAATCTCTTTTGCCCTGGCGCCGTCAGAAAAATCAAGTGCTTTAACATCTGCATCATAATAAACCTGATTCGAAGAAACGAAGTCGGCAGATATTGGATAACTATCACGATACCAGATTGAGTTGGCAATATCCATCGTAACTTTTGAGTCCGCACCAAGCAGCTCGTCCCTGATAGTTTGGTTTGCATCATTTAATTCACCAATTTGATAATCCGGAAAACTGAGTGCCGATGTCATTTCATTAAAAGTTGAACCATTTGCTCCATTTGAGACCATACATAAGGCCTGCGATATACTTAATGGCGAAATCATCAGATTTTCATTCGTCTCTTTTGATAAGATACCAAACAGGTTAAATCCAAACTGATTAGAAGCTTCAACCGCTTCCTGGGATTTTAGGTCAAGATTAATAGATCTGTATGTTTCCGGTTCATGGGAGTCGGAACACGCTATAGCGACATAAAAAAGAAAGAAAAGAGTCAGGCTTTTAAAAGTATTCATAATAAAGTCTTTACAGAACCAGACTAAAAATCGGACCTTTGGGTTGCGTATACGCATAAAAAAAGTGAGCTTAACACTCACTTCCTTATGCTTTAAGGCGCAGCATTTAAATGGTTTCAGCATACACAAGCGTTCCTCTTACAAACACCTCAATATCTACGTTGATAACACCATCCGGTGGAGTAACCACTCCTTCTGTTTCAAATACAACATCCTGCCAGCCGTTGCCTTTTGCTATTTCATTCAACTGTAGTTTCAATTCATTAACTCCGGCTTCTTGCAAGCCTTTCACAACCGCTACTTTCATTGGCTCATCTCCAATAGTCACTTCAAAGCCTTCAACCACTCCTATAAATTCCTTTGTACTCCACGATTGAATGGATAAGTCCATACTTACCCTGGTGGCAGTATTGCCTTGTTTGGGTGTAACTTCAACCCAAATGGCCTCCAATATAATCTCATTAATAGATGAACCATCACTCACATCATAAATGGCATCATTGATTTCACTAACAGGTATCACCACCTTCTCTTCAAAACCGGAAGTAGTTATACTAAATACACCACTCTCTTCTATGGTAGGATAAAGCAAAATATCTTTTTCCTCACACCCCCAAGCCATTATAAGCAGCATCAATATCATTAACTTTTTCATTGCTTTCTAGTTTTCGTTAATACCTATTCCTAAACCAACGGCAAAAGTATTTTGCTTCGCCATATTATAATCACCATGAACTTTTACCGGACCAAAGTTGAAACACAAACCTATGGTTCCTCGGATGGTATTGGCTCCTTCAAGCTCAAACCTGATCTCATCACCCGGCTCGCTTAATCCGGAAATATCAGAACCTTCATAAACATACTGCACATCAACCTTACTCGTTTCATATCCCAAACCGCCATAAAACGTTATAACCGGGATGGAAATACTTGTTTGCAGGTTGACCACATTCGTCTTGGCATCCATGTAATCACCAACTTTAAAAGATTGGTTATAGTAGCCCACCGACAAAGCAACGGGCAGTGCTGTAATGTACTGATCGATACTGTGGCGTACACCCCAACCAAACACATCTATCTTGCCATAATCATCAACATCAAGTGTAATGTATCGGGCTGTAAAATCGGTACCAAACAGTGAACCGACCGTTATCTGCGGCATGGCCAGAGGCAGGTAATCTACATCAAATCCTCCGGGAAATACGTATTCATACATTCCTCCGGTTCCTTCAATCGGCACACTTACACCTTCTGTCGGTCCAAATACTGATGGAACCTTATAAGGTCCTTGCTGAGGAAACAGATCGCTATCGGTATAAGCCTGAAAATATTTGGCACTATTGGGAATAGTAGCAACCTGCGCGACAACACCAATATAAATACTAAATCCCTTTTTATTAACCTTGGCATTGTGGAACAATCCGCTGTTAAAATCCGCTGAAAAAGCATCGGCAAAAGGCTGAAGATACATTTGCCCGTTTTCCTCGGTATACTTCGATAGAATTTCTTCTACTGTTTGAGCATATGCACATGAAATAAATAGGCTCAACACCATTAAACACACTAAGTTTTTCATGTTTTTTCTATAGAATTTACAACCGAATCCTCACATGTGGCAAGGTATTTTTGACCAATGGACAAAAAAAACAGGCAAGCAACTAAATGCTTGCCTGTTCCTGTCTTATATTATATTTTGTTACATAAATCCCTGATCTTTCAACACCTTTAATAATGCAGCACTAAAATGCTCATTATCCGCTTTTTTATACCTTACATCAGTAAACACCTGCGCCAGGGATTCCTTACTGTTTTCAGCAACAAAGGCCTTATTTTCCTCTAAGTTTTCTTTTTCTGAATATAAATCATTGATACGCTCCGCTGAATAATCTTTATAAGTCTCATTGTGCACGACAGCTTCAAGCGGTAAGCGATCCGCCTGTTTCGGATCCTCATCCGGATAACCAATGGTAACCGTTGTTACCGGTACAACTCCTGCTGGCAATTCAAGCACATCAATGATTTTATCAGCCAAATAGGTTGTAGTACCTAAATAGCATATTCCCAAGCCTTTTGCTTCGGCAGCAACGCAAACATTTTGGGCTACAAGTAATGCATCGATAGCCGCTGTTACAAACGACAGGAAATTATCATAGCCAGGCTCCGCATTATTTTGCTTACACCACTTGTTAAAACGGTTAAAATCGGCACAAAAAGTTAATGTTACCGGTGCCTGCTTAACCATTGGCTGGTTAAAATGACAAGGGGCCAATTTTTCTTTCATTGCTTCATCCCGGGTAACAACAATGCTGTAAACTTGCATGTTTCCCGTTGTTGAAGCCCTTATTCCGGCTTCCAATATCTCATTCAACACAGAGGCTTCAATTTCCTGCTCTGCGTATTTACGTATTGTCCTGTGGTCTTTTAAAACATCTATCATGGTGTGGATTATTTTTATTGAGCACCAAATGTAAAAAATTAATCACGACAAATCCATGACTTAACCCGGCATTAACACCGAATACTTATCCACCGCCATTTATCCCGGATTATTACTTTAAGCACTAAATAAACTACGCCATTCCATTATCAGGCAAACAAACGAATAAGAACGAAAACGTCCCTGACTGCTTCAGACTAAACATAGCATCGGCAAGCCTTATACTGAAATAAGGCCCTGAACTCACTTTGTCTGTTTATCAAAATATCAGCCAATAACTCACTTTCTTCTTTTTGTCACAAGCGTACCTACCTGCAGTCTGGTAGGGGTCTTATTCGGGATCAACCTCGCCAGGAGCGAGGTTGATCCGAAGCGGTACCGAAGAAATACCGAAGGAGGGTCGAAGAATTACCGAAGCCACCCCTTGCATTTACCGAAGCCATCCTGCAATTTTTCCGAAGCGACACCATATTTTTACAGAAAATTAAAGAAGATAATTTAAAGAAAGAAAGTGTAAACGGACTTATATCGCCTATACATGAATGTGATTATTGTTAAGTAACAAGCCGGTGCGTTGATTGCCGTTACATAAAGACCAAAGGTATCACTCGATATATGTGAGGCTGGTTTGAGTTGCGCGTTCGGCATATTTTCACATTGGACCATAAGACACATCCCATGTAAGATGCTGCCAATGCAAGATCAGATGTCTTTCTGAACAATAGACGGCCATGCTCAAATCTATTCGACGATTAAACAATTCGACAAATTACCAATACAGTCCATTTAGCCTTGACCCGAAAAAATACCTGTTATTCCTTATAAAGCCGCCAGAAATTGAGCATTGACATAAAAAAAGAGTGTTTCCGTTGAAACACTCTTTTTTATCCAATCCAACAACAACTAAATTATCTATATAATATTTAGTTTTCTTAATTCGTTTAGCAGGCTTCGCTTCGTCACATCTTCCATTGAACACATTGGCGAGCGAAATACTTCTTTTACCCTGCCCATTTCAGCCAATGCTGTTTTTACAGGAATCGGATTTGACTCAATAAACATCAGATCCATCAACACGCGGTACTTGTAAAAAATATCATTCACAGTTGCAACATCACCTTCCAGCGACGCTTTCATTAATTGAGCAAATGCGTTTGGAATAACATTGGCAATAACAGATATACAACCATCAGCACCAAGCAGGTTAGCTGATGAAGCCAAAAAGTCGTCCCCGCTATATATCACAAACCCTTCAGGGCGTCGCGCAACCAAATCAACAAACAATGCCAGGTCGCCTGATGCTTCTTTAATACCAATAATATTGTCGAAGTCATTGGCTAATTTGATAGCATTGTCAACTGATATTTTTGAACCTGTTCTTCCCGGAACGTTATACAGTATAATTGGCACATCAATAGCTTCGGCTACAGTGGCAAAATGCATATACATTCCTTTTTCAGTTGGCTTATTGTAATATGGCCCAACCACCAATACTGCATCAACACCAATTGCTTCAGCTTTTCTGGAATACTTAATACACTCTTGTGTAGAGTTACTTCCGGTTCCGGCAATGACAGGAATGCGACCTGCAACTCTCTTCACAGCCCGCTCGATCAAAAAGGCATCTTCGTCACCTGTTAATGCAGGTGTTTCACCGGTAGTACCGCATACTACCAGCCCATTTGTTCCATTTTCCAAATGCCAGTCGATCAATTGATCGAAAGCATCAACATCAATCTCTCCATTCTCCTGAAATGGTGTCACTATGGCAACAATCGAACCTTTTAAATCAAAGTTTTTCATGTGTTTATTTTTTCTTATTTATAAAAACCGGCCTCAAATCAGAGGGAATGGGTACGATGGCAATCCTCTGCAATGAATTTTACCACCTGACTAACACAAAGGCTTATGCATTCAACTTTATAATGCTGCAATTCTTTCCCTTTTTATTTCCCTTTTCCGTTGACACAAGTCAAATTCAACTAGTTAATCTTACTTTTCTCGTGTCAAAAATATCAATTGCAATGAGCATATGAAAGTTTTTCAACAAAAAAAACTTCTTTATAACACTTTGTTAATATCTTAACATTCTATATATTTGCACAAAACTTTAACGTATGAAAACTGTAAGTCAGGCCGTAGAGTCGGTTATAAAAGTGAAGCCGTTTGTTATCGAAGCCTTATGTGAAGGCTTGTTGAATATCTCGTCACTGGCACGCCAGATCCAACCTATGGTTGAAAAACTGACCGAGAAACCGGTGAAACAGGGAGCAATAGTTATGGCATTGAACAGGCTTGCTCCGCAGCTTGATTACTCGCTTAACCGCAACTTACAAAAATTACTGGAATCACTGGGTGATATAATAGTGCGTTCGAACCTGACAGATTATACATTCAGAAACAGCAATACCATTTTTAACAGCCACACAAAGGTCATGCAGGAAATCAGCACACATCAGGATGTATTTTACACTTTAGTGCGTGGTGTTTTTGAATCGAACCTTGTTGTTAGTTCAGCTTATGAAAGTTTAGTTGAGAAATATTTTGCCGGCGAGGAGTGCCTGCTCAAACAGGGTGAGTTATCGGCCATTACCTTAAAGTTGCCCGCAGACAATGTGCAGGTCACCGGTTTCTATTACCACATTATGAAGGCCATAGCCTGGGAAGGCGTTAATATCAAAGAAGTCATCTCAACAACAAATGAATTTACCATTATTGTAAATGACGAAGATGTTGATCGTGGTTTCACAATCTTGAAGAACCTTAAAACTGCTTACAAAAAGAAGTAAGATTCAACGCAATTATATCATTCTTAGGTTGGTTTATTTCTCTGCACCTGCAAAAAAGAGCTATAAAGCCTAACCTTTTTCGTTCCTTAAGCGTTGTTAATAGTAACAACCATATCAACAACTTCCGGTATAAACAACCGGGAGGCTAACCAAGGTAATGAATGATGGACGAGAGTGAGTTATCAAAGGAGGGATTAATAAATAAAGATCAGGGACATAGGCCATCCATTAAATGCAAGAACGGTGAAGATTGTCAGTTTGAAGAAACAAACTCCAACCTCAACGCATTAATCAACAACCAGGACGCATCAATATGGTCAATTGACTGTGATTATAATTACGTCATTTTTAATGATTATTTTAAAAATGCCTACAAGGAGACATTTGGCATTACCCTGGAAAAAGGACTTAACTCCCTTAAAATACTCTCACCCGAACTGGCAGCATACTGGAAGGAAAAATATGATACAGCACTTAAAGGCCATCAAATAAGTTTTGAATTCAATAATGAACACAACAACATTGTTTATACATTTAAGGTATCATTAAACCCGGTTATTTCAAACAACACGATCATTGGGGTATCAGCCTTAAGTGTTGATATAACAGAGCAAAAAAGCATTAAGCAGAGTCTGTTGGAAAACAACACCAACATGATGGCTATTATGGAGAATACACTTGAGAGCATATGGGCGATCAATACCTCCTATGAGATTTTATATTCCAACAGTGTTTTCACAAGAGAGTTCTATAATAGTTTTGGGGTCAGACTCGAAAGAGGGAGCAACCTCCTAAAGTCACTGCCAGAAGTACTTCAGCCAATCTGGAAAGCCAGGTATGACAGAGCCCTGAATAACGAACGTTTCTCATTTGTTGATGAAATTGATATCGGAGACAAGATCATTTATATTGAAGTGTCAATGAACCCTATAATCAGGGATAATAAAGTTATTGGCGCTTCCTTTTTCGCCAATGATATTTCACGACGCGTTAACGCTCTTAAAGCACTGGAAGAAAACGAACAGCGCTTAAAAGAATCAAACATTACCAAAGACAAGTTTTTCTCAATTATCGCCCACGATCTGAAAAGCCCTTTTACAAGTATCGCTGGCTTAAGCGACCTGCTTGTTTGCGAAGCCCAAAATGGAAGAAACTTCGAAAACCTGGAAGATACTGCCAAAATCATACAAAAGTCTTCCCACCAGGCAATGAACCTGATAACCAACCTGCTTGAATGGTCACGTTCACAGTCAGGACGAATGACTTTCTGCCCTGATCATTTTGATGTAACAAGCATATTACAGGAGGAACTATCAGCATTTGAAGCCATTGCCAAACAGAAGCAGATAAAAATAAGCAATACGATTGAGACAGGTACCATAATTTTTGCAGACAGGTATATGATTAGTTCCATTTTCCGCAACCTGATCTCCAATGCATTAAAATTCACCAATACCAGTGGGAAAATTTCAATTACTTCACAAATAACTGAAGCAGAAATCTCTTTTTCAGTTGCTGACAGCGGTGTGGGTATTGATATCGATGATTTACCAAAACTCTTTGTAATTGACCAGAACCATAGCACAGCAGGCACCGAAAACGAACAGGGCACCGGTCTGGGTTTAATTTTGTGCAAAGAGTTTGCTGAAAAGCACCAGGGGCATATTTGGGCAAAGAGTGAAAAAAACAAAGGCAGTGAATTTTGCTTTTCACTGCCTCATACTAATCAGTATTAATTAGTTAAATTCCACCGGTACAACCAGAGTCGTTGAAACAGGTTTTCCTCGCTGAACACCTGGTTTCCAATCTTTCAGTTCTGACACGATTTTAACGGCTATTGCAGCCTCTTTGTCATCCCATCTCTCAAGTGCTTTTGTTTGAGTTATACCTCCTTTGTGACTTACTGTAAATTGAACTTTAACGGTTCCGCTTAACTTTTTAGCCTTTTTCTCTTGTTCTATTCGCGTATATAAGTTAGCAAAATAACCATCCATTCCTCCTTTGTAGCTTGGCATTTCTTCAACTACGTAAAAGACCGGCTTTCCATCTTTCGTTGGAGGAGGAGGTGGTGGTGGAGGAACCATCTCCTTCTCTTTCTTAACAGGAGGTGGAGGAGGTGGCGTCACCTTATTTTTATACCTGGCCCGATAAGCAGACGGATCAAGCTCATAAGCTGAATTCTTTAGAATAACACTAATCTCCTTACCCTTTTCGGGAACAAGTTCCCGGGTTTCAAATCCCACAAAAGAAAATACAATGACATCATCTTTAGTTAGTTCCAGTTCAAATCGTCCATCACGATCAGCTACTGTTCCAATTGTTTTGCCCTTAAGGATGATACTGGTGCCAGGAAGTGCTGACTTAACTATATTTTCATCCCACATTCCTGAATTAGCGTTTTGAATCAACTGTGTGTCTATCTGACTATACACATACCCTTTAACTATAAAAGTTTCATTCTTATCCTGAACAGAAGTGTCGTTTATTGATTCAGGATTGGAACGATATTCATATACAGGCTCACTAAAAGCCCATAGCAAACCACCTATCAGAGGCAGTACCAACAGCAGCTTTAAGAGTCGCCATTTGGATTTTCTGTTGTTTTTCATCATTTTTAATCGTCGTTTATTTTGGGAGAACCGGAAGTGATTGGCTAGCACTGACGCTTCCGCTCCCATTGTTTCACAAATAATTGTCTGCAAATAATCTTCATATCTATGCCCGCTTTCCAATACCCCCTGATCGGCCAGAAACTCTAAATTCTGCTTTATCAGGCGCGCATAGTGCCAGGCAAACGGGTTATACCATTGAAATACTATGAATAACTCACTGACAAGCACATCAATCCAGTGTTGTTGATACAGGTGTACCCGTTCATGATTTATGATTTCTGTATGTTGTGAATTTAAATAGCGCTCATGCTTTATAAAAATCCATTTCCCGAATACGAAAGGCATGTCAACCCTGGAATTAATACAGACAACAGAACCCTCGAATTCAATTTTGCGGGAATTATGGAGCAGCTTAAACATATTAAACAGCATCCCTATTATTCTAAGCAAAAAGATAACAGTGATGAAGCTGTAAAGGTAAAATACAGCTCCATACCAGTTAAACGAGTCTGAAGTGGCCTCTTCAACCATAACAGGCGCAGCCTCTCCAACTTCCACTTCCTGAAACAATTCACTCTTGGCAACAGGTTCAAGCAGTATGGTATATTTTAGTTCGGCAAGTGGCAAACACAAGGCCGTCACCAGACCAAACAGCAAAAAGAATCGAATCGCTTTGTAATGGGCATCATTGCGCAGGAACAACTGATAAATGACTAAAAACAAAAACAATATCAGAAAAGACCTTGCGAAATAAGTTAGTAACTCCATAGCTTTTAATTTGAGTTATTGGCTTCCTTTAATAATTCTTCCAATTGTTCGATATCCATATCATTATCTTTGGCAAAGAACGCTGCCAAACGAGCAAAACTTCCACCAAAATAATTCTTAAGCAGGTGTTTCATCTGGTATGAGGAATATTCTTCCTTGCTTATAAGAGGAAAATAAACATAGATATTTCCCACCTTCTTAAAATCGACCACCTCTTTATTTTTTAACACCTTTAATACAGTAGCCACTGTATTGTAAGCCGGTTGCTTTTCTTTAAATCCCTTTAAAATATCCTTAATAATACCCTCTCCCATCTCCCATAGGATCTGCATTACCTCTTCTTCCGCTTTTGTTAATTGTTTCATGCTCATTCGCTGTCTGATATATTCTACTACAATTATAATACTATCTTTTTAGTATTGCAACTATATTTATAGTATTTATTATTCCAGACACCAACTTTTAATAAATTATAATAAATCACAATTTTAATGTAACAAAGGAATTATCAATCCGTAACAAAACATCGTTGGGAAAATAAAGTGTTTATGAATTTGAAAGCAATAGCAATATGTTGCTTCCTGGCTTTGTATTGCCTTATCCTTAAGGCTGAAAAAGCGAATGGAAAGAATCTTGAGGCGTTCCTCAGAGATACCACTTCTCTGGAAGTTGACACAAGCGCAAATGTGCCTGTTTTTTTTGGTGCCGAACCTGAATTGGTTGACACCACCGCTACGGTCGCCCTGGAACCGGCACCGCAAAATCAAGCTGTAACAGATACCATACAGCCCAAACAAGAATCATCAACAACTGTAATTAAAGGATATAGTCCCTTTACCAACTACACAGATACCTTTGTTGTTGCAACTCCAACATCAGACACAACATCCCCAAAAGTAAACCTGCGACTGCAAAGAGCTATTGCCAACCTGAATGCTACAACAAACGACCAGGCAACGGACAATTTTATTCATGAAAATAACATTGGTTACTCTAAAACATCGTTAACACAACTGTGGTACAATTATATCAATGCGTCGTATACTTCAAATACAAGCACTAACGAACAAGATCTTATTGCTGAAAACACAAGTACCGAAGCCAACAAGCTTGTTGTTAAACAAAACCCGGAGTTACTTCAGGCAACAAATACGAAATCATCAGATTATCCGCCAGTCACCTCTAACAATACCCCTGTAGTAAAAACGAGAGCTTCAGTCAACAATACCAGTATTGAAAGCGATGTTGTATTCTACATTCAGATAGCAGCAGCCCGCTCAGAGCTGTCTTCGTCGGAAATTGATCTCGTCAATAAAACGCAAGCTGAATACAGAATTACCAATGAAAACGGCTGGTATAAATACCAGGTACCCATAGGCTCTGATTACATATCAGCACGCCAAACCATCAATGAATACCCGGGTAAGCAGGCATTTTTAGTGGCCTACAAAAGTGACCAACGCCTTAATCTTTGGGAAACAGTTAAACACATCGAGTTAAAAACAGCTAAGCGAGACGAACTGCTTTTTGTGGTTCAGGTTGCCGCAAGCCGTGACCTTCTTTCTGAAAAAGAAAAAAATCAACTGCTTCTGCCAGGAGATAATTTAAGAATTATAACAGAAGACGGTTGGCATAAATACCAAATCATAGTTGGTCCATCCTATCAACTGGCCCTCAGCAAATGTAAAGTGATCGGAATTTCTAAATCATTCCCTGTCGCCTACCTCAATGGAGAAAAAATTGATATGGCAAAGGCAATAAAAATGACAATAACTAACAACTAATATCATGAAAGAAACATTAACAATGCGCAGGTTTACATTACTTGTGCTGGGATGTTTGGCTTTATTTGGCACATCGTGCATAAGCCTTAAGAAAAGCGAATTGATTCAACCTATTTCGATTCCTGGTTACGATAGCGAATTTGTAAATGAACAGCGCGATTCGTACCGGATAAACATTGGCGATAACCTATACATGAAAGTGTACAGTTCTGATGTTAAGACCTCAAAGTTTTTCAGAACTGACTTTCCCGAGTTAATGAATGACTCGTACATTTATTTAAACTCATACAAAGTGGATGAGCAAGGCTATGTCAAATATTCTTTTATTGACAAGGTAATGGTTAAAGGCTTATCTATCGAAGAGGCCCAAACAGCGGTGCAAACAGCCGTTGAAGAATACTTTGAAGACGTTACAGTACAAATTAAGCTGGTCAATTTCAGCATTTCAATCATAGGTGAAGTAAACCAACCTGGTAACTTCAACATTGACCGCGAACAAATAACCATACTTCAGGCCATAAGTATGGCAGGTGGACTTAAGGAATTTGCCAGGGCCGATGAAGTTAGATTAGTACGAAAGAGCGCTAACGGTACAGTTGTTAAAAACCTGGATTTGACAGACAGTAAGCTATTGGAGTCTGAATACTTCTTTTTACTGCCTGATGATGTGGTATATGTTGCTCCCCGTACATCTAAATCATATGCATTCGAGAAATTCCCGTATGCACTTCTTGCAGGTGTATTAAGTATTGCGTTGTCCATTTATGCAATAACTAAATAATACCGATAGTTGAAAACACGATGCATTATAACAATCAATATTATAATGCTGATGTCATACTAAAATATGGTATAATATGAATCCGAATACAGGCTCTCAGGCAAGCTTTGATTACTATCTGAAGCAAATAATCAAAGCCAGTAAATACTGGCCCATAATGACTGTTTCAGTCATTATAGCTCTGCTGGCGGCATTTTACATCAATGCCACCACCTTGCCTGAGTATCTTGTATCGACTAAAGTACTTGTGCTTGATGAGGAACAGGTTGATCCTAACAGTATTTTAGGCTTGAGCGAATTCAACAAATCAAAAACCAAAATCGCCAACCAGAAAGGTATTCTCAAATCCTATGAATTCATTAAAAATGCGATCAGGAATCTGAATTTCGAGATCAATGCCTATAAGGAAGACAGGTATGGCAACCCCAGGCGCATCTATCCTCTTTCTGCTTACAGAATTGAATACGATGTATTTCACCCTCAACTGATCAATACTCCTTTTACTATCGAGTTTCTGGACAATGATCAGGTGCACATTCAAACTACAACAGAAAACGGATCACTGTATAACTACTATACTGAGAAACTCGTCAGAAGAGGTATTGTATCTCATATAGACACCATCGTAAAGCTAAATGAACCGTTCAGTAACGACATCTGCAGGTTTACCCTATCTTCAGACAGGGCAGTACCGCAGGGTGAGAGCTTTAAGTTCGAATTCCTTAACCACCACCAATGCGTGCAGCAATTCAGTCAATTTTCCATTGAGGAAGAGCCGCAATCATCCATTTTAAACCTGTCATTTAAAACCAGTAATACAGCTATTGGCGCGACCTTTCTTAATCAACTAACCCAAGCCTACCTGTATAAAGATGTAGAAGGGAAAAACAAGGCCAAAGAACGTACCATCGATTTTATCAATGACCAGTTATTACAGGTTCATGATTCTCTAAGCTATACCGAATCTTCTATCCAGGAAGTAATCGATAACAATGGAGGCGTAGAACTGGAGGTGAAACGAAGCGCTATATACGGTAAGCTGGACACTTACCAGGCCAAGCTTTCCGAGTTGAATATGCAACTGCGCTATTACGATTATTTGCAAAGTTATCTGAATGAGAACAATTCATTGGAAAATGTAGTTCCGCCAACATCAATTAAACTCGACAACCCCCAATTAAGCAAATTATTGTCGCAGCTATTTTCGGCCTACATGGAAAACGAAGATATTGAAAGCATTACCAAAAAAGACATTCCACACCTTGCCCACAACAGGGCTGAAATTAAAAAGCTTAAACGCACCATAATTGAGACCCTTGATATGTCAGCCTCTACGCTGAGACATGAAATCAGTACCCTTGAGAACAAACTGATTGAAGTACAGGGTGATCTGGGTCAACTTCCTCAACACCAGCAAAAAATTGTTTCAATTCAACGCCGACACGCTATTAACGAAACACTTTACACTTTGCTTTTAACGAAAAAGTCGGAGTTACAAATAGCTAAAGCATCCACCTTGCCAAGTCATGAAATACTGGATCTGGCGCGTGAAGACATGGCTAAACTGGTCAGTACACCACCATCGAAAATCTACTCCAAATTCCTGGCGTTCGGATTACTTATACCTGCCGGTTTTATTTGGGTGTTGCTTTTTTTCAATGATCGTATTCAAAGCAATGAGGATATACAGATGATAACTGACTATCCTGCCATGGGACATATCATTCATAATAAAAGGTACGATCCTGCCATTGTCATAGCCCGACCTAATTCGCTTGTGGCAGAATCATTCCGGTCATTAAGAACCAATATACAGCATCAAAACGGCACAAATAATAAACATGTTATCTTAACCACATCGGGTAATATGGGTGAAGGGAAAACCTTTATGTCCATCAACCTGGCTGCATCTTACGCTCAAACTGGCAAAAAGGTAGTGTTAATTAATTTTGATCTTCGCAAGCCTAAATTAGAGCTATACCTTAACAAACAAACAGACGATTGTCAGGGTATTACCGAATACCTGACCGGTTTTAACACCCGCATTGATGAATTAATTAAACCAACCGGGCAGGAAAACCTGTATTTTATAGCTGCCGGCACCAGGCCTCTTAATGCCTCCGAGTTATTAACAAAAAGCGCATTAATAGAAGATTTAATAAACCAACTACATCAACAATTTGATTATATAGTTCTTGATACTCCCCCAATAGGCAGGGTGGCAGACGCCATTTCATTACTGCCTTATGCTGACACCCACCTCTTTGTGGTTCGACACAACCTCTCTCGGAAACATCAATTGAAACAATTATTCAGCGACTTACAGGAGAAGAATATCAACTCATTCAAGGTAGTCATTAATGGCATTAAGGTTAAGCCTAATCGCTTTGGATACGGGCAAGGCTATGGCTATGGCTACGGTTATGGCTATGGTTACGGGAACCATGAAGAGGATTAAGGCGGGATTAGCAATCGGTCAAATATTAACTATCTCACTTTTTAAAAGCTGAGTAATAGTTATTTTTTCCCTATCTTCGATTTTATCAATTAAGTTTTCACCCCAAATCATAATATGATGATAAATCGATCATTAGGAAAACTCACCTCTCTCCTCTTGGTGAGTGCATTATTACTTGGTAATGCTTCTGTTTTTGGACAGAAAAAAAAGAACAAAGAAGCTGACGAAGAAAAGTCAGCCATTAACAGTGAATTAGTTTCAGGATTAAAACTACGCAACATCGGTCCGTCGTTTACCTCGGGTCGTATTGCAGATTTTGCTGTTAATCCGAACAACCACTCTGAATTTTATGTGGCCGTTGCCAGCGGTAACATCTGGAAAACAACCAATAAGGGCATCACATTTGAGCCTGTATTTGATAAATATGGTACCTACTCCATAGGCTGCCTGGCCATGGATCCCAACAACAGCAATGTGGTTTGGGCAGGGACCGGCGAAAATAACCACCAGCGTGCTTTAGGTTATGGCGATGGTGTTTACAAAACCGTTGACGGTGGTAAATCATGGGAAAATATGGGCTTAAAAGAATCACGCCAGATTGGCATGATCCTGATTGATCCGAGAAATTCTGATGTAGTATATGTGGCTGCTGAAGGTTCTGCATGGGGACCAGGTGGTGAGCGCGGATTATATAAAACAAGCGATGGCGGTAAGAACTGGACAAAAGTTCTTGACGTAAGTGAAAACACAGGTATCAACAACATCATTTGCGATCCGCGTAACCCTGACATTTTATATGCCACCTCTGAACAACGCCGTCGCCACGTTCATACCAAAATTGGTGGTGGTCCTGAATCAGCGGTTTACAAGTCGACTGATGCAGGTCAGAACTGGCGCAAAATCATGAAAGGATTGCCATCTGAACATATTGGTGGCATGGGCATTGCCATCTCGCCTCAAAACCCTGATGTTTTATATCTTATTGTAGAGGCTGCCAATAAATCAGGCGGTTTCTTTCGCACAAGCGATCGTGGTGAATCATGGAGTAAGATGAGTGATCACCATTCCAGTGGTCAGTATTACAACGAGATATTCTGCGACCCGGTTGAGTTTGACAAAGTTTATTCAGTTGAAACATTCTCTCACCTTACAAGTGACGGAGGTAAAACATGGACCAGGCTAAGCACCAAAGACCGCCATGTTGATGATCATGCCTTATGGATTGACCCAAGGGATAACAAACACTTTATGATTGGTGGTGACGGTGGTGTATACATTACATATGACAACGGTAAAGCATGGAGACAGGTCAGTAACCTGCCTGTTACCCAATTCTACCGTGTTACGGTTGATAATGACGCGCCATTCTACAATGTCTATGGCGGTACCCAGGACAATGCCACGCAAGGTGGCCCTGTACGTAATACATCCGAGTTTGGTGTTACATCAGGTGAATGGTATGTAACAGTATTTGGCGATGGCTTCTGGTCAAGGGTTGATCCCACTGACCCCAATATTGTGTATAGCGAGTGGCAGTATGGTAATGTCGTGCGATACGATAAAAAAAGCGGTGAGAAGATTATGGTGAAACCTCAACCTCGCAAAGATGAAAAAACCTACCGCTGGAACTGGAATGCTCCTTTAATTCTTAGCAAGCACAACCCAACAACCATTTACATGGCAGCCAACAAGGTATTTAAAAGCACCGACAGGGGGAATACCTGGGAAGTTATTTCAGAAGACTTAACGGCTCAAACAGACCGTAACACCTGGCCGGTGATGGGTAAATACTGGAGTGTCGATGCTGTTGCCAAGGATGTTTCAACGTCACAATACAATACGATTGTTTCATTGGATGAATCACCGGTAAAAGCCGGCTTGATTTATGCCGGTACAGATGACGGCCTGATTCAGGTCACCGAAGATGATGGCGAAACATGGCGTAAAATAGCATCATTCCCCGGTGTTCCTGAATATACTTATGTGAGTGATATTTATGCATCGCGTTTCGACGAGAACGTTGTCTACGCCACGTTTGACGGAATGAAAAGTGACGACTTTAAGCCTTATATCCTGAAAAGTACAGATAAAGGACAAAGCTGGACCCCAATCACAAATGGTCTTCCTGAAAACGGAACTGTTCATACCCTGGAGCAGGATACTGAGCGTCAGGAGCTCTTGTTTGCAGGTACCGAGTTTGGTATTTTCTTTTCAATTGACGATGGAGCTAACTGGACACAATTAAAAGCCGGTATCCCAACAATAGCCGTTCGTGACCTGGCTATTCAGGAACGCGAGAATGATCTTGTAATGGCAACATTCGGAAGGGGCTTTTATGTCCTTGACAACTATGCCCCGCTTCGTGAGTTAAGCAAAGAACTAACAGAAAAGGATGCATATTTATTTGAAATAAAAGACGCTCCATTATTTATGCAAGTGGATAAAATATACGGTCAGGGAGCCACTTATTATGGAGCACCCAACCCTGAATATGGCGCCACATTTACTTTTTACCAGAAGGATACTCCAAAGACACAACGTCAGATCCGTCGTAAAAAAGAAAAAGAGCTCTTTAAAAACGGAGAACGTATCCCTCAGCCATCATGGGCAGAATTAGAAGCCGAAGAACAAGAATTGCCGGCATATCTGTTGGTGACCATTAAAGATGAAACGGGCAGCGTGGTTCGTACCTTCACTAAAAAGCCGGCAAAGGGCATTACTCGTTTTAACTGGGATTTACAATACAATAGTACAGACATTGTAAAAGCCAAAGAGTTTGATCCTTTCAAAAAATCAGAGGGAGGGATTTTTGTTCTTCCTGGCAAATATACTGTTGAAATCGCCCAGGTAAAAAATGGCGAAGCAGTGCAGTTAGCCGCTCCAAAATCATTTAATGTGGTTGCTTTAAACAATACCACATTACCGGCCAATGATCGTCCGGCCATGGTAGCCTTCCAAAAGGAAGTGAGTGAACTTTCAAAAGCCATGAACGGAACACTTGCTCTTGTTAATGAAATGAAGCAGGAAGTGGCTGCAATGAAACAGACAGCCCTGGTACTGCCTGATGCTCATGCTGAAGTATTGCCTCAGTTAAAAGCCATTCAAAAGGAGCTTGATGATATCTATTTTGCTTTCAGAGGTCTAAAAGCCAAAGCAAGCTGGGAAGAAATTCCTCCGGCTGATATGCCATTGATGAATCGTCTGAACAGCATAATCTGGGCACAAATTAACAGCACATCTGACATCACTACCACCTCCAAAACAAGTTTTGACATACTGAAGGAAAAGTTTCCTCCTGTATTGGAGAAGGTAAAAATAATTGCAGAAACTAAACTGCCGGAAGCACGACAACTACTGGACCAAATGAATGCTCCATATACAAAAGGACGCATTCCACAGTGGAAGTAATGTTAATAAGAAAGTAAGAGTTGAGGGGTGAGAGTTGAGAATATATACAACATACCAGGCAATAAAAAGTATGGTTTTTGCCGCTCACTTCTCAACTCGCATCTCTCACCTTTTCTATAGTCAATACTAATTAAAGTTCTATTAACAAAAACAGTAGATTATCTCAAAGGGGTTTTCTATATTTACCACGTTAACTTTTAATACTTATAAAATAAAATGACACCAAAAGCCATTTTGCCGCACATTGGATTCGGCAGCATCAAATTCGGGATGGAAGAACATGAAGTATCTAATTTCTTAGGCGATCCTGATGAAACGGAAGTACAAGATTACGGCGAGGGCGCTGAAGCTAATGTACTTTATTTCGATGAAATGGGAGTTTCCATGTCTTTCGACAAGGAAGAAGATTACAAATTAGTTGAAATTTCTTTTGAAACAGAAAACTTTATCCTGCACGATGCCATAAAAGTTGGGATGCCCAAAGCAGACTTCCTAACATCGCTTGAAAAGCTGGATATGGGTGAGTATGATCTTGAAGAAATGAGTGATGATGGTTTTGATGATAAGGAGTTGTACGTTTTCGAAAAAGAAAATATCAATATCTGGATGGATGAAGAAGCTGTTTCTTCTATTCAGATCGGTCCTGAGTGGGTAGATGATGAAACCATCCGCTGGCCTGAAAAATAAAGACATTAAACTCTTTTAAAGCCCTGTTTCGACAGGGCTTTTTTATTCTGTATCATTCATGTAAAAAAAAACGTTATTCATGTAGGATATCCATACTTTGCCCAAGTAGCCAATAATAAATGAAACCCTTCAACTCATTTTGCGTTTACCATGTTGTAATACTAAAATATTTTGGAGATATAGAATTATCTTCTATTTTTACAGACAAAGTAAAGGATATTAAGATGAAAAAGATTTCGTTGATTGCCGCTGTTTTATTTTTGATGGTGTTGGGGATGAGTTCATGCAAAAGCACAGAAGATTGTCCGGCTTACAGTACTACTGAAGTTGTGGACAACTCAGAAAGAGCATAAATAATACAGTTCAGAAAAGCATTACAGTAACATAAAAGGAGTATGACACTCGCTTTTATGTTACTTTTTTTTGTTTTATACCCCCACCGTTATCTGCTTGTTTTCCAACCAGTAGTTTTCATATCCTTATTTTAAACTTTATTAAGAAAATCATTTTCGTATTTCTTGATGATTTAATTATGATTTGCTACTTTTGCGTTGCATTTTTGAAGACCTTATTAAAACAATTCTTAAAAAAGCAATAAAATGTCAAAAATCAAGATTGGGATTAACGGGTTTGGCCGTATCGGACGTTTCGTTTTCCGTCAGGCTGTAGCTAAAGGAACAGTTCAAGTTGTTGCTATCAACGATTTGATCGATGTAGATTACATGGCTTACATGTTGAAGTACGATTCAACTCACGGTCGTTTCGACGGTACTGTTGAAGTAAAAGACGGTAAATTATTCGTAAACGGTGACGAAATCCGCGTTACTGCTGAAAGAAACCCTGCTGACATTGCATGGGGTGCTGTTGGCGCTGACTATGTAGTTGAGTCAACTGGTCTTTTCCTAACAAAAGAAAAAGCACAAGGTCACATCGACGCTGGTGCTAAAAAAGTTGTTATGTCTGCTCCTTCTAAGGACGACACTCCTATGTTCGTAATGGGTGTTAACAACAAAAAGTACACTAACGATATGACTTTCGTGTCAAACGCTTCTTGTACTACTAACTGTTTAGCTCCTATCGCTAAAGTATTAAACGACAAGTTTGGTATTGTTGATGGTTTAATGACAACTGTTCACGCAACTACTGCAACTCAAAAAACTGTTGACGGTCCTTCTATGAAAGACTGGAGAGGTGGACGTGGTGCTGGTCAGAACATCATCCCTTCATCAACTGGTGCTGCTAAAGCTGTAGGTAAAGTAATTCCTGAGTTGAATGGTAAGTTAACTGGTATGGCTTTCCGCGTACCAACTCCTGATGTATCAGTAGTTGACTTAACTGTAAACTTAGAAAAAGGTGCTTCTTACGATGAGATTTGCGCTGCAATGAAGGAAGCTTCTGAAGGCGAATTAAAAGGTATCTTAGGATACACTGAAGACGCTGTTGTTTCTAACGATTTCATCGGTGAAACTCAAACTTCAGTATTCGACGCTAAAGCAGGTATCGCTTTAACTGACACATTCGTAAAAGTTGTTTCATGGTATGACAACGAGATGGGTTACTCAGCTAAAGTATGTGAATTGATCGAGTACATGGAATCAGTAAAATAATTGATTCCCTCAATCATATTAAAAAGGCTTCCTTCGGGGAGCCTTTTTTTTTGATGCCAGGCCAAACAACCGGTCTGCTTTTACCTTTAAAGGGTGTTAACATACATGGGAATGTGTGCTATAAGGGGTACCGCTAATCTGATGTGTCAACAACCTGAATTCGATATTAATTGTCGACATCAGGTTAATAACTCAGAAACTTGTAGTTATGGCGTTTATTGCGTCTTTCGATAGAACATGGGATCGCACTTTTACTTTTGTCACGACATACGCGGTAATTAATAACAAGCTGGTAAGTATTTCCATAAGCCGAGCGGGCTTTAGTTAGACCAAACTGATACTCAAGCCCAACACTGACATTCTTAAATACAACACCGCCGGTAAGTGCCATCCCTAGTGATTTACCGATCTTTTCTTCCGTGGTATGACGATACGAAACCAGACCCCATAATGCCCAGTCAGGATCAGGTGTAGGCATGTAAAGTTTCAGATTGGCATCCATTCTACTGTCCACATACATGTTGCGCCGATATAGAAAAGTTGGTTCAATGTAAAAATCACGATCAGGTATCTTATAGCTACCGCCCGCATGAAAATGCATATCTGTGGTGAGTTTGGGCTCATCCTCATGGGTATACATCGGGTTGTTTTGTGGCAGCAGATTCGTTACTCCAAGACCTATATGATAATCATTATACTTCAGCAGGATACCAGTACTGGCATTGAAGCCCCATCCGCTTTCATTACTTCCTGATATAACAGGATCAAAATAGTCAGGATCCATCAGCTCTTCTATTTGCAGGGAACTTTGCTCTAAGGTAAAAGCCAATCCAAATGATAAGGTTATCGCCCTTCGTTTAGATTTTTTAAGTTGTAACTCATAGGAAAATGCCTGGTGCAAACCCATTTCCTTGTAATAACCGTTTCTGTCATTATAAACATAGGTTCCAGAGCCTAACTGCTGCATTACCGGTATCTGAAAACTAAACAACTGGTATGTAGGAGCCAGGTCGGTTCCGAACCATTGTTTCTGAAAAATACCGGTGGCAGTAACGCAGTTTTTATGAAAAGCTGCAGCAGCAGGGTTCATCTGAAACAAATCATATACATATTGATTTGTCAGATAATATTTCTGCGAACAACAAGGCTTCACAAACAGAAATAATAAGAATAGTATAACTGTAATCTTCCGCACAATATCTCTGTTAAGGTTATCGCTTAATCGTCAGGTGACCTTTCAAAATTTTATTGACTGGCATCAATTGTATCACATACCAGTAGGCATCCGATGGCACTGGTTTGCCAAGATATTTGCCATCCCATGGCGGATCACTGGCGTAATACTCAGTCAACAACTTACCATACCTGTCAAAAATCCTGATGATCGTATCCGGCAGTCTGTCCAGACCTTCAATTTCCCATGTGTCATTATAACCATCTCCATTGGGGGTCAAAACCGGCGGTATTTCTATATCCAGTATATTATTAAGCATGATCGTATCTGCAGACATACAGCCGTTCAAATCCTCGACGGTGAACACATGCTCTCCATTTGACAGGTTGGAAAACACATTATTCTCCTGCAAATCATCCTCATTAATGGCATATTGATAAGGCATTGTACCGCCATTGGCCAAAACAACCACCTGGGCATAAACACTTGTATCAAGGGCTGCAATTACAGGCGTTGGGTTAACAAGAAGCTGCATGGTATCTGTAGCCCAAACACAACCATCATAGGCTCTTAGCCAATAGATGCCCTCCTCACTCAACTCCACATTAGGTGAAATGTCACCTGTACTCCATTCATATTGATCAAAGCCTGCATCCGCATCTATCCATATGCTTTCAAGGGAGCAAATTGATGTATCATTAAGCAGTGCCAGAGGAGCTGCCACCTTGTGCTTTACAGTTTGCGAATCAAAGCCCTGACATCCAAACTCATCAGTAACCACCACGGTATTGACCGTATCCATAAGGTTGGCGGTTATATACTGTGATGTTTCACCGTTGTGCCAGTCATATGATGCATAACCATCACCTGCATTAAGCGTCCATAATTCCGATGGGCATATAATCATGTCAGGCCCAAGGTCTACTTCAGGAACCGGACGCCATACAATAGAACTCTCACCTGTGCCTACGCAACCATTTTCATCAGTCACACGCAATGAAAAATGACCATTAGCGACAGATATACTTTGAGTTGTCTCACCAGTACTCCATAAATACTGATATGAACCGGATGGTCCTGTAAGGGTGTGTTCAGTACCGGCACAATCTATTTGATCTGAAAGGCTCACCTCAGGAGCAGCAGTTAGGGTAACATTAATAGTATCTTCAGCCACACACCCGAAATTATTCCATACTTCCAATTTATAGGTACCCGACTGTGTGACCAGTAACTCATAAGAATCCAATACCGGATCATCATTCCACTCATAGCGGGCAAACATAGCATCAGGTACAATTCTTAGGGTAGTATCTTCACAAGCCCAAACATCATCACCTAAATCAACTGTTGGTGAAGAATAGACATTAACCACCACATCATCGGATGTTTCACACCCATTGACATCAACTATACGTAAGATATAGGTTCCTGATTCAACAACATCCAGGGGTGAATCATTGATCAAAAGGGTTTCTCCTGATGATGAAGAACGATACCAGCTATAGGTTTGTGAATTTACGGCCTCCGGATTAATGAGCGTTACACTTTCATAATCACAGGCTGTCTGCGGTTGTCCCAGTTCAACATTGACAGGAGCAACAGCACTTACATCAACCTGATCAGCGGCCTCACAACCAAACTCATCAACTACAGTTACTGTATATGTTCCGGGAGCATTAACTTCCAAACTGGCCGTTTGCCAATCACTATGGCGCCTGCTGTCATCTCCATTCCAGTACAAGTAATCAAAAGCAGCGGAAGCAGGCGAACTGTATGATTCAACACTAAGCTCTTTAAAGGTACCATTGCAAAGAGAAAATACGGCTGGAAGCGTAACTACAGGAAGTTCATGTTCATCAACGGTAATCTGATTGCGTTTTTGACATGTACCCGATGTGGCAATCACTTCATAAACAGCTTCAGACGATACATTTGTAATTTGATTCTGGTTATCGAATTCCGGTCTTACGACCCCGTCAATAGTCCACGAGTAAGTATCATATCCCGGGCTGGCAATTACATCTACAGTATTTCCAGCACAAAGGTTCTCTGTAATTATTAAGTCAACAGGGTTTGCAGTCTGAAACGTAAACACCACCTCATCACTTACCGGACACCCGTTAATATCTGTTGCCTCAACCCTGTACAAACCACTATTATCAATTGTTGAGTTAAGAATATCGTACTGGTAAGCAGGTGAAGGATTTAAATCAACTGTTGTACCCGGGTTACTGTCCGGTTCAAATGTCCACTTAAAATTGGTGTAATTTGACTCGTTCGCAATACTGATGGAGATACCAACACACTCCTCCCGGTCTGGCCCCAAATCAATAGCCAATGGCTCGTAAAAGGTAACCTGTACATCATCACTGGCAACACACCCGTTGGCATCAGTTACCTCCAAGGTATATGTTGCTGAAGAACTAACACTTATTGATTGGCTTGTTTCTCCTGTACTCCAGTTATATGAAGTATATCCGGCCGGCGCAGTAAGCATTGCCACATTGCCTTCACACGCTGTTTGATCATCAAGAGACAAAACAGGTGCAGCCATAACAGTTATATCAATTGTTTCTGTCTTCGAGCATCCTTCCGATGTCCAGACAGTGAGCGAATAGGTACCGGTCTGAGTGGGATAAATCCAGTTTTGTGATTCATCGGAATTTAATACCACTCCGTTAAAACTCCATTCATAACGTTCAAAATCTGTGGTATTTATAACGGCAGTCCCTTCACAAACACTTGTTGCACTGAGCACAATATCAGGAACGGGAGCTATGGCAACATATACAGTATCGCTGTTAGTACACCCCATTGCATCGGTAACCACAACGCTCAATTCAGAGCTTGTTCCATCGGCAAAAAACTGTGTTTCAGCATCACTATCACCATTGCTCCATAAGTAAGATGCATAGGTATTATCTATGGCATAATCGATCACTTCGCCTTCACACACAAGGGTATCATTCCCCAACTCTACTTCAGGAAACAAAAAATTAACATCCAAAGTGTCTGCAATAATGCAACCTCCGAATGCAGTTTCTGCCTCAACCCAGTATGTACCTGGTTCTGTTACCGTAAAAATTCTGTCATTTGATAATACCTGGCTGCCTGTTGCAGTTGAATACCAGGTATAAGATCCCATGCCTTCTTTAGCTTCCAGCTGAATATTTTCGCCCAGACACTTATCACCGGCTCCACCAGCATAAAAGGAATTATAAGAAGAGAAATAACCGAAACTGGCACCACCACCTGAAATATCCGAGTCACTTTCATCGAGGATGCACAAGTGGAATAAACCTGTTGAATTCTCCAAACGATAAGGTACACCCGTACTTAAGCTATTTAAGTTAACGGCACAGCACACCCACGCTTCCTGACCTGTATCCTGCCCAGGTACTGTTTGCCAGCTATTAATATACTTGCCAACATTTATATCACGACCGGTATTATCATACAAGCTAAAATTCTTGACATCTTTGCGTTTGATGATAATGTTAACCCAAAAATCGCGATTAAAAACCCGTGTAAATGAAACACTGTTGGAGCCATTACAGCTGTATGCTGGTAAAATAGCACTACCCATTTCATTGGCAATAGTTGCTGCATTTGGATTAACAAGGCCCGTAAGCTGATAGGCATACACTCTTTTGGTGGCATAAATATACAGGGCATGGTCTGAGATATCAAATTCAGCGATCTCCCCTCTGTTTAATGCTTTCGTATTTTTGGTGGTATTATTGGTAAAAACCAGAGTATTATCTTCAATGGCTGTTACAAAAACCTTTTGAACGGAGTTTTGATTTTTATAGCTCGATGCTGCCTTACTGGTATTAATAGCCACATACTCATTACCAATCACATTAACAGGTACCAGCTGATCTCCGATTAAATCATTGGGAAAACTGTCAATATCTTCAATAATGGCATCATCTGATATGGTGACTGCAATACGCTTATCGGCAGTGACGTGAGTTCCTGCCAAAGAGCCTGTTGATGTGATATCCCTGCATTCAATACAATATGTCTGTCCTTGGTTTAGAATAATATCAAACGAACTACCGGCAGAATGACCGGTAATATCTACAGATGGGGTGATGGTTACCGTCGTATTATCTTCGGTGGCAACAATATCAGCTTTCTCATTGGCATTACTGCTGTATTCTGAATTATTGGCATATACATTTTGCGATGGAATAAAGAATTCAAATCCCAAAGCATTATCTTCTTTAAGGATAAACTTGTCAGGATTATCAACAGCACTGACATCATAATAGGCTGCAATATCGGCACTGGCCGTTATTAAAATACCTTTGTTATTTACCTGGTTAGCCGGGCTTTTTTCGACATCACTCTTATTAAGCTGAAAGCCATAATGAGAGTGGGCACCTACTGTGTGTGTGCCTAATACCTTACCACCCTGGGCAGGTAAACTAATCGTAACAGTCGCTGCCTCATCAAAGGTAGTAACCCTTAAAACAACAGGTTCATCACCACAGCCTTCCCATACATCGGGAGCTGCAAACCAAAATTCACGACCAATCTGACCACTTACTGTTGTATAAAACATAAGTAGCAGAAGATAAATACATATTCTTCTCATTATGGTTAATGTTAGGTGAGAAGTAAGTTACCGTCCAAACTCTCACTTGTTATTACCAATTTTTACAATAAGTATAACCACCTTCACTATTAACCCCCTTAGGAATTTTCACATCTTCCTTTTGTTACGGTATTTAAACTGTAAAAGTTGCAAAGACGATTACATTTTTTAGCAAGTAAGGTCTGTGAATACACTTGGAAAATCAAACCATAATACTGCCTATCAACCTCTTACAGGTGACTCTTTTTTTTTAATTCACAAGTAAAAAATTATGATGACAATTACTGATCTTGATTTAGTTGAGACATTCAAAAAACAAATAAGTAACGACTATGTACTTATCTTTTAAATACATGGCAGAATCAAAACCTTAAAATCAAGGAAAATAGCATGAGAGAAAATAATTAAAACAGGTATCAATAGCATCTGGACGAGTTCTATCCGTTTAAGTTCCCTAAGCCAAAAGTAAAGATTTAAAAATTGTCCTACTTATTAATAAACCTTCAACAACTAATGATAACCTGCTTTATCTCTTTACAAGGGTATATGACGATTTGGTTTAAACACCACGCAGTATAAGCCATAATGCCACCCCTGTCAATATTTTTGCGCAAAAAAAGACTTTTTTATCGTCATTTTTTCTGAATAATATCACTATTGCCAATAAAACCACTAATTATTTCAGTTGAATATAATCAATTTGAAGCAGAAAGCTTTCTTCTTTTTTGTTGGCTATAAGAAATGCCAATTCTTCCATTTCAAGCTTAGGATAGTTACTCATTGCCAATTTTCTGCCTCTGAATGATGGATAAAAAGTTTCAAGATCCAGTTCAATTTCCTCCCATTGTCCTGAAGTTGTAAAATAGGTAATATACGAATGTGCATCGTAAGTATCTGTTTTAACTCTCAATTGATAACGTTTACCATCTCCTTTAACTCGTATTATAATTTTCTGAAAAGCCACAACACTTAAAGGCGCAAACCTTGTACGCAAGGATGAAAAACCGCCATTGTTTTCAAGTGATATATAACCAGAAAACTCCCCGTGTCCTTCACCATTAATGCTAATATTGCCCTTTGACAGTCCTCCCATAACACCATCATTCACAATTGTCCAGGCTGATAAATCATCATTCTTATTAAAATCGTGGAGCATTTTAACAGTTGTTGTGTTCATAATAACCAGCAATAAAAGGATTGAGTAATGCATAACTTGGTACTTTAAATGTGCAACTGACCATATTCAGCAAAGTATTTGATGATGGCTTTTTCCCGATATTCAAATATCTGATTCAGGCGATTCCTAACAAGCAGTTGGTTCCCCAATCGGCCCAGCACTCCCATCGGCAATTGATAACTGACGATATCTGTCATTTCAACACCACTGGTGGTTTCCTGCAAGCGGTGCATATGGTGCCATAATTTGTAGGGACCAACCCGCTGCTCATCAACAAAGTACTCTCCATGCCTGATATGGGTTATTTCTGTTACCCATTCTGTATTGTAGAATGGTAAAGGTTTAACCCGGTAATGAATGATCATACCTTCATACATCAGTGAGGGTAGATCAGGTGTTAGAATATCAAAGCCCATTGATGGCGGGGTAATCTTATTCAGGTTAGACGGGGTAGCAATGAAAGTCCACACATCTTCTAAAGATGCTTGTATAAGTTGACGTCGTTGAAACTGGTAAAATGCCATTGTTGCTCACTTTAAGTTTCTAACACCTTAAATAAACCAAAAGCAAATAATAGCTCAAGTCATTAAGCTGTTTTATTAAAGAAACTTAGAAACCGTACTTTTGTTTAATATTCAGTACGATAATCAGAACAATAAAATCAGCTTATTCATAACGAAGCGAATCAATAGGATCTAATTTAGAAGCCTTTAATGCCGGTAACAATCCCGAAAGTACACCGACCGCAAGGCATACAAGAGCACCGACTATCACCCAAAGCCAGGGTACAATAAAATTGGATTTCATCACCATTGACATAAGGTTACCGACCATAACACCCACTACTATACCTACTATACCACCAATCTGACCAATAATTATGGATTCAAATAAGAACTGATTACGTATGGCTTTACTGCTTGCTCCAATTGCTTTTCGAATACCTATTTCCCGGGTACGCTCGGCAACGGCAACCAGCATAATATTCATCAGGCCAATGGCTGCTCCCAGCAATGTTATCACTCCAATTCCAAAGGCAATGATTGTTACCTGCCCTGTACTTTCAATTAACAAGCGCGACAGGTTATCACTTTTGTTGACATTAAAATTATCCTCATCATGAACCGTCAGACGACGAATAATCCTGAATACACCGGTTGCTTCAGAGATCGCCGCATCAACCTGCTGACTATCGTTCGCTTTTACGACTATTTTATACGACATATTAGGCCGGCTGAATACCTGGCGTACATTCGTGATCGGCAGCAGTAATATGTTATCGCTTTGGGAGCCAAAACCTGCGCCTTTTTCTTCTAAAACGCCAATAACACGATATTTGGCACCTCCTGAAACGATTACCTTATCAAGCGGATTTTGACTATTGGGAAAAACTTTTTTCGCCAATGCACTGCCTAATACCGCGACATAGCGGTTATCCTTTATCTCTTGTTGTGTAAAGTTTCGCCCACGCAAAATTGTATGCCCCTCAACATCCATAAAATTCTCGTCTACTCCAATCACCATCACATTGGGATTCGATTTATCTGATTCATGCTTAACAGTTGCAGCTCCTGTCGCTGTATGCGAAACTGCAACAACAGCCGGAAAATCAAATTCATCCTTAAACTGCATGGCCTCCCTGAAGGTAATTGAGCCGTAGCGTTTATTTCTTAATTTACGCTTGCCTATCTGTACATTTATACCCCTGTTTTCAATGGTAAAGGAGTTGGCTCCCATGCCCGTAAACTTATTGCTTATAGCTGCCTGAATAGATGATATAGCAGTCAATATCCCAATCAAGGCTGTTAGTCCTATACCAATAATAAGAATCGTTAAAATGGTTCTTAAAAGATTTGTGCGGATAGAACCAAGAGCAATGCGAAGATTTTCATAAACTAATGTCAACTTCATGATGGCAGATTCGGCTATAGTTAAATTCAGGCATCAAGTTAGTAAAAGTATTTACATCCTCTGCCAACTAGACAACCAAAAGCGTTTTGAACTGTTACAAACATGACAATAACTATGTAGTTTTTTAGTAAGTTTGTTGTCCTTATAATTCGTTAGTAAATCAAAACTAATAATATTAAACCGATAGTAAAATGGCTTTTGATATTGAAATGATTAAAAAGGTGTATAGTGAGCTACCTGGCAAAGTTGAAAAAACTCGCCAAATGCTTAACAAACCGCTTACATTAACAGAAAAAATATTGTATGCTCACCTTGCTGATAATTTGCCGGCAAGTGCGTATGAACGAGGTGCCTCATACGTAAATTTTAACCCGGACAGAGTTGCCATGCAGGATGCCACTGCACAAATGGCACTGTTGCAATTTATGCAGGCGGGCAAATCAAAAGCAGCAGTTCCTTCTACAGTACATGCCGATCATTTGATTCAGGCCAAGGTTGGCGCTGATAAAGATTTGGCCACAGCCGAGCTTACCAACAAAGAGGTTTACGACTTTTTAAGTTCAGTATCAAATAAGTATGGCATTGGTTTCTGGAAACCAGGTGCCGGTATTATTCACCAGGTGGTCCTTGAAAACTATGCCTTTCCGGGTGGTATGATGATCGGTACTGATTCCCATACTGTTAATGCCGGTGGATTAGGTATGATTGCCATTGGTGTTGGTGGTGCCGATGCCGTCGATGTCATGGCCGGTATGCCGTGGGAACTTAAATTCCCTAAACTTATTGGTGTTAAACTAACAGGTAAGTTAAATGGCTGGACTGCTCCCAAGGATATTATCTTAAAAGTTGCCGGATTGCTGACAGTAAAAGGTGGAACCGGATGCATTGTTGAGTATTTTGGTGATGGAGCAGAGTCCTTAAGTTGCACTGGTAAAGGAACGATTTGTAACATGGGTGCTGAAATAGGAGCCACAACATCTACATTTGGTTACGATGCATCAATGGCCCGTTACCTGGAAGCCACCGGTCGTGCCGATGTTGCCGCTGCTGCCAATGAAGTCAAGGAACACCTGACTGCCGATGCCGCGGTTTACGCTGATCCTGAAAACTATTTTGACCAGTTAATTGAAATAGACCTAAATACGCTTGAGCCACACTTAAACGGTCCGTTTACTCCTGACAAAGCAACGCCCATATCCCAAATGCGTGAAGAAGCTAAAAAGAATGGCTGGCCTTTAAAGGTTGAAGTAGGATTAATCGGTTCATGTACCAACTCATCTTACGAAGATATTTCAAAAGCAGCTTCGATAGCAAAGCAGGCAGCCGAGAAAAACCTTAAAGCGGCCGGTGAATTTAAAATAACACCTGGCTCCGAACAAGTACGCTATACCATTGAGCGCGACGGCCTGATTGACACATTTAACCAGATGGGTGGCGAAGTGTATGCCAATGCATGTGGTCCTTGTATTGGTATGTGGGCGCGTGTAGGTGCTGAAAAACAAGAGAAAAATACCATCGTTCACTCTTTCAACCGCAACTTTGCCAAGCGTGCTGATGGTAATCCTAACACCTATGCCTTTGTTGGTTCTCCAGAATTGGTGACTGCCTTGGCCATTGCCGGTGATCTTGGCTTTAACCCTATTACTGATACCCTTAAGAACGAAAAAGGTGAGGAAGTAAAATTAGATGAGCCAACAGGTTATGAGTTACCTCCAAAGGGCTTTGATGTGGAAGATGCAGGTTACCAGGCACCAGCTGAAGATGGCTCAGGTGTTGAAGTTGTTGTTAATCCAGATAGCGAGCGCCTGCAGTTGTTGACACCTTTTACTCCATGGGATGGAAAAAATATTAGCGGAGCAAAATTGCTGATCAAGGCGAAAGGAAAATGTACAACCGACCACATTTCAATGGCTGGTCCATGGTTGAAATTCCGCGGTCACCTGGATAATATCTCCAATAACATGTTGATTGGTGCCGTTAACTTCTTTAATGATGAAACCAATAAGGTAAAAAGCCAGGTAACGGGTGAATATAATGAAGTACCTGTAACACAGCGAAACTATAAGGCTGAAGGCATTCCTACTATTGTTGTTGGTGATCACAACTATGGTGAAGGCTCATCGCGTGAGCATGCTGCCATGGAGCCTCGTCACATGGGTGTCAGAGCTGTTTTGGTAAAGAGTTTTGCACGTATCCACGAGACCAACCTTAAAAAGCAAGGTATGCTTGGCTTAACATTTGACAATGAAGCCGACTATGATAAAATCATGGAAGATGATACTTTTAACTTCCTTGATCTGGATGCTTTTGCACCAGGTAAACCATTACAAATTGAAGTTGTACACGCCGATGGTTCCAAGGATGTCATTATTGCTAACCATTCGTATAACGAACAGCAAATAGCCTGGTTTAAAGCAGGTTCTGCTTTAAACCTGATTAAAGAGCAAAACAAATAGTATCTGACAAGATATCCAACATTGTACAGGGCTGTCGAAATATCGGCAGCCTTTATTTTTTACGATTGATCAAATAAACCCCCAGGAGCACAACTCCCATAAACAGCAGGTGAAAAGCACTGATTATTTCTCCATCAAACAAGCCCCATGAGATAGCGAAAATTGGTATTACATAGGTCACTGATGAGGCAAAAACCGGCGATGCATAGCCTATGAGCGTGTTCATTATTAACATTGCCACAGCCGTTCCTACTATTCCTAACAAAGCCAAAGCGGCTAAGTGCCATTGCCAATCTGTACCTGCAGTTATGCCTTGCAGATCGGACATAAAAAAGTAGATTATCGCAGGCGGGCCTATAAAGAAAAAAGAGAGAGCCGTTATTCTTACCCCGGATAAATGTCCCAGAAATGACTTGACAACATTGATGTTAAAGGCATAACAGATGGTTGCCAGCACAATAAAAAAAGCATAACTGTTAATATTACTCAAAGCCACATCTTTTCCTGATGTAATAAGACCTAAAGCACCCAACAAACCCAGCGAAATACCAATCACCTGTCTTCCTTTAACCTTAAGCTTGAAAAACACCAGGCTAACAATCATCGTAAAAACAGGTGTGAGTGAGTTTAACATACCGGCTAAAGCACTATCAATGCGGGTTTGAGCCTTGGTAAAAAGAAAAGCAGGAAGAAAATTCCCCAGAAAACCAGCTATAAATAAAGGAAGAAGGTCTTTTCGCTTAAGTTGCCTGAGGTATTTAATTGATAATGGTAAAAGAATAAGTGATGCAAAACCTATACGTAGTGATGCTGTTTGTACACTGGTAAAACTCTTTAAGCCAATTTTCATCAGAATAAACGAACTTCCCCATATAAAAGCAAGTAACAATAAAACAGAAAATTGAAACCATTTTTTTTCCCAAGGCATAAGCGAATTTTTCAGCGAAACTAATGTTTTTTTGCTTACCATTAATTCAGGAGCCGATAAGTTTATGCCACACGGCCCTGGTCGACATCAAAACACTTTCGGAAACCCAGGCATCTGATTACTCTGTAACAACCTACTAATCTACGCATTATAATTACACTTCTTGATTGTAGCAAAAGAAAATTACGACGATACTAACTAATATCATACCCAATCAGGCTATATCTTTCTATCTTTATTTCACATTCAATTCATACAATTATGCGTTCATATTCTATTGCCGGGTTATTCCTGGCTATGCTTCTGATAGTAAGCACACAAACAATTGCTCAGGATGTACTTGGTCCTGACGAACTGCTACAGCTTAAATCAAGCAGAACAGTGCAGATGCACCCCGATGGTTCTAAACTGATTTACGTAGTTTACACTCCCCGAACTGCCAATGAGGCACCCGGAGGTTCACATGTCAAATACATGCTGCTGGATTTAGAAAGCAATCAAAGCTCACCGCTTTTTAATAGTGGCGTTAAAGGTGTATCGCCCCAATGGAGCCATGATGGTAAACACCTGGCTTTTCGAATGAGAACAGATGGTGCATACCAGATTTTTGTTTTACCGGAGGGGGAAAAGGAAGCTGTCAAAGTTACCAGTGAAAGTAATGGCGTTAACAGTTTTCAATGGAACCCGGATGGTAAAGGTTTTGCATACCTGTCAACAACTCCGGCGTCAGAAAAAGAAAAGGCCTTAAAAAAGAGAGGCTATGATTTTATCTATTATGAAGAGAATATCAAAAATGATAACCTTTTCCTGATCAAAATAGATGACAGCTATAAGCAAACAGCTAAAAAACAGCTTACCAATGACGTTAATGTATGGGATTTTAACTTTGACAATAAGGGAAAGCAGCTGGCCTATTCTGCCACCGGTTTAAAGCTGATCGACCAAAAATACATGTTCCGCAAAATCCATGTTTACAATCTTGAAACCGGACAGGTAAAACGTGTCTTAAACAATGTTGGAAAACTGGGTAATTACAACTTTAGCCCTGACGGTTTGTACCTGACATACACCGGCGCACTGAACATCAACGACCATGCTGTTAGTCAGGTTTATAATGTCACCATCGAAAATGGCGAAACCATTAATCTGACACCACAAAACTACAAAGGACATATCAGTTGGTGCGGCTGGAAAAACAACAAAGAAATAGTTTACCTGGCACACGAAGGCGTCTATCCAAAACTATATACGATTGCTGTTAAAAACAAGAAGCGTAAGCTGATTTTAGATGCTAAAACAGGTGGGATTATTTTTAGCACTCCTGTCATTTCCAATGGCTTTAAATCACTGGCTTTCAGTGCAAGCACTCCTACAGACATGTCAAATATATACAAATGGCAAGGAAAAGGAGAGCTGACAAAGGTCACTGATATTAATCCTGAATTGTCTAAAAACACCTTGGGTAAACAGGAAGTAATCAACTTCGAGGCGCGCGATGGTTTAAACATCGAGGGCTTATTAATGAAACCGGTCGGATATAAAACCGGGGAAAAATACCCACTGATCGTATATGTGCACGGCGGTCCGGAATCACACCACTCCAACGGATGGCTGACCGGCTATTCTACTCCGGGCCAGGTGATGGCGGGCAAAGGCTATATGGTGGCTTACTTTAACTATCGCGCCAGTACAGGTTACGGTGTGGACTTTGCCATGGAAGGTTTCGAAGATCCGGCAGGCAAAGAGTTTGATGACCTGGCCGATGGTATCGATTACCTGGTTAAAAACTATGGTGCCGATAAAAACCGTGTGGGCATGGCTGGTGGTTCATATGGAGGTTATGCTTCAGCATGGTTTGCCACTTATTATACCGACTACATTAAGGCCGCTGCAGTATTTGTGGGTATTACCAATATTATCAGTAAGAAAGGAACAACCGATATTGCCTATGAAGAGCTGTATGTTCACAGTGGTAAACCATTAGAAGAACAATGGGAGATGAACCTGAAACGCAGCCCCGTGTATCATGCGCATAAAAGTAAAACGGCAACACTCATCTACGGAGGAGCTGCAGATCCGCGCATCCACCCTTCGCAAAGCATGGAACTGTATCGACGCATGAAAATGAATGAGCATCCGGCAGTTCGCCTTGTTCAGTATCCGGGAGAAGGACATGGCAACAGAAAGCAGGTAGGACGAATTGATGTACTTTATCGTCAGATTAACTGGATGGATTGGTATGTAAAAGACCTTAAACCCTTTGACGGTCCTATGCCGCCACTTGACATAAGTGATCATTACGGATTGGATTGGGATTATTAACCTACTATCTAACAAGCCATGCCTGAACTGAATGGGCCAACTCAAGTGATAAGCACTGGTGAAGCTGGTGCTTATCCTTTGTTAATTAGCGAATTAAGATGAAAACAGCACTTATAGCAGGCGCAACCGGCTTAATTGGCAGCAGCCTTGTACAATACCTTCTTGAAAGCAATGAATACCAAAAAGTAATTGCGCTGGTCAGGAAACCGTCAATAACACCTCATCCTAAATTAGATGAACAGCTTATTGACTTTGATGATTTGCACAATCTGTTCCTGGAAAGTAAAGTTCATGACGTATTTTGTTGTCTTGGCACCACCATAAAGAAAGCGGGTAGCCAGGATGCTTTTTCAAAAGTAGATTACACCTATGTACTTGAACTGGCAAGGTGGGCTGATAAACATGAGTGCCAACTATTGTCGGTTGTTAGTTCGGTAGGTGCCAAAGTAAACACATCTAACTTCTATCTGCGCACAAAAGGTCAGATGGAAGAGGCCATAAGCAGCTTGACAATTCCAACAGTGCACCTGTTCCGACCATCTCTGTTATTGGGGCAACGCAATGAATTTCGATTGGCTGAAAAAGTCTCGGAGAAAGTGATGTCTGTTCTTAATCCCTTATTGAATGGTCGCCTGAGGAAATACAGAGCTATTCAAGCTCATGATGTGGCATTGGCCATGCACAATCAGGCCCAAAATAATGTGATTGGCATAAAGGTGTTTGAAGGAGCAGAAATAAAATAAACAAGGCCGTTCATGATCGCTAAGATTTAAATGCTATACATGAATGGCCTTGTTTATTAATTAGAGTACACTATTATGTTATGATTTTCTGATTGGAAACCATTTTCCATAAGTGGCGCATCGCCATAGCCATTCCACTGGTCCGAAGCTAAAGTAACGGAACCAGACTGTTGAAAAAACAAATTGGAAAATCAATACCAGACCGGCTACACGGAAGGTTTGCTGCAGGTTAAGTTCACCAAACAAACCAAAACCAATAAGCGGATAAAAGATAAAAACGCCAATAAAGGTATGTCCCAGGTAGGACGACATGGATTGTTGGCCGTAGTTTTTCATGATCTTGAACAAGAAGAACTGAGGTAGTTTTTTAACAAGCAGAGCAAGCAAGCCAATGTAGGATAAGCCAAGGGTGATCTGTCCAACTTCATGGATTAGCTTATATAATACATTATTCCAGTCTTGTGAAAAAGAAGAGACACTTCCTTTCATGGTAGCTGCGATGGCGGTAAAACCGAAACCCAGTATCAGCAATGGAATCAGATTTTTTGCTTTGCTGCTTCTTTCAGTCATAAAACCAGTACTTTGCAGGTAGAAGCCAAGCATAAACAAACCCAAAACTTTGAACGGACGACCTGATGGTATAAAGTCGTACCAACGCCATATCAGATTATGAAAGTTTGTTTTAAATACATCAATATAATGGGAGCTTCTAAAGCCTTCAACAACCGCCAGCGGTTCCATATCAGGATATACCTTTAAGGCAGTGCCTGCAGGCTTGACAATGTCCTGTGCAAAGGTGTACATATATACAACATCCAGCAGAACAGGGATGGTAAAGAGCACGATTGCCATACGGAAAATATTCTTTTTCTCTGCATTTCTCATACTCCATAAAAACACTCCCATCAGGGCATATAAGGTAAGGATATCTCCTGACCAGCATAAGGCGTGAATAACACCTATAACAAACAGTATGGCTAATCGGCGTAGATATGTTTGATTGAATCCATCCTTTTGGCCATTGCGCGAGAATTGGATGTAGAATCCTATACCAAAAAGAAGGGAGAAAATGGTGTAAAACTTGGTATCGACAAAAAACTTGAGTAAGCGATAGAGCATGGCATCAATTTCGATATTGCCCATGGCCCTGATATCATCAAAGGGTAAAAACTTGAGTCCGCTCCAGCTTAATATGTTGGCATATAAAATACCAATCAGTGCAAACCCACGTAACACGTCTAAAAATACAATCCGGTTTTTGGATTGTGTTGGCTTAATCGGGGTATTATTCATGTTAGATTTGTTTAAGTTGTTTCGAAAGTAAAACAATCTTCCTAATAAACATGAAGTTTGTGGTATTTAAGGTTTGTATTAAAGGCCCAAACCAGATACTCCCCTATTTCGATATTTCCATTTTTAGCTTTTTCCCTTTGATCTTCTCATTCCTGAGCATCTGCAACACTTTCTTAATCTTTGAACGACGAACGGCAACAAAAGCACTATGATCCAATACATCGATCAGCCCCAGTTCATCTTTCTGCAGTTTTGCTTTTTTTAAGAATAAACCAACTATATCTACTTTATTAACCTTATCCTTTTTGCCACTTCCAATGTAGAGTGTCTGCCATTCAGGCAGTTCAGGCAATGGCATCTCACTTTCCAACTCATCAAATACAATATCACCAGGCACAAATTCAGGCATCGCTTCCTCCTCTGCCATCACCAGGTAGGCAGTACCGTCAGCATGCATACGTGCAGTGCGCCCGTTACGATGCACAAACGCCTCTTCTTTGGATGGTAAATGGTAATGAATGACGTATTGAATCTCCGGAATATCCAAACCCCGGGAGGCCAGGTCAGTGGTAATCAATAAATGATGACTCCCGTTTCTGAATTTTAAGAGCGCCCGTTCACGTTCCTCCTGTTTCATACCTCCATGAAACACATCGTGCTCCACTCCTTGTTGTTTCAAATGATTACTTATTCTGTCAGCGGCGTCGCGGTGGTTTACAAAGGCCAGCATAGGTGCATTACCCAAATGACAGATCAAACGAACAAATACATCAAGCTTATCCTTTCCTTCTGCACGCACCGCTTTCAATTCCAGTTTAGGAGTATTGTCTGCCTCGTCAATAAAATTGAGCTCTTCAGGATTATTCAATTGCGTAAAAGCAGGTATTTCATCCATGGCTGTAGCCGATGTTAAAACACGTTGCTTCACACCTTTCAGCTCATTTATTATTTCTTTCATTTCTTTTTGAAAGCCCAGCTCCAGTGCTTTATCAAACTCATCTAAGACCACAAAACGAATGGAAGAAGGATTAAATGAGCCACGTCGTATATGATCGGCAATACGTCCCGGTGTTCCAATCAAAACAGCAGGAGGATGCTGTAAGTTGTTAATCTCAGTCTTTATCGAATGCCCGCCATAACAACAGTTAACTTTAAACCCTGTCCGCATCTGCTTAAATACCTGTTCTATTTGTAAAGCCAGTTCACGAGCCGGAGCAAGTATCAAAACCTGAACCTTAGTATTATTACGGTCTAAGCTTTCCAAAAGTGGCAATAAAAAAGCCAGGGTCTTACCAGAACCGGTTGGCGATAACAGCATAACATCCTGTTTGCTCTTAATGGCGCCAAAGGTATCTTCCTGCATGGGATTAATGGCCTTTATCTTCAGGTTATGAAGTGCTGCCTTACTTATCTTCTGTAACTGTTGCATGCTGCAAAGATAAGTTTTAGTTTGCTAGTCTTGATCATTACTAATCACCGTTTTTATAACTCAATATCTCAGTTCCATGATTCACATGTTCAAAACAAGTTAAAGTCGATCAGTGTGATCTGTACCTGGGTACTTCTTCATCACTTTAATCTTGATTAAGAAGTGTCTGATTAATTTGAAAACTATTTTTATTACTTCCCGTATAGCAATGGAAATAATATTATATGCCCCAAATTTTCCTTACCATAACTTTGTTGATAAGTTGTACATTAACAGCCCAGGCTCAAAAACTCACATTGCAACAAGAAATATGGTTGTATCGCATTGTACAAAAAACACCTGTTTTAAAGAACAACTGGGGCTCTTACATGTCTTTCGACAAGCAGCCATTTACAAAAGATCATTATGGAGAAGTTTCTATAGATTACGATGCTATCGCCTATTACCAGAGCTACAATCCTCAAAGCCTTGAAATTGATTACGTAAATATTAAAAACTCATCCCGGGGACTTATAGCTGAGGCAGCCATCAAACTGACACTTTGGGAATTGAACGAACAATTAAAACGATGCATCTATAAAAAAGAACCATGCAATGATTCTTTATTTACGCAACTGCAATCGGCTTTAAAACCACATATTCCTGCCAGGCTGAACAGTAAAAAAAGAATGGAGCTATACACCAGTGTTATGCATCCATCTTTACCAATATTTAAAAAAATAGAGCAACTCAATCAACTAAAAGTTGATGTTGAACATCAAAAGCAGCTCCTTAACACATGGAGTAAAACGATAACTGATTATAGCTATAAAAGAAGTCAGTATTATTTTAGCATATTATCTGATGGTCAAAACCTGACAAACACAACATTCCTGGCCGCTGGCGAAGGCAGCGGAACAGCAGGCTTATTGTACGAATGGGAGCTCAACCCCCAGGACAGCACCAGACGCTGGTATGGAAAAGGTATTGGTTTATTCACCTATCAAACACGCACAAGAAAAGATGAACTGAAACTGCGCCCGCATATATCGAAAAAAATGACTATCCCCGCTGGCAAACCTATGGCTTTACACACCTCACTTTGGGGACTGGACTCATCATTTAAGCCTATGCTAATTGTAAGTGATGATACAGTCAGTTATCATCTGTTTGCTATTTCAAACACTAGAAACCTATCGCCCGACAGACTGTTGAGCGACGGTATTTCACATATTGAACGCATTGAACAGCACCGTTTTCAAAATATTGAAAAGCCATTACTCAAAATTCAATCAAATACATTGCTGGAGAAAGCTTATGATAGTAAAAACCTAATTGCCGGTCAGATTGAGGAGCTTGAAAATGAAATTGACACACTCAAAAAATACGATCCAGACAATAGGGAAGCCATTGAATACCGGCTGCGATTGATTGACACCAGGCTAAGTTCACTTAGTAAGAAAGAGCAGCGCATAAAAGAGTTGGAACAAGAATCGGCAAGTGACTACAGAGCCATTGACAATGCGGAGAAAAAACTGCAGGATATGGTTAAACTGCTTGGCCCTTCTCCACAACAATGGACCCAGGAGGGCAATGAGTATAAATACCCCAGTGGTGTGAAATTTGACCCACAAACCCAGGATTTGATCTTTCCCCCCCATCCCAAAGAACGCGAATTGGAGATACGGTTAGTATCGGCCGGCTACTCATTAGGAGGAACTAAAAAAGATGAAGTACAGGCCTATGTCAGCATCACCGATGCAGTTGAGATGATAAAAGAGCCTGTAGCAAGACAATATCCTGTTATTGATACAACATTCCTTATGCATTTTAGCCCCGATGAATATCAAAAGCCAATACATATCCATTGGCTCGACAGCTACTTATCCGACTTGAAAACTTTTAAAAACATAAGGCTTGAAACTGGCCAGCTTTCATTACCCGATTCCTTAAAAAGCACAGATAAAAAATACAATAACCGGCAAAGGGAATACCAACAGCCATTAACAACAAATGCCCGCAACAGAGCGGTAAAGCTTCAGTTTCTTTCAAAAGACACCATGCTGATTATTCGTGCCCTGGCATCTACCGACCTGGTGCCAACACGCTTATCAAAAGCTCCTGCATCATTACGAAACTCGCTGAAAGTTAACAAGCATTCCAATGGCAATAATGAATACCTTGTTGCTTTACGAGCCTGCAATGCGCTTTATTATGCATTAGAGTCCATAGGCAAGTCTTCTGCTAATGTTGATATTGATGAAATCCATCATAACCTGCAGCTAAGCAACGAACAGATGCAAATGATCATGGAAGCAACAAAGTCTGATCAACAACTTATACCAGGTACATTGCAAACCAAATAATTACACGGGTAAAAAGCAATTTGCATTTAACTACATTATATCTCACTTCCACTCAACCACATGACCTCGTTCTTTGAGTAACATATCTTCCGGCACCGAGACTTTTACAGAATCAGATAAACGCTCCAGTAACAAACGCTTGTAAAAAGCACGTGAATACACCAAACTAACCTCGCGCAATGGAACCGGAGAGTCAAATTCCTTAACCTGCTTATGCAGATCAAAGGCCAGCTCTTCAGTAGCCAAACCGGGTAATAAGGTATATCCGCCCTCTGTATCAACCATTTTACGTATCGTATCAAGGGAACCACTCTCAAAATGCAGCGGCGATTCTGCACTCACGTCAGCCTGCAACTGGCATACATTTAATACCTGTGAGCGAAAGCAATGCCCCTCATCAAGTAGCCACAAGCCGGCAGGCGTAAGCATATCAACCGTTAAATTCTCAACCTTGTTCAATGAATGTTCGGGATGAACATAGAGTAGCACATCTTCATAAAACAATGGCTGTTCAATGATATCATTCTCTTCTAAAGGAGTTACCAATATGGCAGCATCCAGCAAATCCTGCTTCAGGGCTTTGACCAGTTCCTCGGTTATCATTTCCTTAAATGAAATATTCACCAATGGATTATGCTTTTTAAAATGTCCCACAAACAATGGCAACAGATAGGGAGCCAGTGAAGGAATGATACCAACCATCAGGTTACCCTCTATCCGTCCCGATTCTTCGCGCACTATTTCTTCAAGGCGATTGTATTCATTGATAACAACCCTGGCCTGATCAATGATTTTTTGCCCGACGGGGGTTGTTAAAATGGGTTGTTTAGTTCTGTCAAAAATCACAATATCCAATTGCTCCTCAGCTTTTTTTATTTGCATACTGAGGGTGGGCTGTGTTACAAAGCATTTTTCTGCAGCAATGGTAAATTGCTTATAATTATCGACCGCAACCAGGTATTCAAGCTGCTGTAAATTCAGTCCAAGCATCTGTTAATCAATTATTATAAATATTACTGATGCAATATATAAAAATTATCTATTTGATTGATATTGCCACGGTAGATATATTTGTATCAGAAAATTAAAACAAATAAAAACAGAATATTATGAAGACAATAAACGAACTTCTGGGACTAAAAAAACAAGAGAGCGAACAATTAATTAACGACTTAAATGGGCTATTGGCCAACTACCAGTTATTCTATCAGAATTTAAGAGGTTTTCACTGGAATGTTAAAGGTGAAAAATTCTTTGAATTACACCTCAAGTTTGAGGAACTGTATAATGACGCGGTGGTGAAAATAGATGAGATTGCCGAACGTATTTTAACTTTAGGCGGGACACCGATGCATGCCTTTGCCGACTACCTGGATACGGCTGAAATAACAACGGCTAAAAATGTAAGCAACGGTCAGGAGTGCATGGAACTGACCTTGGAAAATATGGCAAGCCTGGTAAAGCTTGAAAAAGCCATGTTACCATTGGCACAGGAAGCAGAAGATGAAGGTACTATCACCCTATTGACCGATTACATCAGCCAACAGGAAAAAACCATCTGGATGCTGCACTCATGGTTGACGAAATAATGATTTAATTTTATCTGTCAAAAGGAGCTTTCGTTTATGTTAGCTCCTTTTTTGCGCAAATATGGATTCCTGCCTGTCGTATTACTTTAATTGCCCTGCCACATAAGCGGTAGACCAGGCCGCCTGCAGGTTATACCCACCTGTAATGGCGTCAATATCAAGCACCTCTCCGGCAAAATAGAGGTTCTTGCAAACCTTACTTTCCATGGTACTTATCTGTATACTCTTAAGGCTTACACCTCCACAAGTGACAAATTCCTCCCTAAACCTCGAACTACCCTTAACTGTGTATTCATCATTGATCAAAATATTAGTGAGTTTATTCAAACCCTTTTTTCCGAGTTCACCCCACTTTTTACGGCTTGACAAGTCACACTTTTCCAACAAGAAAAGCCATAGACGCTCCGACAGGCCATAAGGCTTAACATTAGCCAACACCTTGTTGGGAGACTGCCTGACAATGGATTGCAAGGTATTAAGCACATTATCACTTCGTTGTTCATTACACCAGTTGACCTGAAACTTAAAATTATAATTCATGTCATTGATCAGGCGTGCTCCAAAAGCTGATAACTTAAGAATGGCTGGTCCGCTCATCCCCCAATGTGTAATCAACAATGGCCCTTCGGCTTTAAGCTTGGTGCCTTGTATAGCAACCATGGCTTTTTCAACCACTACCCCCATCAGCTTTGTCACTTTCTCATTGGGCATGTTGAAAGTAAATAATGAAGGTACAGGCTGTTCAATCTTATGCCCAAGTGATTTTAACCATTCCAGACCGGCAGCCCTGGGTGAACCACCGGTAGTAACAATAACCTTATTAAAATACTCCGCCTTGTGGGTATCATTCACAAAGTTCAACTCAAAACCATTGGAACATTCTTTAATTGAACTAACACCGGCTTGGGTCTTTATCTTCACTCCCAGACGTTGGCACTCTTTTAAAAAGCAATCAATGATGCTTTGAGAATCCTGCGATACAGGAAACACGCAATTATCATCCTGGATAACCAAAGGGACTCCTCGTGACTTAAACCACTTCATGGTATCTGATGTGCTAAAGACATGGAACACCTTCTTCAGACTGCGTCCGCCCCTGGGATAGGCCTCACACAACTCAGGTATGGATGTACATCCATTGGTGACATTGCAACGCCCTCCTCCCGAAACCTTGACTTTAGACAAGACTCTTCGCGACCTCTCAAATATTATGACATCAGCATCAGGATAATTCTCCTTAGCTGCTATAGCTGAAAAGAAACCAGCTGCTCCACCTCCTATAACTCCTATTCTCATATTCTGTTTTACGGGCATCATCCTTGAGATGATTATCCTTTCCTTAATATTTGCAAACTACAATGCAAAAATAAGGATTTATCGCATGCTGACAGGGCACTTCTCTCTGGCAATTGACACAATCTCTAAACTGAAATGCACTCCTGCTTGCAGAAAGCCAATTATTCCATACATCATTTCAGCCGATTTGAACATTTAATTCAATATATCTTCATTAAAAGTTATATTTTTATTAGCCAATAAATAATACATACAATGAAGACCGTACATATAAAATGCCTCAATAATGGAAAAACCATCTGCTACAATGTTGGTACATCATTAAAGGATATTGCAAAAGACATGAACATCAAGCTTAAAACACCTCTTCTTGGTGCTTATGTCAACAATAAACTGCGTGAATTATCATATGAAATCTATCATCCAAAAAACATTGAATTCATTGATATTACCCGACCTGACGGTATGCGCATGTATATTCGCAGTTTATCATTGGTTTTATACAAAGCTGTTAATGAGATCTACCCCATGGCACAACTTCGGATAGAACATTCGGTGTCAAAAGGCACCTATTGCTCGGTGGAAGGCGAAGAGCTGGACATTGATGATGTGATGAAGATACGTGATCGCATGGAGGAGATAATTAAATCTGATACGCCTTTTATTCACCGACAGGAGGAATCGGAAGATGTGGTGAAACGTTTCGAACAGCAAAATCAGACGGATAAAACGGCCCTTATCCGCCATCGCGGACAATTGTACACATCCTATCATCAGCTTGAGAAACACATCGGTTTATACTATGGACACCTTGTTCCATCTACCGGTTATTTAAAAGTATTTGATCTTATCAAGTACTACAAAGGCATGTTGCTGCAAATACCCAAGCGCACACATCCCAATGAGTTGGAAGAAATTGTTGTTCAGAATAAGATGTTCGATATTTTCCAGGAATTCGCTGAATGGAATCGCGTTTTAAACGTACGTAACCTGGCTGATATAAATGATTCCTGCTCCAATGGCAAAGCCGAAACACTAATAAAGATCTCGGAGGCGCTTCATGAGAAGAAAATCGGACATATTGCCGATATGATCGATGAGCGCAAGAAGTCAGTTAAACTGGTTCTTATAAGTGGCCCCTCATCCAGCGGCAAAACCACCTTTGGCAAGCGACTGGCTATTCAACTGATGGTTGCCGGTATGAAACCGCTTAACCTTTCACTTGATAATTATTTTGTGAACCGTGAAAATACGCCACTCGATGAAAACGGAGATTATGACTTTGAAGCATTAAATGCATTGGATGTCGAACTTTTTAACGATCAGTTACTGGGACTACTGGCCGGCAAGGAAGTTGAAATACCCAAATTCAATTTTGAAACAGGCCAACGATACTACGACGGTGAGAAGCTGCATATGAATGAGGATAATATTCTGATAGTGGAAGGCATTCATGGTCTAAACCCGCAGTTAACACACCTTATTCCTGACCAGTCAAAATTCAAGATCTACGTTTCTGCTCTGACCTCGGTTAACATTGATAACCAGAACCTGATCCATACAACAGACAATCGCTTGATTCGTCGAATTGTACGTGACTATAAATACCGCAAATATTCAGCGCAGGATACCATTTCGCGTTGGCCAAGTGTCAGAAGAGGCGAAGATTCACACATCTTCCCATACCAGGAAGAAGCTGATGTAATGTTTAACACAGCCCTGTTGTATGAGTTGTCGGTTCTAAAACAGCAGGCTGAGCCTATATTGCTTGAGGTGCAACCTAACCAGGCCGAATATGCCGAAGCACGACGCCTATTGAATTTCTTTAGTTATTTCAGACCAATACAACCAAGTGAAATACCTCCTACATCAATTATAAGGGAGTTTTTAGGAGGCAGTAGTTTTAGTTATTAGAATATAATTATAAAAAAATGTGACTCTTTAAAATCCAGGTGTCACGCAAAGACCACAAAGTATATTATATGATTCTATACTTTGTGGTCTTTAAACACTTTATCTTCTGCATTCTTTGCACCAAATAAGTGTTATTACAAAACAGTTTTCTTCCATAATTAGAAATTAAACTTCCCGTTCGAATTCATCGCTTCAGCATCAGGAATAATCTTTTCAATTGTATCCCAGTGCTCTACTATCTTCCCGTCTTCAATTCTGAAAATATCATAGAAAGCCACTTTCTCTTTCATAAAAATGCCTTCCGAAACACTTAAGACAAAGTTACCTTCACCAAAAACAGCGTGATTTTTCTCGTATACCATTGGCATTCCTGCCTCAGCCAAAGCTGTCAAAGCTTCACCTAATCCTGACAATCCATCTTTAACTCCCGGGTTATGCTGATGATACTTTTCAGTAGAAATGTAATCGCTTATTTTATCAGGATCAGCTCCAAAAAACACATCTTTCAACAGATTTTTCACCAAGGTCTTGTTCTCTTCTGTCTTTTCCTTATCAAGCACTTCCGTTGGTCCGTCGATCTGTGTCCTTCCCGAGGCTGTTTCCTCAACCTTTTCCTGCAGATTGTCCCAGTGTTCTGCAATCAACCCATTTTCAAAACGAAAAATGTCAATTCCTATTTTAGGGCCGAAAAAGTTATAATCGGTATGGGCAATAACAAAGTCGCCATCTTCAAATACACGAACTGTGTTAACTTTAGGAGCCATGGCCGGATCATTGGCTGCAAGCTCTGCCAATGCACCAAGTGCCGCCCCAAAACCAGCTAAACCGTCACCGACAGCCTGGTTGTGCTGAATATATTTGTTCGCATTAATATAGGCAACAGGTTCCTGAGCTCCGGTTTCAATACTTTTAAGTAGTTCTATGACCTTTTGTTTGTTTGATTTTTCCATGTTTTCATCTCCATTACCGGCCTCGCATGAAATAAGCATAGCCATTGTTAATACTGTTAGTAGGTAAATTTTTAGCATCGTTAATAAGTTTAAATATTACAATGCAAAGATGGCGTGAAACAGCAGGCGCATAAAGGTCAGTTTACGCCTTTAAATGGTAGATTTCTCCCCGACAGTGGTTCAGTAGCTCTCTCTGAATTCAGCAGGTGTTACCCGTGCATGTTTTCTAAAGAATTTTATAAAATTACTTGGTTCCTCATAGCCCAACTCATAAGCAATTTCTTTAACTGCCATTGAACTATGTACCAACAAGCGCTTTGACTCAAGAATAACTCTTTCATCAATAATTTGCTTTGGTGTTTTATCCAATAGATTAGTTGTGGCTTTATGCAATTGTTTATCAGAGATACCCATCCCTGAAGCATACTTATTCACAGAACGTTCTTTCCTGAAGTTCTCCTCGAGTAGATCTTTAAACTGTACAAGATAGTCAAGTTGAATGCTGGGTTTTAATTCTTCGAAACCCTGTTGACGTATTTCCCGTTCTGACTGTAGTAGGAATATATGAAGCAGATTATGAAGAATACCATATTGCATATCGTCTTGTTCTCGCATGAATTCTGACTCCATGGCATTGAGTAACACCTTAAGTTCAGAATAAGCGGGGTTTAATTTCAATCGTGCCACTCCATATAAATCACTATAAAGTAAAGACGAACGCAGGTATTGAGCATCCTGCTGATTTTTGCAAAAGAAACCGTCGGTAAAAATAATTGATTTACCCTGGTAGATTCCATCCTGATCGAAACGATTGACCGAATTAGCCGCCACAAAAACGACACTATCATCTTCAATACGAACAGGATTAAAATCAATATAATGGGTACCGATCCCTTTTTCTATCCAGAGTATATGATAGAATTGGGGCCGGTGCGGCACAACCATCATCGAACGCTTGTCATTGAATGTTTGACTCAGGTCTAAAATCTCAAACTCAAGTGGCAAGCCATCTTTAAACGGATATTTTTTGATCGGTTCTTTCATCTGCCATAAAAGTAATAAACTGAGGTCGGAATTATAATGCCTGATTTAGATTTATAAATGAGTTTGCATTTACGCTTTATAAATGCAAACTCTTTTTTTGATGGATTAATTAATTACTGTCAAAGCCTCTGCAATAGCATCTTTTAGTGATGTTGTCGGACGACCTGTAAGATGAGAAAGTTGTTGACCATTATCAAATAGGTCGCCTTTTTCCGTTGAAACATGAGAACCTGCCAGGAACTGTGCGAATGGTTCAGGTAATCCTGCTTCAAGAAGCGCTTTTTCGTAATCCTGCACCGGCAAATTCACATAGGGAATCTCTTTTCCTGTCTGTTTTGACAATTCGGCAGCAAAGTCGCTTAAAGTGTAGGCCTCATCGCCTGCCAGCTCATAGGTTTTATTGGCATGCCCGTCTGTTGTTAAAACTTTGACTGCGGCCTCAGCAAAGTCAGTTCGCGTTGCAGATGAGATTAACCCATTACCAGAACTACCATAAAGTGCTCCGGTTTTTAGAACGTCGGCAATTGATGCGGTATAGTTTTCTGTATACCAGCCATTACGCAGTAAAGTATACGATATCCCTGAAGCCTTGATCATTTTCTCTGTTTCAAGATGCTCTCCGGCCAGAGAAATACTTGTATTATCAGTTCTTAATAAACTGGTATAAACAATATACCCAATACCTGCCTGCTTTGCGGCACTGATAACATTGTTATGCTGTTCAGCGCGCTTGCCAATTTCATTGCCTGATATAAGCAGCAGCCTGTCAATACCTTCCAGCGCACTTAACATGTTCTCCGGCTCATTAAAATCAAATGCCCTTGCTTCTATACCTAAATCACTGGCTTTAGAAGGTGTACGCACCAATGCAACAATGTTTTCTGCCGGTACTTCTCCTTTTAACTTTTCAATGACCTTTTGGCCAAGTTGACCTGTGGCCCCTGTTATTCCTACTTTCATTATTTCTGGTTTTAATTAATATCTTTTCAACAATTGATTACCAATAGTATTATACTTACTTTTGGTAAGTCAAAGATATTAAGTAACTGAAATACAATCAAGAACGCACAAAGAAGTCAGATAGTTACTTAAAAGTTAGCAATGTTCTTTATCAGGTAGTTATGAAGCAAAAATTATTTGAGAAATACAATAATCCGGAAAATTGCCCTGTCAGAAATATAATTGACAGGATTGGAGATAAATGGTCGGTACTGATTCTGATGTTATTGGAAGAAGAATCTGTTTTACGATTTAATGAGATTCACAAATACATAGGTACCATCTCGCAAAAAATGCTGACCGTTACATTAAAGTCGCTTGAAGCCGATGGACTTGTTAAGCGAACTGTTTATCCTCAAATACCTCCTAAAGTAGAGTATCAGTTAACTGAAAGGGGAATGTCCCTGTTACCACATCTTCATCAACTGGCCACCTGGGCCAATACGCATATGCATGAAATAATGGTATCCAGAGGTGATTATGAGCAACAGCTATTGATTTTGTCTCAAAAATAGAAAAAGCTTCCCTGCTCATTTAGTCATGATGCCGGGAAGCTTTAAATTCTTCAGATCAATTATTAGTCTTTCAATTTGGACACCTTAATGGTCCATACATGATCACAAGGTGGTTTATTTAGTATCGATTCCGGAATCATCACCCTAAAACCCTCACCCTCTTTTTTCCACTTTAGAGGTTTGGAGTAGCCCAGTAGCTCGACAGTCGCGCCTTTAGCAGGTTGATGCGAGTTAACGGTAATAACTGCGGGCATATCAGTTTCTTCTTTCTCACACATATAGAAAAAGTACGTTTCTCCACTTTCCTGCTGTGTCATACAAATATTATTCTCCTTGTAAGGAGCAAGGGTTTTACTTTTATAAATGCCTTCACTGTTTATCGCCATCCAGTCGGCATATTCGCTCAGCAGATCATAAGCTCCCTGTTGCCACTCCCCTTCAGGTGTGGGCGCAATATTCAATAGTAGGTTTCCTCCTTTGGCTACAATATCAACCAACATCTGCACGCCTTCTCTCCCACTCATGTACTTGGCATTTTTGGTATGCGACCAGCCTCCACCTGAAATAATACACGACTCCCATGGATAAGGCAATTCTTTTTCAGGCACCCTGTTTTCAGGCGTTAAATAATTTTGATTGATACCATGCACTGCCCGGTCAACAACGATTAATCCGGGTTGCTTTTCTCTCATTTTTTCTACAACCTCATCAATTTTAATATCCTGATTGACTATACGGTGCTTTATGTAGCCATTATCACTGTTCTTAAGCTGTACATCATACCAACTGGTAATTTCATTTTTAGGGGTTTTGGCCACCCAGCCACCGTCAAGCCACATAATGTCAATTTTGCCGTAGTCAGACACCAATTCTAACATTTGATTGTGTGTAAAGTCTATAAACTCCTGCCACTTTTCAGGATTGGCTTCCGGCTCATAATTCACATTTCTGTCACGGGGTGGATATTTGGGGTCCCAGTAACTCTCGACATGCCAATCGGGCTTTGAAAAGTATGCCCCTGCCCAAAGTCCCTGATCCCTGAATGCAGAAAAAATCTCTTTTGCAATATTACTCTTTGCATTTGATGAAAACGGACAATCGGGTGATGTGATTTTATAATCGGTATACTTTGAGTCAAACATGCAGAATCCATCATGATGTTTAGTAGTAAAAATAACATATTTCATCCCTGCATTTCGTGCTGCTTCGGCCCACTTTTGAGGGTTAAATTCAGTGGGATTAAATGTATTAATCAGCCCTTCATACTCAGCTTTGTAGGCATTGTAATTACCAGGATTACTTCCCGCTTTTCGTTCACACCAGCCATATTCCTCAGGAGAAAGCGACCACGATTCAACAATACCCCATTGGCTATAGGTGCCCCAATGCATCAGTAGCCCAAACTTAATATCCTGCCATTCAGACAACTTCTCCAATACCAATGGATCAGTTTCAGGTACATAGCGCTCATCTTCATAGACGGCTTGTGAGAAACATAAGGAATGAATGCCCAAAAGCAGCAGGACGGATAGTAGTGTGTTTTTCATTGAAATGTATTTTTAATATTTTCCGGTATGAAAGTTAACAATTCCAATGCCCCCGATATATTTTGAATGAAACGGATTAGAGTACTAATGTTCTCTTTTCTTTCCTGTTGTTCATGAACATAAAGATGCTGTGTTTGTCTTCCTGCCCAAAGAAAAATCCCATTATTTCAAGAAGAAATAATGGGACATATAAACAATAGTATAAGGTATGTATTACCGCAACATATCTTTCATTCCAAAAGCCGTTAAAAAGCCGGCGTATTGCTCAGCAACCTGACTGTTGGCTTTCTCAATAAATTCACCGGTCATGGCATCAACAACTGTACGCAGTGGTCTTTGTCCTTTGGGGGTATCAATTAATTTCAGAACAGCATCGGGAACCATTTGCGGATCAGGTTTCATACTTTCAAACATTTGCCCCATACCCGCGCCAATTTGTTCAGGCACTTTAGCCAGGTCACCATAACCTTCGACAACTGATTGATCAGAGCCGGAAGCCGTTTTGCCAAATATCTCGGTAGGAAAAGCACCGGGCTGTATCAACACCACGTCAACACCCAGGGGGCGCACTTCGTAATGCAAGCCTTCGGTAAGACCCTCAACTGCGAACTTGGTTCCGTTGTAAACTGTCATAAACGGTGCAGAGAAGCGTCCAAGACCACTGGAGATATTAATGATCAGTCCTTCGCCTTGTTGGCGCATTTGAGCAAGGCTGGCTTTTGTAACACGCCACAAACCTTTGACATTAACATCAAACATTTTCTCAATATCATCGGCAGTATAGGACTCGGCTAATCCGCCACCATAAAACCCGGCATTATTAACCACCACATCCAGCTGACCTTCTTTGGCGATCACGTCGGCAACCACCTTGTTGACACCATTGCCATCGGTTACATCGAGCTCCATCACATTCACATTGTCAACAGCTGCCAGCTCTTTAGCCCGCCCGGCATTGCGCCCATTCACATCTCTTATGGTGGCATAAACAGTGTAGCCTTTGGCTGCTGCACTTTTCGCTGTTAAATATCCAAATCCACTGTTTGTTCCGGTAATCAACACAACTTTCTTTCCCATTTTTTTAGTATTTGTGGTTTAAACTTTATTCTAAAGCAAAACATCAAATACAATTGATTAGTTCAAAATCAACAGGATAGAAATATAAATGGACAATTAAATGAGCTCTCACTCATGGGTCAGCTTGGTAATAACATCTTCCAGTTCGGGATATAATGCCACCAGCTCCTTACGAGGCCTCAGGTCAAAATCATCAAAACTAAAACCAGGTGACACGGTGCACCCAACCAGGGACCAGGCATCTTTATCAACCACTTCTGCGGCAAACCAACACCCTCCTGTTACCACAAACTGTGGTATTTCTCCCTCTGAAATATGGCGACCGATCATATGATGTGAATAATAGCCTTCGGGAGTAATGACATGAAGCTTAATGGGCGAACCGTCATAGAAATGCCAGATCTCATCCTGTTTGATCCGGTGAAAAGCCGAGAAGTTACCTGAAGTCAATAGAAAGTAGATACATGTTGAATAATTTCTATTGCCTTTATATTCATCATTTAAACTGTCTTCCTGTATTTCACCTACACTTCTGTAGGTTTCTTTAAAATAGCCTCCTTCAGGGTGTGGACTCAAATCCAGGGCTTTTATAATTGCGTCAACTTTATTCATCGTTATAATATCTCTTTCCTATTTGGCTACTGCTGGTAATATATTTTCCCTCTTTAGTAATCCATCTTTACTTGTTATATACAGGTAATAGTCGGCCAATCCCAGTTCAATATTAACATCAATCTTTAACTCTACAAATTCCAGGTTTTCAGCATCGGTTTTGAGCTGATACCTCATTGTCTTAATTAATCCCTTATCAAGCACCTGGAATAAACTAAAGCTTGAAATTTTCCCTATTGTCATCGGAATGTAGCCATATGCCTCCCGGTAGATTTGTGTGTTATGCATAATACGCCCATGAACCAGTGGGGTCATATAATCTTTATCCAGCAAATACCTTGCTCCGTCTTTATGATTAATCGATTTCAGAATATCCCTGACAATTATACTTCCGCGGCTTTTCAATTTTGAATCCAGTGACTCAATTGGTATTTTTTGGTACTCAGCGGGCCTGCAGGCTCCGAGCAGCAGCAAGCTTGCTATAAGCATTATCAGGTAGTTTCTTCTTGCCATCATCACAGTTAACAATTTCTTTTCTGTCCCGAATATAAGCTTATCATTTCAAAATCCATTAACCTGATTTCGTTAAAAATTAAAGAGTTCTGTTATTCTTAAATAATTGATTTACAATATGGATTTTTGAAGCATAATGAGCTTCTGAAACAGGTTATTGTTCGTCTTGATATTCATAAGGTAACCAGTCTGCCACACGCTGTAATGCCATGCGTCCACTCCATTTAATACCGGGATTAAAGAAACCCGTTTCATCGAAATAGACAGGCGCAGCTATAAACTCTATGATACTCCTGCTGCCCCCATATTGGATAAGCAAGCGCCCCGGATAATTGAAATATCTATTGTGATTTTCGTCCATTTTCAAAACTTCTTCACTGGTAAGAAAGACGTTTTGTTCATTTCTGATCTTAAATAATGAAGCTTCTAATTCTTCGGCCCAGAGAACGCGAAAAAAGTGCATGCGAGAGCCCTTATATGCATCTTCTCTTCGCAGCTGATAGGTTTCTATATCATTAGCTCCTAAAGACAAATCTTCTTCAAACTTAAGGTTACCGGCAAAAAAAGTGGCTTGCTCTTTTTTATAGTATTCAAACGTATCAAGATAATACACAACCCTATAGCCCAATGCACAATTCTCAATGACAATTGGTTTCAGGGCATATGCCTTTATTGTATCCTTGTCGCTATTGTAATTAAAAGTAACATCCTCCTCATTAACTATTTTACAATGCTCTGCATTATACCCTGTACCCAGGAATTCATTCCTGAACAGCCTCAGGTATCGTCGCCTTTTTCTTTCAAGTGATTTTGCTTCCACAGTGGCACCTGACAATTGGTATGTTTTGGGCTGCAGACGAATAAGCAATGAACCGCTTTGCTCATCCAACTCAAGAGTTTGCGAATAATATCCTATAGCACTGACGGTTACAGGCCTGACATTGCCTTCGTATCGCTTTAATTCAAAATAGCCTTTCTCATCACTCGATGTTCCTGCAAATGTTCCGTTATAATAAACAGTAGCAAAGCATATGGGAGCATTGTTTGATTGATCCAGTACAAAGCCGGATACCACCTGACTAAATGATAAAAGCTGAATGCTTAGAAGAGCAAAAATAAAAAGTAGGGTTTTCATATTGGGTTATGGTTTGAAGTATTGCAGTTTATTTCTTTGTCTTCCTAAACTTTTTACGATACTCCTTATCCATCTTTTCAGTGGCATATTGCACGATTAACCTGCCACATTCATCTTTCCATTTTAACAGAAAGGCTTCAACAGGTTCCGGTTGTTTCTTCCACAGAGTGCGTAATAAAGTACCAATGCCTTTCTGCACGTATTCCGATTGATCAGGCATCAAAGCTTCAACCGCTGTACAGGCTATCTCCGCATCCAGATCATTCCTGCACAACTCAACCAGGCTTACAGGAACTACACGCCTTTGCCATTCCGATGGGGCACTATTCCATGTGCTTAACTCATCAATTGTTATGACTTTATCGTTTAATAAGGCTGACATCACCAGCATACAAAGTACGTCGGTTGTTGCCCAGTTATCTATGCCATAATCGAACCAATTGCCAATCCGATTAAAGGTATCTTTGTTATAATGCTCCCGTTGTGCCCGAAGCAAAGCTATGATAAATGATTTTTCTTCATATCGTCCCTGCTTAAAAACCAAATCTCCAAGCTCAAGCAGTTTATCAAGTGACATTTCATCCTTCCACTGTGTAATCCACTCGTCTCTTTGTTTCTCAAACACTTTCTGTTCGATACCATATCCATCAAAGCCTTCTTTGAAATAACGCTCATACTTTTTCACTATTTCAGGACTGGCATTCGCTTCGCAAAACGTTCTTATTTCACTGAACTTGTCGTTAATCATTTTATGGGATGTTTGGTTTCTAAATATGTAATAAAAATACTGAAATAAATGAATGAATAAATAAAAATGGATTGATAGTTGATTTGAAGCAACTTAGAGGGAGAAAAGAGAGATGAGATCCCGATGGCTATCCTGGCGGAGGAGAGAAAAAGCCTGATGATTCTAAATCGAAAAAAAAAGACATAAGAACTGTAGCCGGTTCGACTTTGGGGGAGTGCACAAGAGGCTGAAAAACCATAGGGCTTCATATTGTAACCCGACAGGCGCTTCAGACCTGTCAGGTTCTTTCTTCATAGCTACCCTTCAAGCCATCCTTACTCACTAACAACTGCTTTATCAGCCATAGCATGGAGTGCCCTGAATATGGCAAACAATGCATTGCCCAGCAAAACTCCAACCAGGGGCATGATGATATGCACTTTCCAATACACCCACAGGCAAGCAAGCATAACGCCCAATACCATTAATTGTATACTCATCACAACTCTGTATTGCTGTGCCATGCCGCTAACGGTATTCTTTTTATGTTTCCAGATGAGGATAGCCGGAAAGACAAGTGGTACTATACTACTGAGGTGCAGCATTGCCAACCAGTGCGTGTCATTGCTTTTCGTCACTTCTTTGTTCTCCTCCGGTTCTTCATTGATAAACAAGTCATATTCCACATCAAGTGCTTTGGCTATCATTTGAAGGGTGTATGCCTGCGGATCTACTTCGCCATTTTCAATACGTTGAATGGTACGTGTACTTACTTCTGTTTTATCGGCCAGCTCTTCCTGAGTCATGCCTTTTTTAGTTCGAAGTTCTTTAATCAGTTTTCCGGTTTCCATTTTCTTTTTTTATTCAAAGGTCACTCTGAATCAGGCAACTTTACAACTACAAAAACACGACATTAACACGACATTTGCAAGAAAGGTGGTATTTAAAGAGTTGTGTAATAGCTTTGCACATGAATTTAGTATGTCATTAACCATATTAAAACATTTGTTGGGAGTACCTCATACTTCACTTAGTGCAAATCCTGCCTGAGTTATTAAAAGCCATTCTTTTTTTTCGGTATTTATTGCACTCAGCTCTGTACCATCTCCGAATCTGCTTCGGTAATTGTTCGGAAGCTCTTCGGTAATTGTTCGGTAATTGTTCGGCTACGCGCGTAGCCGAACAATTACCGAACAATTACCGAAGAAGGCACAAATCGGGACCGATTATGGTCCGAAAAAGGCTAAAAAAGGCTTTAATCATGTAATTTTTAAGCGTTTTCTGTGCAAAAGCCTGTTTTTTCTAACGTTTCATGGTTAATGTTCTTAGCTCAACTCGCAACAAAAACACCCTATTCAACTCACTATCTACCACTTAACATTTTTCTCAAATTACAATGCATGCATTGTAATTGACCACAGCATTTGGATCTTGTATGTTTGTTGAAAATGAAAAGTTCAATCACTCAAATACTCTAGCTATGGTATTCACAACAAAAACAGAACACAGCGCGGTAAGAACTCAATTAATGCCTTGGCACTGCATGAGCAAGAAGCCCATTGCAAAAAACTCTTCTAACAAAATTCTTACTACCTTTAGCGTTTATTAAAATTATGTATCGCAATACCGTTTGAGCAAGCACATATGGAGAACACACGCAACCTGGTTATTATACCCACCTATAACGAAAAGGAAAATATTGAAGCCATCATCAATGCGGTTTTTGATTTACCCCGCCGCTTTGAGATATTAATCATTGATGATAACTCGCCCGATGGCACTGCCAATATCGTAAAAAGCCTGATGGAAAAGCATTCTGAGCAGCTTCATATTCTGGAACGCGAAGGCAAACTAGGCTTGGGTACCGCTTACATTACAGGTTTCAATTGGGCTGTTGAGAACGGTTACGACTATATTTTTGAGATGGATGCCGACTTCTCACATCCTCCCAAAGACCTTATCAACCTGCACGATGCCTGCTTAAAGGGAGCTGATCTGGCAATTGGCTCACGCTATATATCAGGTGTTAATGTTGTTAACTGGCCTATGGGTCGTGTATTAATGTCGTATTTTGCATCGGTATATGTGCGATTCATCACCGGCATGAAGATCATGGACACCACTGCCGGCTTTAAATGCTACAGCCGAAAAGTACTGGAAACCATCGACCTGGATAATATTAAACTTAAAGGCTATTCGTTTCAGATAGAGATGAAATTTACTACCTGGAAATTTGGTTTCAACATTGTTGAAGTACCAATCATCTTTACCGACCGTACACAAGGAACCTCAAAAATGAGTGGCGGGATTTTTAATGAGGCTGTTTGGGGAGTTATTAAAATGAAAGTTGCAAGTTGGTTTAAGAAATACGAGAGAATGTGAGAATGATTGATTGGAGACGTTAATAAGTTGAATTGATAAACTTTAATTAATCGTTCATAAATCCATATCGTTGGACTTTAAGACTGATAATTCAGAACTTTACTATTCTGTACAACCAAACGTAATAAAGCCTGTTATTAATTAACAAAGGTCAGAGACCTTAAACCGGAGGCTTAATCCCAAAACAAACTAAAGACGTATAAACTGATAAACTATAAAAACATGTCAACGCTGCTGATTAAAAATGCCACTGTCATTAATGAAGGCACCAAAACCAACGCCAGTGTATTAATAGAAAATGATTTAATTAAAGCCATCATTTCAGATGGAGAATTACCTGCAGCTGATAAGGTAATTGATGCCACAGGGTTGTTGCTGCTGCCGGGCGCCATTGACGACCAGGTGCATTTTCGTGAGCCGGGTCTGACACATAAAGCCAATATTGAAAGTGAATCGCGTGCAGCTGTGGCTGGAGGAATCACCTCCTTTATGGAGATGCCAAATACAAAACCTCAGGCTACCACACACGAGGTATTGGAAGAAAAATACAAAGCTGCTGCCAAGGTATCACCAGCCAACTATTCGTTTTATTTAGGGGCTACCAATGATAATATTGATGAAATATTAAAAACCGACCCTAAAACGATTTGCGGTATTAAAATATTTATGGGTTCATCAACAGGCAACATGCTTGTCGATGATGAGGAAACACTCGGACGTATATTTGCCGAGAGTCCGACTATTTTAACCACACATTGTGAAGACGAGGCTACTATACAGGAAAATACAACCATTTATAAAAACAAGTTTGGCGAAGACATGCCATTTAAATACCATCCGGTTATTCGCTCAGCAGAAGCTTGTTATAAATCATCAAAAAAAGCATCGACACTGGCTCGTAAGCATGGTGCGCGACTTCACATACTGCACCTGAGTTCTGCCGAAGAACTGGACTTACTAGATAAGGACCTGCCTCTTAAAGACAAAAAGGTGACAGGCGAAGTGTGCGTGCATCACTTGTGGTTTACTGATAAAGACTATGACAAATACGGATCGCGCATTAAATGGAACCCGGCTGTAAAAAGCGAACACGACAGGGACGGATTGCGCAAGGGTCTTATCGATGGCAGTCTGGATGTTGTTGCAACAGACCATGCTCCACATACCATTGAAGAGAAGAATAACAAGTATTTCAGTGCACCATCGGGAGGCCCGTTAGTACAGCACGCTCTGGTTTCAATGCTTGAAATGGTAAAACAAGGGATTTTTACCTACGAGTTGGTTGTTGAAAAAATGTGTCACAACCCGGCTATTTTATTTGAGATTGAAAAACGTGGTTATATTCGCGAAGGCTATAAAGCCGATTTAGTATTGGTGAAACCCAATGAAAACTGGGAAGTAAAACCTGAAAATATACTATACAAGTGTGGCTGGTCTCCATTTGAAGGCACAAGCTTCTCGCACAAAGTAGTTCAAACATTCGTTAACGGTCAATCGGCTTATGCCAATGGCAAGGTCAATACCGAGGTAAGAGGCGAACGCCTGAGCTTCGACAGGTAAATCAGATACAAGTATCAAGATGTAAGACGCAAGACTATTTACAGCTTGTAAATCATCTTGATACCAGTAAACACAAGACATAAGACGAACAACTATTTACAGCTTGTAAATCATCCTGATACTTGATACTAAAAATCATATGAATAAGTATAAATACATAAGGCACATAACTTTGGGAGTTGTGTGCTTCTTTTTTATTTTCAATGCCTGTAAACAAAAGCCGGGAGGTTCTGTCATTGCTGACAACGATATTCCGGGCATTTGCATTGCCGATACCATTATCTACCCGGTTGTTATAAAAAATCCCGACTCGCTGGATCTTTGGACGGAGCAGTGTCTGAGCCAATTGGAGCGCAGACAGTTTGTTGACCAACTATTTGATGCTGTATACAACCACAAAGCAAAGGCCTTTAGCTACTTTGATCACGAAGAATTGTCAACATCAGATATAAAAGCCATTGAAAAGCAGGAAGACTTTAGCAGGGATAAGGTGGCCAAATTACAATTTTGGGAGACATGGCATTTCGATGAGCAACAACTTGTCATGACCAAAAAGGTACATGCCGTACTACTGGCCTACGAGTTTCTGACCGAAGACGGTGAGCTACGCGGCTACAAAGCAGCTTTTTATGTGAAGATGAATTAAGTTAAAGAACTGTGATCCATTACACATTTCAATCCCTAAACTTATCAACATCTGACATCCTTAAAACTTCCACTCTGAAGCTTTTAAAACGTAACGGGCAGTTTTTCGGCTAACCTGTGAATCAACCACCTCTTTACCGCCAAGCATTTCATCAATGGCCGCCTTGTTGTAATGGCGAATTGTTACCAGCTCCATTTCATCATTGTATCGCAAGTCGAATTGTACCTGAAGCTCCTCAATAGCGGCCTTCACATATTTTGAATCATCAACACAAACTGAAAAGTTAAGTGCTGAAGTTTGCATCATATTCAGGCTAACCCTGTGCTTCGAGAAAACATGGAAGATGTCGCTCAGGCTTTCTTCCACGATAAAAGAAAAATCCTTTGGCGACATAGAGATAAGTATCTGGTTTCGCTTTAACACAAATATGGGTTGCAACGCTCCGCTTTGCTCACTTGATTTAATAATTGTTCCGGCGTTATGTGGCTCTACAAATGACTTTACCAACAGTGGAATTTTCTTGTTTTGCAGAGGCTTTAAAGTTTTGGGATGAATGACCTGAGCACCGTAATAAGTCAGCTCAATGGCCTCCCAGTATGATAGTTCATCAATTTTAGTGGCTTTAGGATACCAGCGCGGGTCAGCATTGAGCACACCCGGAACATCTTTCCATATAGCCAGGTATTCAGCATCTAGTACATGGGCGATAATAGCTCCCGTATAATCCGAACCCTCGCGCCCTAAAGTTGTGGTCAGGTTATTCTCTGTAGAGGCAATAAACCCCTGTGTAACAAACAGCTTACCATCACCATTAACACATAAGCCCGCCAGCAACTCTTTTGTCAGTTCCCAGTTAACATTGGCACTTCTGTAACAATCATCACTCCTGATGTAGCGACGGATATCAAGCCACTCATTAAGCTGCCCTGCAGCATTCAGATAAGCACTTACAATTGTTGTACTTAGCAACTCGCCAAATGGCACGATCTGATCGTATTCAAAATCATAATTCAACGAAGGTTCACTTTCCAGTTTAGTTTTAAGTTGAAGCAGGAGGTCTTCAATACAATTCTTATCCAGTTCTGCCAGCTCATTGACAATATCATAATGATAAGCACATAAAGCGTCGTAGCGTTGCTCCAGCAATGACCTGTCGCCTTTCATATAAGCCTCCACAATAGCTTCCATGGCATTGGTCGTTTTACCCATTGCCGATATGACTATGAATAACTGCCCGTCGTACTGCTTTATGATCTGTGCCAGATTTCTGACTCCGGCACCATCTTTAACCGATGCCCCTCCAAATTTGAATACTCTCATGCTATAAAATTACATCTTCAATTGGTTTCGTAAAAACCTGCGAAATAAAAAATCACTTTCAATTTATAACTATTTCCTTTCACCACACAACAAGTGAGCCTTGTCATTGTTAAAAATCAAACCATTGGATAATCTTACAGTCTATTACTAAAACCAATAATATGACAAAATTCGAAGTTACTACCTTAAACGAATTCATCCTTAAGAGCCAGATGGAGCTGGAGTATAAGGCAGACGGGGGATTCTCACACATGCTGCACCACCTGGGAACAGCCGCCCGTATTGTCAACAGGGAAGTTAATAAAGCCGGTCTTGTTGACATACTTGGGGAAGCAGGCAATACAAATGTACAGGGAGAAGATCAGAAAAAACTGGACATCATTGCCAATGAGTATTTCATTGATGCCATGCACAGTTGTGGTGAAATTTGCGCCATTGCCTCAGAAGAGAACGAAAGCTTCATCTTCTTTGATGATGAAATCGCTAAAAATGCCAAGTACGTCTTTATGATGGATCCGCTTGACGGCTCATCCAACATTGATGTGAACGTATCCATTGGTACAATCTTTTCCATTTACAAGCGCATTACACCTGAAGGCACGCAGGCCACCATGGAAGATTTCTTACAAAAAGGCACTGAACAGGTAGCATCGGGCTACATTCTATACGGCAGTTCAACCATGCTGGTATATACAACCGGTGATGGTGTTAACGGCTTTACCCTCGACCCTTCTATCGGTGAATTTTGCCTGTCGCACCAAACGATTAAAACACCAGAAGATGGAACCATATACTCTATCAACGAAGGGAATTACAAGAAATTCCCCAAAGGGGTGAAAAGATATATTAAGTTTTGCCAGGAAAGAGACAAAAAAACCAGCCGTCCTTATTCATCGCGCTACATTGGCTCACTGGTTTCTGATTTCCACCGTAACCTGCTCAAAGGTGGTATCTTTATTTATCCTGAATTTGAAAATGCACCCACTGGCAAACTGCGCCTGCTTTACGAATGTAATCCGATTGCCTTTTTAGCAGAACAGGCAGGTGGTAAGGCTACCAATGGCGAACAACGCATAATGGAGCTGCAACCAACATCACTCCACCAGCGAACACCATTTTATACCGGATCAAAGAATATGATCGATAAGGTGGAACAATACCTGAAAAAATACGGTAAGGAGAGTTGATTCAATTATAGTATATACTCCTTCAAAGAGGCTGTTCATAAATAAAAAGCTTTCTCGCAAAGAACGCAAAAAAGAAAGTGTGCAAAGTTCGCAAAGAATTGCTTGAAAAAGCAATATACTTTGCGGTCTTTGCGTATTTCATAGTGCTGCGATAGCTATCGCACTTTGCGTGCAATTTAACTTTCGGAAAGCCTCTTTATTTTCCATCTAATCATCTGGTAATAATGGATTTTAAGAAATAAAACTCCAGGTTCTATACATAGGACAGATATTACAGCTGTTTATTAAGCTATGATCGCTGGTCACCGGTCTACTAACAAAGACACTTTCCTCCACCTGATGTAGTCTTTCACATTTTCTTTACTTTTGCATCAAAACAACAGAACGTGGAGATTAGCCAGATACTTGAATTATTTAGGAACGACCATCGGGTAAAGTCGATTGAGCATACAATTTCTAATTCCGACAGCAGACTTTGTTTAAAGGGATTAAGCGGAAGTCTTAAGGCAGTCATTCAGGCATCTTTATTATCAAAAGGACCACATCTGGTTGTTATGAATGACCGCGAAGAAGCGGCTTATCTGTATAATGACATCGCACAGTTATGCGGTAACAAACACGTTTCTTTTCTGCCTTCATCCTATAAGCGTTCTCCTGAATATGGACAAAAGGATTCGCAAAACGTACTGCTGCGCACTGAAGCATTAAGCCAATTACACAATAATAATAAAGACCTTTTTGTTGTCACCTACCCCGAGGCATTAATCGAGCGTGTGTTAACAGCCGAGTCTCTCGAGGAAAATCGCCTGATTGTCAACACTGGCGATCAACTTGATATTTCATTTATCACTGACGTACTGAATGAATATCATTTCCAACGTGTGGATTTTGTATTTGAACCGGGGCAATATTCAGTGCGAGGCAGTATTGTTGATGTTTATTCTTTTTCTGATGAAGATCCTTACCGCATCGATTTCTTTGGTGATGAAGTGGATAGCATCCGAAAGTTTAATCTTGAGAATCAGCTGTCAAAAGAAAAGCTGGAGCAGGTGATCATTGTTCCCAACCTGACAGAGAATCAAGAATCAAGAGAACTTACCTCGCTATCTGACTACTTGCCTTCTCAATGCAAAATATGGGTTGAAAGTTTCGACTTTATTGAACAGCGAATGACTGCTATCAATGATAAAATAGCAGCCCATACCTTTGTAGTTGATGAAGAAGATGAGGAGAAAAGCTACAGCTTTCTGACAGAAAAAGACATTTGCGATTTTAAAGCCTTCTTTAAGGGATGTCAGAACTATCCGATCATAGCATTGGGCAATGATGTTCACTTAACTAATGCAACAAGCATTGAATTTAATTCAGCACCTCAACCTGTTTTCCATAAAAACTTTGAATTACTGGAAGAGAACCTGAAGGAAAAACAGCGTGAAGAATACGACTGCTATATATTATCTGATAATCCCAAACAGTTTGAGCGGCTGCAGGCTATTTTTCACGACAGAGGCATTAAACTAAAATACAGCGAAATAAACCACAGTCTGCACGAAGGATTTATTGACCATGATGCCAGGTTATGCTTCTACACCGATCATCAGATATTTGAGCGTTACCATAAATTCTCGCTTCGTACCGAAAAAGCCAAAGCTGCTCAGCAGGCCATATCCTTAAAGGAACTGAATCGCCTTAATCCCGGAGACTTTGTTGTACACATTGACCATGGTGTTGGTCGTTTTGGAGGCCTGGTAACCCAAAGCGTTAATGGCAAACCCCAGGAAGCCATTCGACTTGTTTACAGGGACAATGACGTACTATTGGTCAACATCCATTCCCTTCACCGCATCAGTAAATTTAAGGGCAAAGAAGGGACACCTCCAAAAATAAACAAGCTGGGAACGGCTGCCTGGTCCAAACTGAAAGAAAAAACAAAGAAAAAGGTAAAAGATATAGCCCGTGAGCTAATTGCCCTGTATGCCAAACGAAAGGCAGAACCAGGCTTTACATATTCACCGGACACCTATCTTCAAACAGAGCTTGAAGCCTCTTTCTTTTTTGAAGATACACCCGACCAAACCAAAGCAACCGTTTCGGTTAAGGACGATATGGAAAAATCGACGCCAATGGATCGGCTGGTTTGTGGCGATGTTGGTTTTGGTAAAACTGAGATTGCTATCCGCGCCGCCTTTAAAGCTGTTGCCGACAATAAGCAGGTTGCTGTTTTGGTACCAACAACGATTCTTGCTCTTCAGCATTATCAGACTTTTAAGGAGCGTTTGAAAGATTTCCCGGCAAACATAGACTATGTAAGTCGCTTACGTAAACCCAAAGACATAAAAAATGCTCTTAAGAAACTAAAAGAGGGGCAGGTTGATATTTTAATCGGCACACACCGCCTGACAGGTAAAGATGTTGAATTCAAAGACCTTGGCCTTTTAATCATTGATGAAGAGCAACGCTTTGGTGTAGCAATCAAGGAAAAACTCAAGCAACTAAAAGTTAATGTAGATACCCTTACCTTAACAGCAACACCAATACCACGTACTTTACAATTTTCTCTAATGGGAGCCCGTGACCTGTCAATTCTGAATACGGCACCTCCCAACCGCCATCCCATCATTACAGAGCTGCATGTGATGAATGAGGAAATCATTAAAGAAGCCATCTTATACGAGGTAGAACGTGGCGGACAGGTATTCTTTATCAATAACCGGGTTCAGAATATTATGGAAGTTCAGGCCATGGTCAACCGTATTTTACCTGAGATAAAAACCGTTGTAGCTCATGGCCAGATGGAAGGCCCCAAGCTGGAGAAGATCATGCTTGATTTTATTGAAGGTGAATATGACGTATTGATAGCTACCACCATTATTGAATCAGGGCTTGACATTCCTAATGCCAACACCATCATCATTAACAATGCCCATAACTTTGGATTGAGTGAACTTCACCAGTTGAGGGGACGTGTAGGACGCTCAAACAAAAAAGCATTCTGTTACCTGATGGCACCTCCTTTATCAACACTAACGCAGGAAGCACGTCGACGATTAAAGATTGTTGAGGAATTCTCAGACCTGGGCAGTGGATTTAACATTGCAATGCAGGATTTGGATATCAGGGGTGCCGGTGATGTGCTGGGTGGCGAACAAAGTGGTTTTATATCAGATATCGGTTATGAAACCTACCAGCGCATATTAAACGAAGCGCTACTTGAATTAAGGGAAACAGAATACAAAGAAACATTTGAAGAGGAGGAAAATGAGAACCCAACTGTTTTTGTTACCGATTGTGTGATCGAGACAGATACAGAGCTGCGCCTTCCCGACAGCTATATTGAAAATGTAGCGGAACGAATGCATCTCTACCGCGAACTGGATAACATGGAGGAAGAAGAGGCACTGGTGAACTTCGAAAACAACCTGGTTGATCGTTTTGGCCCTATACCCGAATCAGGTCAACGTCTTTTTGAACTGGTCCGCATCCGGCGAATGGCTAAAACAATGGGTATTGAGAAGATTATTTTCAAGAATAACCTGCTGTATTTCTATTTTGTATCTAACCAGGATTCACCTTTTTACCAATCGTCGATCTTTAGCGGTATTTTAATGTGGATCCAACACAATTCAAAGAAAGCCACCATGAAAGAAGGTAAGGAAAAACTATACCTGGTGATGCGCGATATTCAGTCAATAAAAGAAGTGAAGGAACTGGTTGGCAACATGCATAAAACAATACACGGATAAAACCCTATTGGGGTAAAAATATTAATTCATAAACTTTACCCGCAGCATCATAAATTTCATGCAGGCCAAAATTAAACTGTTTTCCATTATTAGTGAAAATGACCTGCTTATCATCTGTTTCACTAAATTGAAAAGATTCAGGCATTTGCTTCAGGCGCTTGTTACTCAATTCCATACCGTCGAATAATGAATGAGCTGCAACTGATTTAATTTTCATCCTGCTATCGGTTATAAAGTATGGCAACTGTTTATTTGCCATATAGTTCAGTAGCACCTCTCCTCTTTTTTTAGCATATACAGCCTGACTATTATCCATTAAGGTCACCTGAAGGGATTTCTTTTTATTAAAGATTATTGAAGCCCCGGATATCTGGGCATATAAGGATTGGCCATGCACGTCGTTCATAGCGATATTAACAGAATCAAATCCGTGCCCGTTTATGGTAAATTCATCGAGTAACTGCCTGACACACTCCTTATCTTTCTCACTAATAAAATCAATGTATGGAGACAGTAAAACATCTTCCATATAATGCGTTTTAAAAAGATCGAGTGCCAGGTTATTGAGATACTGAATACGCCCATCCTGCAGGATCATCAATGGCATTGAAGCTTCACTGATAAACTGACGATAGCCTCTTTCCCGTTCTCTTTGTTCCTGGTCAACTTTATGCTTGTAATAGGCCAGATCAATAGCAATCCCCAATTCCTTTTTATTGACAGGTTTAATTAAAAAACCATATGAATTGGATACTATGGCCCGCTTTATCACCTGGCTGCTTGTATCTGATGAAACATATATAACAGGAATATCGAGTTCACGCCTTAACTGTTCGGCCGTATGTATACCATCCAATTCCCCTTCAAGGTGAATATCCATCAACACGACATCAGGCCTTAAACGATGACAAAGATCCACAGCGTCCTTTCCTTCTGCACATCTGCCGATCATCTCATGGCCAAGCTCGCGCAAAAACATGGTAAAAATCGCCGAGATAAACTTATCATCTTCAACAACAAGGACTTTTCGCATAAAAAAGTATCATTATCTAAACATGCTGCCCCGACAATTCGTATCTTTGCAGCTGTTTTTAGGGTAAAACGAAATATGGTTTAGTTACAATTTAGCGTGAATTTAGTTATTGACAGAGGAAATACACAGGTTAAATACGGGATTTTTGACCAGTGTCAGCTTATACATTCCGACTATTCGGATTTTCTTGACAAACAGCATGTCAAACAATTATCTGAAAAGTTCCATATCGAGAGAATTATTGTATCAACGGTTGTTAATGATCGTCATAAGGAGCTAATCAATAACCTTAGCCTGATCAACTGCCCTATTGTTGAACTGAACACCGATACACCTTTACCTTTTCAGTGGCATTATCAGTCAAAAGAAACCATTGGAAAAGATCGACTGGCAGCAGTAGCCGGTGCCATCAGCTTATATGCTAATTGCAACCTCTTGGTTATTGATGCAGGCACAGCGATTACCTACGAAGTTGTCAATGATAACAATGAGTTTCTGGGCGGAAATATTTCCCCGGGCATGGCAATGCGCTTCAAGGCACTGAATACATTTACCAGCAGACTGCCTTTACTGGATAAAAACCCGGATCAGCAACTTATTGGGGAATCAACAACCGGCGCCATACAGGCAGGTGTTCAAAATGGCGTGGTATTCGAAATAGATGGATTAATCAATGAATTGTCAATGCAATACAAACACTTAAAAACAATTATAACAGGGGGTGATGCAGAATTTTTTGCTCAGAAGTTAAAAAATCCCATCTTTGTACATCCTAATTTAGTACTTATTGGACTTAACAGAATTCTAGAATACAATGCACAATATATATAAGGTTCTTGTAACTTTCTTTTTAGTAGCGATTACAGTATTTTCAGCTACTGCACAAAACAGAACATATTCGCCTTATTCGCGCTATGGTCTTGGTGAAATACAGGACGGTGGCTTTGGCCGTAATGCTGCGATGGGTAATACCGGAATTGCGCTAAGCAGTTCATATAATCTGAATAATTTAAATCCTGCTTCCTATTTTAGCATGGATTCTATCTCATTCTTTTTTGAAGGTGGTGTAACCGGTTTTGACCAAAAGATTAAAACCAACGATATGGAAGCTCAGTTTTCAGATATGAACTTCTCATATTTTGCAATTGGTTTCCCGGTAGCCAAATGGGGCTTTATGTCAATTGGTGTTAAACCCGAGTCTTTGGTTGGTTATAAGTTTTTTGACGATAATGAATCAACAGACATTCCAATTACTGATGGTAATTATACAAGATCAAACTATCAGGGTGATGGCAACACAACAAAGGCCTATGCCGGAATAGCATTGAGTCCGATCGATAACCTGTCATTCGGTGCACATTTCTCATATGTATTCGGGAAGGTAAGCCACTACTCCATTGCTCAGTTCCCTAACGATCCGAATGCTTTTAAACTTGTTACATCAGAGCAGATATCTGTTAATGATATTTACATGGACTTTGGTGTTCAATATCGTCTAAAACTAAAGGATAGACATAACATGGTTTTTGGAGCCATCTATAATCCAAAAACAGGAGTAAAAGGTAAACTAAAGAAGTTAGTTGCCGCCGGAACTAACTTTAATCAGGATGGTGTAACAATAATTAACGCAGATACATTGAGTTTTACTGAAACAAAATTCAACGGAAATGCGTTAGAATTGCCAGAGAAATTTGGTTTCGGGGTTGCCTATAACATTGACGACCTGTTAACAGTAACCGCTGACTATAGTATTGCCAAGTGGAGTGACACCGAATTCCCAAGCCTCTCAACATCAACAACTGACCCAAATGCCTTTACTATAGGTGATGAGCAAACCTTCGCCTTTGGGCTTGAATATATACCAAACTACAGGAGCGCAAGTTTCTACCCTAGTCGCATTAAGTATCGTCTTGGTACATCTTATAAACAGGAGTACCTCATCACCCCTGCTGCTGCAGGAGGCAATCATTTGGAAGACTTTGGCATAACTTTTGGAATGGGATTACCATTGAAAAGAAGTAAAACGTCTTTCAACCTTGCATTCGAATGGGGACAACGAGGCAGTACCGACAATAGTTTAGTAAAAGAAAACTATATGCGCTTTACAATGAACCTTACATTACATGAGTATTGGTTCAGGAAACGGAAATTTGATTAAAACTAATACAAAAACCAGAATACCATGCCAATGAAAATTGCTACATTATTAATTGCAGGACTATTATTTACTGGTTCTGTTTTTGCTCAAAAGGGAGTAGAAGATGGGTCGAAGTATGGCCACGGTGAAGATAGCTTAAGATGTTTGGAAAATCTATCACTCTATTACGAGTATTACAAACAAAAAAATTACGCTGAAGCGTTTCCAAAGTGGGAAATTGCATTTAACGAATGCCCGGCTTCAAACAAAAACTTATACTCTCACGGTGAGAGAATCGTAGAATCTCTTTACCGAAAGGAAAAAGATGCAGCTAAAAAAGCTGAGTACTATGATCTTTTAATGAAAGTTTACGACCAGCGCGCCAAATACTTTGGTAATGACAAAAAGTACCCTACCGCTTATATCATGGGTAAAAAGGCCATTACTATGTTGCGCTACAACCGTAACAATCCTGAGGTAATCAAAGAAGCTCAGCCTTTATTAGAGGATGGATACAAACAACTTGGTAACAGAACTCAACCTCCTGCATTACTAACTTATATGGCCAACAGTGCTGCCATGTATAAAATGGATGCTTTATCAGGAGAAAAATTAGTTGAGGTTTATACTAATGTTACAACGACACTTGGTAAGCAGAAAGAAGCAACTAAGGAAGCTAACAAGCCAAAATTACAGGAAGTAATTAACCAGGTAGAAGGATTATTCGCGCAAAGCGGAGCCGCTAACTGTGAAACTTTAGCTGAAATTTTTGGTCCTCAATTAGCTGATCACACAACTGACCTTGCGTGGTTGAAGCGTGTTAACCGCCTGTTGGCAAAAGGTGACTGTGGTGAGTCTGAATTATTTTACCAGTCATCAGAATACCTTCACAAGATCGAGCCTTCAGCTTCATCTGCCTTTGGTTTATCTCGTATGTACATGAAAACAGGTGATTCTGACAAAGCTATTGGTTTCCTTACCGAGGCCATTACTTTAGAAGAAGACCCATTAAGTAAGGCTAAATACCACAATACACTTGGTTTGATCTACATGTCTAAAAAGCAGTACAGCAAAACAAGAGCAGAAGCCCGCAAAGCAATAGCATTACGCGGCGACTGGGGTGCTCCTTACATTTTAATTGGTAAAGCATACGCGGCAGGAGCATCATCATACGGAAGTAAAGAATTTGAAAAGAAAACCGTATACTGGGCTGCAGTAGACCAGTTTCAGAAGGCCAAGTCTGTAGATGCTGAAGCATTAGCAGAAGCTAATGAGAACATAGCCCTTTATTCGCAGTACTTCCCTAACACTGAAGAGATCTTCTTCCAGGGACTAAAAGTAGGTGATTCGTACAATGTAGGGGGTTGGATTAGTGTAACAACAACTGTAAGAGCTAAAAAATAAAGCTTTGATACCTTTATTTAGAAATAGAATTAAATCAACATATACAGCAAGCAGTATTGTACTGCTTGCTGTTTATTTTTTACTATCGGCTTGTCAGTCTAACAAGCCTGAGGAAATTGCCGCCATAACAAACCGCGAAGAAATCCCATCTCTTATTTATGATGAACTGGAGATGGAACTTACAGATTCGGGGCGTGTGGTGCAACGCTTAATTTCGCCAAAAGTATTACGCTACGACAGAGTAAAAGAACCATATATTGATTTCCCCGAAGGGCTTCATGTTATCATGTACCAGCCGAATGGTGAGATTGATGCGCAGATCAAATGCAGAAACGCCATTCATTATGAAGACAAAAGGCTATGGGAACTTAATATTGATGTCGAAGCCATGAACCGCAAGGGTGAAGTATTAAATACCGAGCAACTATTTTGGGATACCAAAAACAAACGTATCTATTCCGACAAGTTTGTGTCTATCAACCAAGAAGGCAGTGTATATACCGGCACAGGGTTTGAATCTGATGAAAAAATGGAAAAATGGCATATCAACAATCTGCAGGGAGATCTTGAGTTTGAAGAATAGAAGCCGTTTAACAACTTTTTCCTATCTTTCCTTTTTAATACGTCTTGCTCATACATGAATGAATACATAATAACTATTGCTCTTACCCTGTTGCTATCCGCTTTTTTCTCGGGGTGTGAAATGGCTTTTTTTAGCTCTAACAAACTATTGCTGGAGTTAAACAAAAAGAAATATCCAATACCGGCACGAATCATTGATCGTTTTGTACGTAATCCTGGTATATTTCTTTCCACCATTTTAATTGGCAACAACGTTGCTTTAGTTATTTATGGTTTAAATATGGCTGAGTTGATTAAACCAACCATTAGCCAATATTTCCAATCAGACATTGCCATATTATTAAGTCAAACCGCCTTTTCAACGCTGATAATACTGATTACAGCAGAATTTTTACCCAAAACCCTCTTTCGCATTCATCCCACTTTCATTCTTAATGTCTTTGCTGTTCCATTACTTTTCTTCTATACGTTTTTTTATCCCATAAGCAGATTAACCATGGGCGTATCTGATTTCATCATTAAATCGCTCTTAAAAGCCCGTTCCGTGCCCGAACAAGGCAACTGGATGCTTAGTAAGGTTGACCTGGACAACTTACTTACAGAACACCATGAGAAGAGTGATAAGGATGATGAAGGTGCCAATGAGATTAAATTATTGAAAAACGCATTGGATTTCTCCAAGCTGAAAATTCGCGAATGCATTATTCCCCGAACTGAATTACAGGTAATTGAAGTAAACGACGAATTAGAGCCTTTGCGTAAACAGTTTATGGAAACAGGGCTTTCTAAAATACTGGTTTACAAAGACAGTATCGACAATATCATTGGCTATGTTCATGTTTCATCCCTCTTTAAAAACCCAAAGAAGCTAAGAAACATCGTTAGCCCGATATCAATCATCCCTGAAACGATGACTGCCAACAAAGTACTTGAACTTTTTACCAAAGAACACAAAAGTATTGCGCTTGTTGTTGACGAATTTGGAGGAACTGCAGGTATTGTTACCCTTGAAGATATACTGGAAGAGATTTTCGGTGAAATAAATGATGAGCACGATATATTAGAACATATTGAAGAACAGGTTAGTGATAGCGAATACCGATTCTCGGCACGGCTGGAAATAGATTACCTCAATGAGAAATACCCCATTTCACTTCCACAATCAGATGATTATGAGACCATTGCCGGACTCATCCTTTTTCACAACCAGTCCATTCCTGAAATAAACGACATCATCAAAATAGGACAATTTACCTTTCAGATTTTAGAAGCGAGCAATGCACGAATAGAGTTAGTGAAAGTGAGTTTCGAAGCCGATTAATCGTTAATAAAAAACTTTCTTCCGGCAAAGATGAAAGGCCCTTATCGCATGTCCCATTTTTTTGTATATTCGTAACCTGATTTTAAAATCTACATAATTTTATAAGTAATAACAGAATGGCAACATTAGAGAGAATTAGAAATAAATCTGGATTACTCATTATCGTGATTGCGATTGGACTTGCGGCTTTCCTTTTGGGAGATTTGATGAGTTCGGGAGATTCCATTTTTAGACGACGTAACATGCAGATTGCTGAAATTAATGGTACTTCAGTTTCTTATCCTGAATACCAGAGCTACGTAACGGAGTTGGAAGACTACTATAAATTAAACTCACGTTCTTCAGCATTAGATGAAAATACTTCATACCAGATTCGTGAGCAGGCCTGGAACCAAATGGTTCAGGACATTATCATGGATGCCAAATATGAAGAATTAGGTATAGCTGTTACTGCTGATGAAATTTTTGAGATGGCAACGGGTAAAAATGTACATCCGCAGATTCGTCAGATGTTCACTAATCCGCAAACCGGATTATTTGACAAAGAACAAGTAATGAACTTCCTTCAGCAGAAAAACCTGGATCCAAACGCTAACTTCTACTGGTTATTCCTTGAGAAGCAGATCAAGAAAGAGCGTTTGTTTGCAAAATACCGCGATTTAATCAAAAAAGGAATGTTTGTAACAACTGCACAGGCTGAAGCAGAGGCTAAGGCGAAGCAAAACAAGGTTGACTTTGATTTTGTAGTGCAACGTTACTCATCAGTTCCTGATTCAACTGTTTCTGTATCTGAAGGAGAAGTAAAAGACTACTATAACGCTCACAAAGAAAACTACAAGCAGGAAGCAACCCGCGACGTTGTTTATGTAGCGTTTGATGTTAAGCCTTCTGAAGAAGATCGTATGATGGCTAAAGAATGGATTGAGAAATCAAAAATTGAATTCGAAAACCCTGAAACAGATGCCGTTCAGTATGTGAACATGAACTCTGAGTCTAACTACATCGACCGCAACCTTAAGTTTGAGCAGTTAAGCTCAACCATGCAAGGTTTTGTTCAGGGCGCTTCAGTTAACGAAGTATACGGTCCTTACCTCGAAAATGAAACATACAAGTTATCTCGTATTGTTGCGATCAAGCAAATACCTGATTCAGTTAAAGCACGCCATATCTTAGTTAACGATCCTGTATTGGCAGATAGCTTATTTGCCTTGGTTAAAGGTGGTGCTGATTTTGCTGAGATTGCACGCGCCAATTCAAGCGATCAGGGTTCTGCCATTAACGGTGGTGACCTAGGCTGGTTTGCTGAAGGAACAATGGTTAAGCCTTTCAACGATGCTTGTTTCGAAAACAACAAAGGAGCAATTGTTAAGGTTGAATCACAATTTGGCATTCACATTATCAACGTTCAGGATAAAGGTAAGCCTGTAACAAAATACAATATTGCTACTTTAGAGCGTAACATTACTTTTAGCACAAAAACAAATCAGCAGGTATATGCACAAGCTGCTAAATTTGCATCATTAAACAACACCATTGAGAAGTTTGATGAAGCAATCAGCACCGATAACCTGGTTAAGCGCTATGGCAGAAGCATCAAAGCTAATGACCGTACTGTCAACAACATGAAACACTCGCGTGAGATGGTTCGTTGGGCGTTTGAAGCAGATATCAATGATATGTCTGACATTTTTGAATTTGGCGATTCTTACATCATTGCTTTCTTAACGGAAGCAAAAGAAGAGGGTTACCAGTCTGTAGCAGCCGTTAAAGGTTCTATTGAGAGAAAATTGCGTAACGACAAGAAGGCTGAACAGCTGATTGCTAAGTTGAACAGCAAAAAGCAAGGTAATGATATTAATGCTTTGGCTTCAGCTATTAATAGTGAGGTAATGAGTGCCAGCCAGATTGACTTTGGAGCATTCCAGGTTCCTGGCGCTGGTGTTGAGCCTGCATTAGTTGCTTTAGCTACAAGCTCAAAAACTGGCGAACTAAGCCAGCCGGTTGCCGGAAACAATGGTGTATATGTTGTAAAAGTTAACAATACAACTGAAAATACTACTGATGTTGCAGCTGAGCTGTCACAATTAAAGCAGAGTAATGGTTTCAAAGTAGATTATCAGGCTGTTGAAGCAATTCGCAGCAAAGCTGAAATCACTGACGAAAGAAGTAAATTCTTCTAGAAACAGAAGAATCTAAAATATCAAAAGCGGAGCCAAAGGCTCCGCTTTTTTTATCCTTCAAACTCTGGATGACTATTATAAACTGTTGATACATTTTTCAATTGTAACTTCTGCATGTAGGTATCCAGCACTTCTTTTGTGTACTTTCCCCTGACACTGATTTTTAAATCCAAAGGCAAAGTCAGGTGCAGTTTGAAGAAGTGATGAACAGCCCTTGGCGATGTAAAGACAACACCATAAAAATCATCAAGGTTATGATGAACGACATTCTCTGGGATAACACTCCTGTATAAATTCAATTCGAATACTTGATTCCCCAGCTTTCTTAGCTCATTAGGAAGTACATTAAAGCCATCATCTGAACAAGGTAACAGTATGGTATCATTAACCACATGGTTACGGGCCATTGACCGAATTAAGCCTTTAGCAGAATTACCAGCCGATTCAGGCTTCACTCTCAATCCGTAATCTGACAAGGCTTTTGATGTGGATTCACCAATAGAACTCAACTCTATTCCACTTAACACCCTGACATCAAACTCAAGCTCAAACAATGCTCTAAAGAAATGATGAACAGCAAAAGGAGAAGCAAATACAAGACGATCAAAGGCCCTGATATTATGAAACAATTCAACCTGCTTCTCATCCATAGACTTTGCTTCAATGCTGACCATCGGATTATGAACGAGAAGACCATCCTTTTTAAAATACCTCTTATCAGTTCCTGTATATAACCATTTCTTATGCCTGTTCACAGGTTTGCCGGCTGTTTGTCCCACAATTAACAATGCAGGTGCAGGCAATATTTTTTTGCTTGTCAATAACTCATCCAGCGTATAAGGTATTGTTTCAACTGTTGCCAAAGAAGCATTTCGCACACATGCCACTGGAGTATCATCAGGCCAGCCCTCTTTCATCAGTCGTTGGGCCCATTTCTGCTGCTGGGCTGCGCCCATGTAAAAAACAAGAGTATCTGCTTTAGGCAATTTATTATAGATCGCATCATGCCCAAGCGTAAAAGCAACCGAAGTACTTGTTCCACGCGATGTAAGAGGAATAGCTGTATCTGCCGCTGCTGCAAGCGCTGAAGTTACACCCGGTACTATTGTCACGTTTACATAGCGATCGTTCAGGTATTGATACTCCTCTGCTCCTCTTCCAAAGATCAGGGGATCTCCTCCTTTTAAGCGTAAAACCTTTTTGCCTTTTTTAGCCGATGCATAGAGGAGCTTGTTAATATCCTCCTGCCTTATACTGTGCTTACCTTTTCGCTTGCCAACATAGATCAACTCGGCCTCAAATTGCTCCAAGTACTTATCATCTAACAAATCATCATATAAAATTATCTCAGCTTCGGTAATTAAACGCTGCGCCTTCAATGTTAATAGCTCAGGATCTCCGGGACCGAAACCTGCAATACTGACCATCCCGTATGATTGTCTCAAATCGTTAGGAAAAGGCTTAAATGAATGTGTAATTTGCTCATTTAAGGCTAATAGTAGCAAAGGATTGTTTCCATCTTTGTCATTTTCAAACACAGCCAGGGGCTTAAAGTTACCACCCTGCGAATAGCGAATAGCCTCCAGCGGAATTAATATCAGGTCAACACCCTTAATAAGTAATTCCATTAATTGCTCAGTATCCAATAGTCGATCGTTTTTACAATACGACCAGGTCAGCTCCGAGTGATTCGGAGCAGCCTGCTCTATCTGACGATAAATTGAATTTAAACCTGGGATATAAGATTGAATGTGTATTTCCATATCGATATTAAATCACTGGGTTAAACTTTAAATGACCGCATTAAATTCATCACGGTATTCATCTTTACTTTTTGTTGTTCGGATAATTCCCTTTTCAGCTAAATCCCTAATCTGGTTGCGCCAATGAATAGCTGCAAATACATTCTCCCCATTGGACCCGACAGCAACAGATATTTTATCCTGCTTATAAATGGCAGGCGAAACAAAATCACAATTCTCAGGCTTATCAACCACATTGACAATGCAGCGCCTCTGATGTCCGTCATTCCTGATCTGAGTGTTCAAAACCGTATCATTTGTTGCGGCATACACCAGCAAGTGTCCATTCAAATCATCGGATTCATATGGTTTCTCAACAATTTCAATAAATGAGCGGTCCCGTATCTCGGGCACCACTTCCTTAGCAATCACCTTGATCTTTTGAGTAAAGCGCTCGAGCGATTCTATTTTATGAATGGCGACTTTTCCTCCTCCAATGATCAATATGGTTTCATCCTCAATATTGATGTTTATCGGTAAAAAATTCATGATCAATCCCTCCGTTAAATCTGATACTCCGGTTCCACTTTCTCCTTACCTATCTTAATGCGATTCCATACCCGCTCGTGTAAATAATACAAAAGCAACTTTGTAAAGACCTCAACAATACTTATAGATGCCGCAATACCCACTTTCCCGGTTACCAAATACGAAACCAGAAATGTATCGATGGTACCCGTTACCCGCCAGGATATTGTTTTTATAATGCTACGATATCTTTTGTCTTTCATAGGTCAACTAATTTATTACAGAAACACTTTGGGATGGATCAACAACGCCCGTTCGCACAATAAAGTCTCCAAATCGCTCTTTACCTTTGCGCTCTTTCGCATATTGACCAAAGAGCGGATCCAGCAACTGAAGAATCTCTTCTTCTCCAAGCATTTCTTTATACAGGGTATTCAGACGTTCACCAGCGAAACCTGCACCCAGGTATAAATTGTACTTTCCGGGCGCTCGCCCTACCAGTCCAATTTCTCCAAGAAAAGGACGACCACAGCCATTGGGGCAACCTGTCATTCTGATCAGTATATCATCCTGACTAAGGCCATGCTTCTCAAGAGATATTTCTAATTTACCTACAAGAGCAGGTAAATAACGCTCCGCTTCAGCAAAAGCCATTGTACATGTATTTAAAGCGACACAAGCTACAGCATGCCGGCGCAAGCCTGATAATACTTTTGCATCACCGGCCGAATACCGGCTCAAAACTTCCTGAACCTTTAACTTATCAGCCGAACTAATGTTACCGAGCACCAGTCCCTGGTTTCCCGTGAGTCTAAAATCACATACTTTTAATTTGGCAACCTCGCGTAGCGCCTCTCTTAATTTTAAGCCGGCCGTATCCTGCACGCGCCCATGTTCAATGTGCAAGCCTAGAAACCAACTACCAGTGACGGCTTTTTTCCAACCAAATACATCACCATTTGACTCAAAATGATAGGTCCGTGCTTTCTCCACTTCAAATCCTAAACGGGAATTGAGTAATTCAATAAACCGGACAGAACCAATCCTGTCCAATGTATATTTTAAGCGTGCCAGCTTTCTGTTTTCCCGATTTCCGAAATCACGCTGAATTTTCACGATCTCTTCGATTACCTGAAGTGCCTTCTCCTTCGCAACATAACCCAGTACATCCGCAAGACGAGGGTACGTTTCAGGCATTCCATAAGTCTTGCCCATTCCTCCTCCAACTGCAATGTTATAGCCTTTGAGTTCATCATTTTCCACAATAGCTATCAAGCCAATATCATTGGCGAACACATCAGTATCATTGTAAGGAGGAACAGCAATTGCGATCTTGAATTTACGCGGCAGGTAAGTTTTACCATATATTGGTTCTTCATCTGAAGCACCTCCATCAACCAGCTTCTTGTTCAGCCAAATTTCATGATAAGCAGTGGTTTTTGGTAACAAATGTTCACTGATGCTCCTGGCAAAACTACTCAACTCACCTACGACAGGCGAAAGAGCTTCATTAGATGTACTCATCACATTTCTGTTAACATCACCACATGCGGCGATACTATCCAGCAAAACATCATTCATGCCCTTCATTGTTTGTCGAAGGTTCCGCTTAATTACACCATGCAGCTGAAAGGCCTGACGGGTTGTCAACTTCAATGTACCGTTACCATATTTATCTGCCAGGGCATCCAGAGCCAGCCATTGCTCGGCCGTCGAAACTCCTGCAGGTACACGTGCGCGAATCATAAAGCTGTACTTTGGCTCAAGCTTTTGCCGCTTTCGTTCATCATCCAAATCCCGGTCTGTTTGCTGATAACTACCATGAAACTTTATTAGCTGTGTATCATCGGCGGCAATTGCCCCTGTCACCTCATCATTAAGGCTTTGCTCCAGAGTACCCCGCAGGTAATTACTATTGGCTTTTATGATCTCCACCTCAGATGGTGACCATTTTTCCGGCTGAGGCTGTTTATTTTGCTTAATACTCATTTATCGATTCTTTGGAATGGTTAATACACATCTTCATTATAGCGACCCTCCTTCTTATAGCCAAGCAGTTTTACTTCTGCCTGCTCTGTGGATAAGCCCTCTTTATTACTAAGGATTTCAACAAATGCTTTTTCAACATCCTTTGCCATCTTTTTACGATCACCACAAACATATACTGCTGCACCTTTCTGAAGCCAGTCATACACTTCATCGGCATGTTGTTTAATACGATGTTGCACGTAGATCTTATCTTCCTGATCACGCGAAAAAGCAATACTGATCTTGTTCAGTACATTTTTCTGCCGGTACTTCAACCACTCTGCCTGATATAAAAAATCTGTTTCAAAATGCTGATCTCCAAAAAATAACCATGTTCGCCCCTTACCCGACTCCTGTTCCCTTTCCTGAAGAAATGAACGGTATGGGGCAATACCAGTTCCTGCGCCTATAAGAATAATATCCGTTTCTGTATCAGGCAATCTGAATCCATCATTGGACTTAAGCTGAACAGCCACTTTACCTCCCTCCTCAAGTCGATCAATGAGGTAAGTCGAGCAAACGCCTTCATGTTGCCGCTCGTTTTTGTGATAACGTACAGCTCCAACAGTCAGATGAACCTCATCACCAACTTCTTCCTGTGAAGAAGCTATGGAATAAGCCCTTGGAGGCAGGGTTCTCAGAGCATCGCTTAGTTCCTGAGGCCTTACCTGTATGCCAAATTCTTTGATGACATCCAACAGATCACTACCGTTAAGAAATGAATCTAATTCATCCCTGTTATCAAGCAATCGGTTTAAAGCCGGCTCTTCAACAAAAGCGGATAACTTCTTTAGCACGGGTAAAGTCACCAGTGTAATTTCTTTATGATGCAGCAATAATTCACGAATGGCATAAGAACCTCCCTTATGCTGCACACTTTCCGTTCCAGAAAAATTAACTTGACGCAATATCTGATCAACCAGATCCTGATTATTCACCGCATATACTTCAAGGGCATCACCTGGCTGATAGGTGATACCAGAATCCTCCAGATCCAGTTCAATGTGGTAGGTTTCCTTATTTGAACCTCGACCATTAAGTAACACTTTATCGATCAATTCAGCATGAAAAAGCCCTCCGCTTAATGGCTCATCACTTTTGTGTTTATTAGATGGCACTGTCCCGGTTAGCCCATCAAACTTAAATTGATCAAGCAGCTCCTTGGCTATTCGTTCCTGATGATCCTTAAAATCAACATCCAGCAAATATGGTTCAGTCAAAGGTTTTGCGCCATGCGACTTTAATTGTTCATGAAAATCAATACCTGTTTTACAGAAATATTTATAGCTACTATCCCCCAATGCAATGACCGAATATTGCAATTGCTCAAGAGACCCCACCCGTTTACCAGCGAGGAAACGATGCAGATCCGCCGCATCAGCCGGCGGCTCACCTTCTCCGTGTGTTGAAACGACTATCACCAGGTTCTCTTCTTTCTTAAGGTTTTTAACCTTATAATCGGCCATATTTATCACCTTAAGCTGCTTTTGTTGTTGTGAAGCCACAGCAGACAAGTATTTGACAATCTGTTTCCCGTTTCCAGAGTGAGAACCCAGTAAAACAGTAATCGCAGCCACCTCTTTATGATCACCATTGGCACTGACAGAACTAACTTCTGTCAATTGGGTATCTAATTCAGATCTGACACCTGACAAACCAATACCCGACAAGTATCCACCTAACCAAAGTAGCTGTTCTTTAGATAGTTTATGCACTAACTCATTGGCTTCACCTAATAATTTATCAGGCAATACACCAGTATTTATAGGATATGACATTCTATATCGTATTTAATTGTAATACAACAATCTGCAACATAAATGCTGCCTGTTATCTATTCAAAACTATGAGTGTGCCGGCGGTATACCGGCAAAGAAATATTAAGCCCGGCAGGGCATTCGAAGAAGAAAAGATATCAAATAAGGTGTAGTCAGTTTCATGATTTCCTTCTTTTGGGGTGTATATATCTAAATTGTAAAGTGGTTGTGGCCACTTTACAATTACTTATGCAATAATTACTTGATAAACGGGATCAATCGATTTTGAAGGTACTCAGGTAACGCTCGCCTGTATCTGGTAAGATAACAACAATACGCTTTCCTGCATTCTCAGGACGTTTGGCCACTTCAAGTGCTGCAAACAGTGCTGCTCCCGATGAATAACCACAAAGAATACCTTCTTTCTTAGCTGCCTTATGAGCGGTTTCAATAGCCGAATCATTTGGTACCTTGATGACTTCGTCAAACACATCAACATTTAATACATTTGGTACAAAACCGGCACCTATTCCCTGTATCTTATGCGGCCCGGGCTGACCACCTGACAGTACGGGTGATGCTTCTGGTTCAACAGCTACAATCTTAATACCCGGATTACGCTCTTTTAAGACCTCACCAACTCCTGTTATCGTACCACCAGTTCCTATCCCGGATACAAAAATATCGATCTCACCATCGGTATCTTCCCATATCTCTTCAGCGGTAGTGCAACGGTGTATTGCAGGATTAGCTTCGTTATTGAACTGCTGTGGGACAAAAGACTTTGGTAATTCGCTGGCTATTTGATCAGCACGTTCAATCGCACCTTTCATACCTTTTTCAGCTGGCGTAAGCACTAATTCAGCACCAAATTTAATCAGCAGTTTACGGCGTTCAATGCTCATGCTTTCAGGCATGGTTAAGATAATACGATAACCTTTAACCGCTGCTACAAATGCCAGCCCCACTCCTGTATTACCACTGGTAGGCTCAACTATTACCGTATCCTTATCCAGCAAACCTTTCTGTTCAGCATCGTTAATCATTGAATAAGCAATACGGTCTTTGACTGAACTGGCAGGATTGAAAAACTCCAGTTTTGCCACTACTTCTGCCTGTGATCCGTTAGCCAGTCTGTTGACTTTTACTAAAGGCGTTTTACCAATTAATTCTGTTACGTTTTTTGCAATCTTACTCATGGTTTCTACGGTTTATATGTAATACATTATACTTTCATTTTCTTCTGCAAAATAGTTACGCAGTTTCTCTAAAGTTACGCGGCGCAGCAATCGACCATAATCATTACGTACACTCAGTAAAAAACGGCCAACTGCCTTTTCTGTAGTACGGCCTTCTGTTGCAATCGTCTTATCTAGCTTTTCGTCCAGAAGTAATACGATTTCATAAAGTGTTATTTCGTTCAAAGGCCTCGCCAGACTATAGCCTCCTCCAGCTCCACGTCGAACATTAACAATGTTTCCCTTTCTTAAAGCAACAGCAATTGCTTCAAGAAACTTAACAGATAAGCCTTCACGCTCTGCAATTTCAGCCACCCCCAGATGACTTCCTTCCGCCAATCCTGAAAGTGTTAATAAAAATCGTAAGCCGTAATGTACTTTCTTTGGAAACATATCCTACTATTTTACTTTTTCTGTTAGCAAATATGTATCAGTTGATTACTCTTTCCAAATAAATAAATACTTTTTTATCCTATATTATTTATAGGATATAAAACAACAAACTAAATAACAGCTAGTTACATAGAAAATAAAAACGCAGATAAAAAGGTAATATCCTACCTTTTTTATAGCTTTTAAACAAGTGTTTTTATAGGAATTCTTTAAAAAGCCTCGCGGATAGTGAAATAGACTCCTGTGTCACCATGATTTGAACGCCCGAAATCAATACGAAAATTCAAACCTTCATCGGGCAATACTTTAAAGCGAAGACCTCCACCCATCACCATATGAAGATCTTTCAATGGAGCATCCATAAATTGTGGTGACACCTTACCTGTTCCGGCGAAAAGCACACCACCTAAACGCCACCAGATGTGTTTTCGCCACTCTCCTTGTGCGTACCATACATGTTTATCCATATACCTGTATGGGTGGGAAATTCCTCTCAGAAGACGTGAACCTCCAAGGAAGGATAGTTTATAAAACGGCACATCACCCTCGGCTCCCGACAGGTAAGTCTGGAAAGCCAAAATAGATTCGTTCCCTTTTAATGATATATACTTTCTGACATCGAGGGTTGTTGTTAGAAATTCATAATCACTTCCAAAGGCTTTACTATAATAACTTGATGCAAAAAGAACAAACCATCCTCGTGATGGATAAAGCTGATCATTGCGACTATCAAAAGCGAAACCAGGTCCGACACCATTGGCCCAGCCACCATAATAGCCCATTACATCGGGTGTCAGCAAATCGCCTTCAATGTTGGTCAGGTCATCGTTATTGATATCAATACTTACACCAACAAACCATTTGGCATTTAAACCTTTAAGTATTTCACTCTTGAATTTAAAGCGATTAATCTCAAACTCAGAATAAGGTGGATTCTTAACCTGATTACCAATTCCATAGAACTCATCAGGCAAATACAGGTATTGAAACTTGGAAATAAACATCCATCGGTTTTTTGTAAAACCCAACGCGTCTAATTCGAACTCATACATTCCGGTAGTGGAAAACTTTACTGAAGGAGCGATCGTGGTCGGACGATAATATTCGCATTCAATTTCAGCAGCTGGTTTAATGCGCCAAACAGGCATTACTCCTATGTGAAAACCCTGACGAGGAGAATAACCGGCCATGGGATAAAAGATCAGGCTGTGTCGACCTTTTTCCATTGAAACAAGGTCAATGACATCTTCGATCAGACCAACAGCCCCATTCTCTTCAACATCGCCTGAATCATTAACAGTGACCTCTTGTCCCAATAATTGCAGGCAAGAGCAAAAAAACATCAACAATCCAATCCCCAAACACTTCCGCATCCTATTACTATTGTAACGCTTCTTCAAAATCTTTAATTAAATCCTCACACTCCTCAATACCCACAGAAAGACGCATCATAGTAGGACGAACACCCATGGCTTTCTTCTCCTCATCTGAAAACTCAGCGTAAATTGTTGATTCAGGATGTATTATAAGCGTTTTATTATCATTTAAATTGGTAGCTTTTCTAATAACTTTCAAGCGATCAAAGAAACGATAACAAGCCTCTTTGCTCTCCAGATCGAAAGTCATAACAGCACCTGGCATTCCATTAAACTGCATCTGAGCCAGCTTATATCCTTTACTGCCTGCAGCGCCTGGATAATTGTAACTAACAACTTGTTTATGCGTTTCAAAAAACAATGCCAGTTTTTTACAATTCTCTACACATCGTTCGATGCGTAAAGGCATAATATCCAGCCCCAGATTCATAAAATGAGCTGTATGGGCTGTCATTGAACCGCCCAGGTGCCTGAAAACCTCTTTACGAATACGAGCTACCAAGGCGTTTGTTTCATATTTTACAGCCCATTCTTTTAATGCAGGCAATTTAAGGTAATCGAAAGTACCATTATCAAGCACAACACCTCCGAAGGCAGCTGCTCCTCCTGAAATAAATTTCGTTGTTGACATCACCTCAATATCAACACCGAATCTCTTTGATTGAAAAACATAGGGCGGAGTGATCGTACTATCACAAACAACAGCAACACCTTTATCTTTAGCCAGCACACTCAACTTACTCAAATCAACAATCTCGAGCTGAGGATTGGTGATGGTCTCAAAAAAGTATACACGGGTTTTTTCATCCGTTGCCGCTTTAACAGCAGAATGATCGGTCATATCAACAAAACGAACTTCAAGTCCTAAGGAAGGCAGCGTTTGTTTTAACAGCGCATATGAATGACCGAACAAATGATGTGAGGCAACAATATTACCTCCTTGCTCTACTAAACTGAGTAGTACATTTGAAATAGCCGCCATACCAGAAGCCAATGCTATAGCAGCGCGTGCCTCTGTAACAGCCAGCATCTTTTTCTCAAAATACTCTACTGTAGGATTAGATGTGCGCGAATAGGCATGTGCAAACCTTTTGCCTGCAAACGTTTCAGCTATCTCTTCAGCATTATCAAATTCATATGCCACACCGTCATAAACAGGCATGTGCAAAGCATTGTAAGCATCGTCTTTAGGAAAACTCGTGTGCAAAGAACGGGTAATAAATCCCTTTTTATCGTTATTCATCCTGGTAATGTTTCGCAATATTAACGGGTAAAAATAAATAATTATTGCACTTTGAACACTACCTCTGTGCTTTTACATCACCTGCTGTTATATTATCGCCCGAATTACCAAATCCCGATCTTAAGTAGTTCAGGACATCTGCAATATCCTTATCTGTTAAATTTTGATAACTGGCCATCACACCATTATACGTCTCGCCATTCACCTCGATCTCGCCACTCATCCCATTCAGAATGATATCTATCAGTGGCTCCTTATCGCCGGAAATAACTTTATTATCTGATAATGGCGGATACATCTTCGGAATTCCACCTGCATTGGACTGATGACATGACAAACAGTGCCTTTTATAAATGATTTTTCCGGGATGATCGACTTGTGGTGTTAACTCCGCAGTTTTCTGCTCTGCTTTTTTTGCCTTTGGGGAACCACAAGCCACAAGACCTGAAACCAGAATGAATACAATAAAAATCTTTTGCATTAGATTCACTATTTAATTTATAAATCTACTCAGTTACAATCACTGATTCTATTATCTCTTCACTTTCGCCGCCGGCAACTCCCATAGCCTGCTTGATAATGCCGCCAAACAAATTTCCCATTTTAACACTATTCATTCTCGCCACATAAACTTTTCCATTACTTTTTTCATAAACAGAAATACGACACGGCATCAATGTGGAAGCAATACGTTCATCATCTCTCGAAAGAATTAACTGGGCTACATCAGGTTTACACACCTCCATGACTTTCACCTTTTTAACATCGTAATTAAACTTGGCCATCGTTGCCTGAAGATCGTGAACATGAGGCGTTTTCCAGCCTTTTGAGTCAATTGATTCCTGAAGTTTGTCAAGAGTTTCTTCAAATCCAAATCGACTTTCACTTTCCATAAGCATCATTTTGGGGGCTTTACTTTTTACATAAAAGATAGTTGCCAACGCACCTATCACTAATCCAACAATCAAGAATATCAATTTATCCATAACAAAAGCATTTAAGATTACCACATAGTAACAAATCTACATTTATCAATGTTTAAACCTTTTGCAATCTTAATCGTATTACCTAAGTGTTATTTTTCATACTTTTGCTGATCTGACCCAAGCAACCAAAAACATGCGCAATGATTATTTATTTAAGGATACTTTCACACGAAGCTGAAGACTTTGTTAAGGAAGTGGCAATTGATGACACACTCACCTTTGCCGATCTGCACAATTGCATTCAGGAAACTTTAGCATACGATGCTACCCAGATGGCTTCTTTTTTCACTACCGACAGTGATTGGAACAAAGAGATGGAAATCACACTTTTTGACATGTCTGATAGTGGTTCTGATGCCATAAAAGTAATGCAGGAAACGCTAATTTCGGATTTCTTGTATGAAGAAGGACAGCGCTTGCTATATGTATATGATTTCTTTTCAGAGCGGGCATTTTTTATGGAGGTCATCCAAATAGCCAATGGCAATCTTGAAAAGCCCAATTTCTACAGAAACGAAGGTAAAGCACCTGAACAAATTATGATTGGCGACATCACTGATGATATAAAAGGCTCATCATATCATGATTTTGAAGATGAATTTGACGGTTCGCTTGATTCTATGAAGTTTGATGAGCTGGATAATTTAGATAATGACATTAACTTTGACGAGCTGGCCGATCAATATTAATTAAGAATGACAAAAACACTGATCGTATTAGTTGGGCCTACAGGAATAGGCAAAACTGAATTATGCCTTAACCTGGCGCAACACCTGAACACTGAAATCATATCATCTGACAGCAGACAGATATTTAAAGAGTTGAAAATTGGCACTGCTGCTCCAACACCCGAACAACTATCATTGGTCACCCACCACATGGTGGCTACCCATTCGGTAAATGATTATTACAATGCCTACGAATTCGAACAAGACGTTTTAAAGCTACTTGAAAAGCTCTTTGAAAAACATGATCAGGTATTAATGACCGGTGGCTCCATGATGTACATTGATGCCGTGTGCAAAGGCATAGACGAGCTACCTACTATTGATGCAGAAGTGAGACAGCACGTTATGGACATGCACAACAATGAAGGACTTGAAGCTGTGCGCCGACAACTAAAAATGCTTGATCCGGTATTTTATGACCAGGTAGACCTGAAAAACCACAAAAGGGTCATGCATGCGCTTGAAGTATGCCTGATGACAGGAAAAACATATAGTTCACTTCGCACCAACTCAGCACGCAAGCGACCTTTTAACATCCTGAAAATTGGCCTGGATATGGATCGGGAGACCCTATACAATCGCATTAACCAGCGCGTTGACATCATGGTCAATGACGGCTTGTTTGATGAAGCAAAAGAGTTTTATCATTTAAAAGACAACAATGCACTGAATACGGTAGGTTATAAGGAGATATTTGCTCATTGGGACGGAGAATACAATGCAGATACAGCCATTGAGCTGATCAAGCGAAATTCGCGTCGTTATGCCAAACGGCAATTATCGTGGTTTAGACGTGACAAAGAAATCAATTGGTTTCACCCGTTTCAAACCAATGAAATTATTAAATTTGTAGATAATCACATTGATTAATTTTAACCCACCGGGCCAGTAGCAAAATCCTTGCTCGCGGTTTACAAACATAATGGCCCGGTGTTTTCTTTCAGCATGGATAAGTCCAAACATTTCAACATCCGCGTATACGGGTTATTAATTAACGAACGACAGGAAGTACTGGTTACTGACGAGTTCCGGATTGGCATGTACATGACCAAATTCCCAGGTGGCGGATTAGAATTTGGTGAAGGAACCATAGACTGCCTGAAGCGCGAATTTAAAGAAGAACTGGACCTTCACATTGACATTAAAAGTCATTTTTACACCACTGACTACTACCAGCCAGCCATATCCTTTGAAAACATGCAATTAATTAGTATCTATTACAATGTAGAGGCAAATTCATACAGCAATATTACGACCACCACAAAAATACATGATATACCAGAGATTGATGGTGCTCAATCTTTTCGCTGGATAGCACTAGACAAGTTAAATCCGGATGAATTTACCTTCCCGATAGACAAGAAAGTTGCGGGGCTTTTAAAAGCAAAGGGTAATAAGGGTAGTTAGATCTGAGGCTAACCTTGTTTGACAGCCTCTACAACCAAATGAAAGCTTGATTCGGACCACTCTGTCCTATTGAAACCTCCATAACACTTCAGGTCTGAAAAATACAGATTCATAATCTGCAAAAGCTCCTCGCGCTTAATCATCAGTAGAGGTACCGAGTTTTTAATCTGACTCTGCGGACTTGTTAGTATCGTTTCAAAATCCACCTTACCATCATCCCTATGATGATAATTGCGCACAAAGGAGTAATTATCTTTCGTAATGGTTGGCAGACTTTGCACATTGTTTTGAATGATCCGATCGTAATTCACTATCTGAATCAATAGCTTGCCCCCTTTTTTTAAGCGATTAGCAGCTGCTTTTATAGTTCCCTCAACCTCTTGAAGCGATTGTAAATGAACCAGGGTATTACCAAAACACAAAGACACGTCGAACACAGCAGGTTGAAAATACTCACCAACACGTCGCATATCACCTTGCTGAAATTTTAAATCCAGAGCCTGGGGTCGCTTTTCTTCAGCCTTACACAGCATTTCTTCATCAAAATCAAAACCTCTCACCCTTGCACTTCTACGAGCCATAGCTATTGATAAAGAACCTGTCCCACAACCAATATCAAGTATAGTTGTTGACTCCAGTGCACCATTGCATGCCTCTTCAACAAAAGCCAACTGCGCTTCATTGAGAGGAAAAATAACATCATATGCCTCAACAATCTCACTATAAAATGCCATAATCAATACTTTTCGTTTAGAAATGCCAGCTCACGTCCACGCTCAGAAAACCAAAACAACTTATATCCTGCTGCCTTCAACCTGTTCACAAGCTTTTTAGTATCCTTTATTGTATAATCCCCTTTGGATCGATGGTGGAATTCTACCAAAAGCTGTCCAATTGCAACACTACTGTCCAAAATATTATCAATCACTTCATACTCGGCACCTTCAATATCAATCTTCAGCACATCGATACTGGCATGACCCAGTTGCTTCATAATACTTGACAAGGTCAAACATTGCACCTCTATTTGCTCCCTGTGCTCTGAACTTTTCACTAAGCCACAGCCCGCTATATTTTCCCTGTTAAGAAAAAATAGCTCCTTAGAATCTTTCCATCCCAAAGCTATTTCATGGTGGCGTAAACGAGCAGAAACAGCTTTATCATTCAACCAGCTTATGGACATTGGATTTGGGTCAAATGAAAAAACAGTCAATCCAAAATGCTTGATTATAGTTTCTTCCCATGATATATTAGTGCCCACACCAAACGAATAAACTATGGAACCGGAATCAACATGTTCATCCCAAAGGGGCCACCCTCCATCATCCGTATCACCATAAAAGCTTACTTCTTTTACGATATCCAAATCAGGAGAATAAACTCTACCCAGAAAACGTCTGCATGTCAATTCAATTTTTTTCCAATCCATTCATGCTTGCATATATAAGATAAACTGCTATAATCGTTCCGACACCTGGTAAGCGTTACGATCATGACCACTACGCGATACCAATTCTGCCAGAAAACCTGCCAGGAACAGCTGTGTACCAATTATCATACTGGTTAATGCGATGTAGAAGTAAGGGCTGTCAGTAACAAGGGGAGCTGCAATATGATAATAGAAAACAGAGAGCAGTTTGCTTACCCCCAGCCATAAGGCCGATAGAAAACCCACGACAAACATTAATGTTCCCAAAGCACCAAACAGATGCATCGGACGCTTACCAAATTTGGAAATAAAAGTAACCGACAGCAAATCGAGGAAACCTTTAATGGTGCGTTCTATACCAAATTTAGATACTCCATACTTACGCTCCTGATGCTGCACGATTTTTTCACCAATTCGATTAAAACCAGCCTGTTTGGCAATTAAGGGAATGTAGCGGTGCATTTCGCCATATACTTCTATGTTTTTGATAACCTCATTTCTGTAGGCTTTCAATCCACAGTTAAAATCATGAAGCTTAATACCTGAAACCATCCTCACAGTCCTGTTAAACAACTTACTAGGCAAGGTTTTACCTATGGGATCATAACGTTTCTTTTTCCAGCCACTAACAATATCATAGTTATCTTCGCGCACCATACGCACCAACTCAGGAATCTCATCAGGACTATCCTGCAGGTCGGCATCCATTGTGATAACCACCTCACCTTCTGCAGCTTCAAAACCACAGTACAAACCAGCTGATTTACCATAATTACGACGAAACCTGATGCCTTTTACCTGCGCATGATCGCTCTTTAGCTTTACAATCTCGTTCCATGAAGCATCAGTACTGCCATCATCGACAAATATAACTTCATAAGACCAATTCAGCGGGCCTACAACCCGCTGAATCCAACTATATAATTCTTTTATTGATTCTTCCTCGTTGTATAAAGGAACGACGATCGATAAATCCATATTATGCTTCTTCAAATTGAGAACCATCAAATATTGAAGGCTCCTTTTTAAATATAGCTGCTAAGATAAGTGAAATTATTATCCCGCCAATAGCAGACGCAACAACACCCATTATAGCCATTGCTGTTGGGTTAATTAACATTCTTGTCCACTTTTCAACCATCTCCAGGTTACCCTCTATTTCAGGACTTTTCCGAACCGCTTCCTCAAGTGATTTTTGAACCAGCTGCTCCACTAAACCAGGATCGATAAACTTAAACAGAATAAAAGTGAATATGGCAGAAATTATACCTCCCACAAGAAAGGTTACGAATCCAAGTCCAACGCCTTGTTTATATTCAAGTACTCCTCCATTTTGCTTATCTCTGAAGTTCATCATTGCCCAACATAAAAAAGCAATTGATATTAAAAATGAGATCCATGAAACATAACTCTCACCAACAATGCCGGCTACATAGGTAATTAATGAAAATACAATAGAAATTAAGCCAAGGTAAACACCAAAGGTCACTCCGGCTTTCGAAGCAGATACAGTTTTTTCCATAATTTAGTTTTTTTTGTTACTGTCAACTAAAATACAAATATCCTTTTAAACTCGATGTAGCCTGTTGTTTTTTATTTATTCACTCCTTCAACGAAAAAAATATATTTTTTTTGCTTTTCATTATCACCACTTTAGATATTTGTTGCAAAAAAAGTGCACCTGAAAATTTGCAGGGATAAAAAATTGCCCTACTTTTGCATCCGCAATCACAAAGAAACACGGGTAAGTCCCATACGACTAGCTCCTGTTGAACTCCCCCAGGGCCTGGCGGCAGCAAGGGTAGACGGTTGTAGCAGTGCGATATGGGTAGCTTACCCACCTTGCCTGTGTAGCTCAGCTGGCTAGAGCAGCTGATTTGTAATCAGCAGGTCGGGGGTTCGAGTCCCTCCACAGGCTCTCAACAACAAACGAGTTGTGAGAAAGAATTAAAAAATATTGAAAATATTGATGGGGAGATACCAAAGTGGCCAACTGGGGCGGACTGTAACTCCGCTGACTTATGTCTTCGTAGGTTCGAATCCTGCTCTCCCCACCATTTGCCGATGTAGCTCAGCTGGCTAGAGCAGCTGATTTGTAATCAGCAGGTCGGGGGTTCGAGTCCCTTCATCGGCTCAATATTTTTCATTTATTGCGAAAGTAGCTCAGTTGATAGAGCATCAGCCTTCCAAGCTGAGGGTCGCGGGTTTGAGCCCCGTCTTTCGCTCAAAGCCATTCTGAAGAATGGCTTTTTTATTGAAATTTTCAGTTGGGGAGATACCAAAGTGGCCAACTGGGGCGGACTGTAACTCCGCTGACTTATGTCTTCGTAGGTTCGAATCCTGCTCTCCCCACAAAAAAGGTTCTGTTAGCAATAGCAGAGCCTTTTTTTGTGCCTTTATTTTCCAATTAATTTGCTACTTTTAAGCAAAACAATGCTAGCATGTTAGTAAAAATTTACCCCGAAAATCCGAACGAGAAAGAGATACGCAAAGTAGTGGATATTTTGCGTAACGGTGGACTCGTTATTTATCCGACCGACACCATCTATGGAATTGGTTGCGACATAAACAACGCAAGGGCTGTTGAAAAAGTAGCACGCATCAAGGATATCAATCTTAAAAAGGCCAACCTTTCATTTATTTGCTATGATTTAAGCCATATATCAGATTTCACCAAACCTCTCAATAACCATGTGTTTAAACTGATGAAAAAACACCTTCCGGGACCTTTTACTTTTATTCTACCTGCCAACAGCAACATACCTAAACTTTTTAAGAATAATAAAAAGACCATTGGTATTCGTGTTCCGGATAATAATATTATACGTGAACTGGTAAAGGAACTTGGCAACCCCATTTTATCAACTTCAGTTAAGGATGAAGATGATATTATTGAATACACGACTGATCCCGAACTGATTTACGAAAAATTTGCCGACCGGGTAGATGTGGTTATTGATGGCGGTTATGGAGATAACGAACCATCGACCATTATTGACTGCACAACCGATGACCTGGAAATTGTGCGCTATGGTAAAGGAGAAATTGAATTGTAAATAAAATCCCCATTTTTGCAATAACTAAAAACATGGTTTAAAACAGCCAACAGAAAAACGCCTTGCTTGTAATGATTAAACGCCTGATTCTAAACGACCGGTTTATCCTCTTCCTGATCCTATTAAACTCCTTGTTACTTTTTATCAGCGGATATGAAACCAACCAATCAAATGGTTATTTTATCACCATAATTGACAACCTGATTACCATTATATTTCTTGCCGAAGTAATCATTAAATCAAGAGAGTATGGCTTTAAAAACTATATTAAATCCAACTGGAACAAACTTGATTTTATACTGGTGTGCCTTTCTACACCGGCATTGCTGACGTTTGTTTTTCATTTGCAGCTGGATGACTTTAGCTTTTTGTTGATATTCCGGATCATGCGAATCTTTAAAACCATTCGCTTCATCAAATTCATACCCGATATAGAGCACCTGGTGGCAGGCATTCAGCGAGCACTTAAAGCTTCCGTTTTCGTTTTAATAGGTTTTGCCATATACATCTTTATTATTGGCATACTATCATTCTATTTCTTTCACGAAAGTGGTGGTAAGTTTTACAAAGACCCTATTACCTCTCTATACTCTACTTTTAAGATCTTTACTGTTGAAGGCTGGTTTGAAATACCAGAAGCTATTACGACTAACTACTCTACGACGAAAGCATTTATTACCTATCTCTATTTTATTTTCGTAGTAGTTACGGGTGGTATTTTCGGACTATCACTGGTCAATTCAATCTTTGTTGACTCAATGGTCAGTGACAACAACGATGATCTGGAAGCGAAAATTGATAAGCTGGAACTAAAAATATCTAAGATATTGGCAAAAGTTTCAGAAGAAGAAGAAACTGAGATAAGGAATTGAGTATTCTTTAATAATTCAGCACATTCCACCAATTTATCGGATTAATTCCTTTGGAAGCATTTTCATTAAAGCCAAGGAATACAAAGACTTTACAGCACATTGCCCCACTTAACCTGAGCGGATATGTCGGGCAAATACGCAGCTATTTGTTACTCTTCCAATTCCAATTAAACTCAAACCAAACTCAGACCAAACTCAGATTAAACTCAGATTAAATTCGACTCCAGCTGAATTTAATATGAATCAAATATGTGTTTAATCTGTTTTTATTATGACTCAAATAGCCTTCACTTTGCCTGGAATTATAAACGAATGTGCCGTAAGAACAATTAGTAGGATTTTTGCCACCACATGAGCAATAAAAACTTATTTACAGGAATCCTCCAGTGGAAATGGTTTTGTATGAATGTATGACACTTAGGTCCATTCAATACGACAATGGCTTCTTATTCAGATCCCATTTCCCGGCGACATGTTCACTGAAAAAACAATGAGGATAACTTAAAGAAAATCGATAACTTATAAGTTAAGCTTTGCTACTCCTTCCAAAAATAAGGTGAGAAAAGCAATATAACCGTAAACAATTCGAGGCGTCCGATCAGCATCAGGAAAGATAAAAACCACTTGCCAAATGCAGGTACTTCATAAAAATTAAGTGCGGGTCCCACCTCACCAAGTCCCGGACCAATGTTACCAATAGATGTGGCAACAGCACCGAGTGCTGTATCCAGGTCGTAACCCATGATACTCATAATGATCATGGCTATGCCTACCGTCATCATGTAAATAACAATAAAGGCCAGTACATTTGTAATAATGCCCGAATTAACAGCACGTGTATTGTATCGGACAGGTATTACGGCATTGGGATGCACCAGGCGCTTTAGTTCAAAAAAGCTATTTTTCATTAATAGTACAATACGTACTATTTTAATACCTCCTCCGGTCGAACCAGCAGAGCCTCCTGTAAACATCAGTAAGAAAATAACAATACTTAAAAATGGTACCCACATCAGGTAATCGGCCGTAGCATAACCAGTAGTAGTAATGATTGACACCACCTGGAACAAGCCGTCACGCCAGGCCTGTTCAAGACCATCGGCTCCCTTTGTAAAGTAAAGCACCGCCGCAACAAGTGCACTAACTCCAATTATAATTCCTGCATAGGCCTGAAACTCCTCATCTTTTATAACCTTTTGAAACTTACCACGCAAAGCGCTGAATGACAATGTAAAATTGGCACCGGCAATAAACATGAACAAGATAATTACATATTGAATATAAGGGGATGAAAAATAGGCAACACTAGCCTGCTTTGTGGAATATCCTCCTGTGGCCATAGTTGTAAACGAATGGCATATCGCATCAAATGGAGTCATTCCACCAATAACCAACAAAACTGCTTCAACAAAGGTAAACAACACATAGATACCATATAATCGTTTAGCTGTTTCTGTAATACGAGGGTGTAGTTTATCGGGTGCAGGTCCGGGTACTTCGGCAATAAACATCTGCATACCCCCAACACCCAGAACGGGTAAGATAGCCAACGATAGTACGATAATACCCATTCCGCCCAACCACTGTATAAGGCTTCGCCAGAATAACAGACCATGTGGCAGGGCCTCAATATCATTCAATATACTACTACCGGTGGTTGTAAAACCTGAGATGGTTTCAAAAAAGGCATCTGTATAAGATGGGATGGCACCACTTAGCCAAAAAGGTAACAAGCCGAAAAAAGAAAAGACTATCCAAACCAAAGCAACAATCAGGTAACCTTCACGCTTACCGATATCTTTTGGTGCTTTACGCAGGCTAAAACCAGTGCTACCTCCTATTACAATACAGATAGCCGCCGATATTAAATGATAGGGCAAATCATATTCTCCGTATAGTAATGCAACGCCTGCCGATAAAAGCATAAATACACCTTCAACTACCAAAAGCAGCCCAAGTACCAATAAAATAAATCGAGTGTTAAGCATTTTCCCTTCTCAGTATTTATCTTGGCAAAGATGATATTTTTTAAAATAAAAATGACTTTATTGATCAATAATTCTTCCTGTGCACTTCGAAAAAGGAAGCACATCTGCGCAAGCGGGTAGCTCTTTCTAAATAAAAAAGAGGCCCCGGACCTCTTTTTTAATCATATCATTACACGGATGTATTACCTTAATTTTTTGAAATCAGCCATTCTTTGGCTAAATCAAGCGTTTCGAAAGAGCGCAAATCGCGACCGGTTAATTTCATAATACCATTATAAACAATACGCTGCAGGCCAGAAATACCCACCACTGCCCCATGACTCACATAGGGTTTGTTACCGCTAATAAACTCTGAGAAGATATTTTTAATTTCAGCGTTAAAATGCATCCCTGCAATATTTGTCAGGGAAATAACCGATTTTTCAGGCTGCATCCTGATATAATCTTTGCTTTGTTTTATTAACTCTTCAATCTCAGAGATCTCCCTCATTCCCGTAAAATCCATGAAGAAAATCCGCCTTCCCTGATAATTGATAATTTCTGGTTTATTCATTGTTGTCCAATTTTATTTTTACAAAAATAAAATGCAGCCCCATAAGCCCTTAATCCTTTATCAACAATAAGTTAAACTTAGTCAAATCTCTTTAAACTATTGACCTCTTTGTTCCAACAGTAAATAGTCCATCACATGCTTAACTACCCCATCATAGTCTTCAATACCTGCCTCGACATTGTTTGACTTCAGATATGCATCATTGACTTTAGCAGCCACTAATTCGACATTTCTGTTCATTAAGGCCATCCAGTGATAATGAGATTTGTAAAAGTCATGTCGCACCTCGTAACGAATATCTTTAACTATTTCTCCAAAACCATCATACTTATAGCACTCATACACAAAGTACTGCATCAAATTCAGGTTTGCACTATAGGCTAATATCTTATTGTCAGAATCAGAACAAACCAGCCAGGCATAAAAGTTAGCCTCTGCCTCGCTTGTAATACCCAATTTATGAGCCATTTCATGAGCCAGCACATGTGGGTATTCCAAAGGGAGCAGATAATCATTCAGATGCACTTCACTGAAAAAAGGTCCATAATATCCTGAAATAGTTGCAGCACCGAATAAACGACTCATTGTAATGGATTTGGGTACTGTTTGTAATAATCCGACATCAATCTTAAGAAAATCGGCATGTTTACGGTAAGCTTCATTAAGCAACTGCATCACCTCGTTCTTATCAACAGCATAAAGTGGCGTGTATGAAACATTGGTTTTTTCAACCAGTAAACGAAACGCACTCATCAACTCCTGAACGTCAGCACTGGCCGATGGCATATCGAGCCGTGTATTTATATCTGATCGGTAATAGTTAAATCCCCAAAACAGATTGAAACAAACATAAACAACAGCTATTGCAGTCGCAATACGGGCAACAAAACGACGAAACGACAAGCGGCGAACTAGCAGAGCGATCACATTCGCCAGCAAATAAATGATCAATGCGGCATAAAACGCATCATCAACTGAAAAAGGGAAAAGATTGCTAAACAAGGCCAATCCCTTTGCTAGTAGAGGGTATAAACCTGATGAATAAACGAATTCAATATGACCAGGTCTTGACATACCAATGCGTGTTAAAACAAAAACCAAAAGTGCAAGATAAAGGCTGATGGCAAGCTTCGACCTTAAATATTTTACCGGTATCATTTTGTTCATACTCAAAAATACACAATGTATGCTCAAAAACAGAAAAGAGTGATTTCTATTATAGAAATTTATCAGGATTAACCGAAATTAATGTATTAACTTCGCGTCGGAAACAAAACTATTTTTAAAATGGGTATTGTAATAAAAGAGGTAAATAATAATAAGACTCTTAACGACTTTGTCAATCTGCCATATACGCTCTATAAGAATGAAAAGAATTGGGTTCCGCCGATGAAGAAAGACGAACTCAACTCAGTAATTCCTGAAAAGAACCCAGCCTATGAATTTTGTAAGGTTAAATTATGGGTTGCCTATCAGGATGGTCAATGTGTTGGACGAATTGGAGGTATCATCAACGCGTTGTGGATTGAAAAGAAAGGACAGAACATTGGTCGCTTTACGCGCCCGGAGTTTATTAATGATAAAGAAGTGAGCGCGCTGCTTCTTAAAACTGTTGAGGAATGGTTTAAAGCAGAAGGAATGACTGAATTACAGGGCCCATTGGGCTTCTCCAACCTCGATCATCAGGGCTGCCTCATTGAAGGTCATGACTGGTTACCTTCTGTTGCTTCAGATTATCACATGGCCTATTACCAGGAACACTTTGATGCTTTAGGTTACGAGAAAGAAATTGACTGGATCGAATTCCGCATTACCTTCCCCGACGCCTTACCTGAGAAAGCTTTTAAGGTAGCTGACATGCTTACTAAACGCTATGGTCTAAAAGCCCTTAATTTCACTAAAAGCCAGGAACTGGAACCATATAAAGAAAAGGTGTTTGCCCTGTTTAACAAAGCTTTTGCCGAGCTGTTTGGCACCTTTCAGTTACCTGAGAAAATGGTTCAGTTTTACATCAATAAATATTTCCCTATACTGAATCCCCGTTACGTCAAGATCATTCTTGACAAGGAGGATGAATTAGCCGGATTCCTAATTGCACTTCCATCGCTTTCTGAAGCCATGAAAAAAGCAAAAGGTAAGCTATTACCATTTGGCTGGTGGCATATCATGAAAGCCTTGAAAAAGCCAAAGGAAATGGATTTGATGTTGACTGGTGTTAAACCCGAACTACAGAAAATGGGTGTAGCGGCTTTATTAATGAATGATTTGTGGAAGACCGCCAAAGAGGACGGTGTCAAATATGTTGAAACAACCGGGATGTTAGAAAATAACCATGTTGCTATTCAGATGTGGAAATCTTTTGACCATATTCAGCATAAAAGAAAACGCTGTTACAAAAAAGCACTTTAAGATAATAACGACTATAAAGAAAGAAAGGTGCTTGTGACTGACAGGCACCTTTTTTAATGCCATAAAAAATGACAAGAGCTGAACTATTAAAAGAAGCACGAAGCTACGCTATCATCACACTGGGTTTGATGGTAAGTGCTGTTGGCTGGACCGGCTTTATTATCCCATCCGACATAGTAGGTGGCGGCGTAATGGGACTTTCCTCTTTATTGTATTTTGTTTTTGGTTTACCCGTTGGGCCAACCAACCTTGTTATTAACGGGATCCTTATCCTGTTGTCAATGAAAATATTGGGTAAGGGATTTGGGTTTAAAACCATTTATTCCCTGGTAACCTTATCGGCATTTATTACCGTATTTCCATATTTTATAACCGAACCCATAGTTGCAGATAAATTTATGGCGGCGATTATTGGTGGTGGTATGGTAGGTGCGAGTATTGGAATTTTATTTGTTCAGGGTGGCAGTACCGGAGGAACTGAGATTGTTGCCATGATCATTAACAAGAATCATAATATCAGTCCGGGTCGTATCATGATGTTCCTCGATGTTATCATCATCAGCTCCTCAATATTTGTCTTTAAATCATTGGAAACAATGGTATATGGTTTCGTGGTTGTTGGACTGATGTCTTACATCGCCGATATGCTTTTAACCGGTTCGCGACAATCGGTTCAGGTCCTTATCATTTCTCAGAAGCCAAAGGAAATTGCCGATAAACTCTCATCACAAATAAACAGAGGCCTTAGTTTTTTAAAGGGTCGTGGCTATTATTATGCCGGCGACAGGGAGTTTATCATCACCATTGTTAAAAAGTCTGAGTCACATATGGTGTTTCAGATCATTAAAGAAACAGACCCTGACGCCTTTATTTCGGTGGCCAATGTAATGGCTGTTTACGGTCATGGATTCGATCAGTACAAACCTCCGTTGAGCACTAAAAAATCGTCTAAGCCAAAGAGTAGCGAACACCTGCAAGTTGATTAAGAACAATATCATAAGCTTCGGGCATGCTTGCTTCGAGGCTTATTTTTTCGTTTGTTACCGGATGCCTTAATTCTAATGAACTGGCGTGCAATAACAATCGCTTAATACCTGTTAGTTCGGTCATGATTTTATTTAAGGTCCAGTCGCCATGCTGTGTATCACCCAAAATATCAGTCCTATTCATTGCAAAATGCTGACGTAACTGATGCCAACGCCCTGTTTCGGGGGTAGCTTTAACCAGGCTGACAGATACGTTTTCCTCCTGCTTGTAACAAATACCTGTTTCAATGGAAGAGATCGTTTTATATGCCGTTTTGGCCGATTGGCGTTTCTTCTTTTTCTTAATTAACACATTTTTATCAAACACCCCTTCCCCCGGTATTCCCTTTGTGAGCAACAGGTAGGTTTTCTTTACCTCGCGCTGTTCAAACTGTTTGCTTAAAACTGAAGCGACATCACGAGTAAATGCCAATACAATAACTCCCGAAGTTTTTGAATCGAGCCTGTGGACAGGAAAGACCGGTTGATTGGTCAATAGTCCAACCTGCTTAGTCAGATACTCGGCGTCGACCGGCATAAAATCATTCTTATGAACTGGCAGGTCCACTGGTTTATTAATGGCAATAATTGCCTCATCCTGATAAATGATATCATTTGGTGTTATTTGCATGTGTCAAAGATAGAGGCTTCACATGGCATTTTACCATAAGAATAAAAATACTTGCTATTTTTGCACCCCATATTTCGCTTTATATGCAAAAGGAAACTCTAAAAAATACCTTATTGGCCATTATAGCTTGCTTGTTATGGTCAACTGCCTTTGTTGGTATAAAAATAGGATTACAATATACAACGCCGATCCAGTTTGCCGGACTTCGCTTTTTCTTTTCAGGTCTTCTGCTTTTGCCACTGGTCAAATCACTACCCAACTATTTCATAAGCATTAAGCAAAACCTGTGGCTGGTAATAAAAGTATCAGCATCCCAAACATTTATCCTGTACGCCCTTTTTTATTGGGGTGTTAACATGCTTGACGGGGCTCTGGCTGCTATTATTATTGGTTCGCAGCCACTTTTCGCAGCCCTGACAGCTCACCTTATGATGAGTAATGATAAAATGAGCCTGAGAAAAACACTGACTATATCATCGGGTATAGGAGGCATTATTTTAATAGCATTGCCCAAAGGATTGAGCGGTCCTGAAAGTCTGAGCGAACTGCTTGGAATAACACTACTGGTTTTGGCGAATATTGCTTCGGGAGTAGGCAATGTATTTGTAAGTAAAAACAGAGGTAACATATCGCCTGTCGTTTTAAACTCCTCACAAATGATCATAGGTGGCGCCTTACTGTTTATCTTCTCACTCTTTACTGAGCCTTTCAATGGTTTTATCTTCCCCTCTGAATATTACATGGCATTAGGCTGGCTCAGCTTCTTATCGGCAACAGCCTTTTCGTTGTGGTTTTTCTTACTGCAAAAACCATCCATTAAAGTATCTGACCTAAACATTTATAAATTTATCATTCCTGTATTTGGCGCTACATTGAGCTGGATGATCCTGCCAGATGAATCACCTGATCTGATTTCCATCCTCGGTATGATTATTATCGGTGCTTCAGTTGTGCTCTATAGTCTTGTTGCCTCTAAAAATTAAAATACATTCTGGTAGTGGTATACCAGTGATGTGTTCCTGATTTAAATTCTTTGGATTGCAGGATAACATCGAAATTAATACCGAATGATTTATAGCTTGCACCAACACCTGTACGCCATTTACCAATGATCTTATTCATCTCGCTAAATTCAACGTAATGGATTTTCTCATTTCGGTACCATCCTCCCATTAATGTAGCATTGTAGCCAACCACAGACAATGTTGGTTCGGTATTGAAATACATTTGCCAGCTATTACTGCGGTTCATTAAGGGCAAACCCAGATTATCCATATAACTATCCATTCTCCCTGCTCTGAAAAGCACACCTACGGATGCATCATCGTGCAGGGTTCCGACCCTGGCTCCACCTTTGGCGTACAGATCCAGGCCACCGGATTCGTACAACTGCTTTGACACCTCCAGGTTATAATTTAAAACAGGCCAGTTATACTGCTGATGGTGCCATCCGTTGGGTAGTGTATTATCCGACCATTCATGGTATTTATATTGTACCTGACCAGCTCCTGAAGCAGGTCCCATCACGCCTATATCCAATTCAGCATTAAACAGCCAACCTGTTTCTTTATTAGCTGCCCTCGAATGAGATGTAAATACCAAAACCCCGGCGTAGGGACGGTCAGTATATTGAATCTCATCACTTTTAATATCTTTTGGGGTATATGTTTTTTGAAAGCCCGAAAAACCATACACTACTTTATCGTATTCTTTGGGTCTGAGTAAGATCAAATTAACAGGATTACGCTCAAAAAATGGGTGATACGTTCCAAACGACATACCTTGGGTATAGTAATAATCAGTCATCATAAACACATCATTATCCCAGCCCAGCTGATAATAACTATTGGGCATCGCTTCCTGAGCCCTTAAAGAATAAGTACTTAAAACAAGAAAACCGATTAATGCTATGTACCTTACAAATGCTTTCATGAAACAAGTTTCCTCTGTAAAAGCAAATCTGATTCCATTAAATCTTAAAAAAAGCTAAACTTTCTTACGATCTTTTTTGTCCTTATTATGTAAGCATCAAAACAATAACCTATTTTTACTACATAATTGTTACTGCAATTAATAAACCAAACATCTAACAACTCGTCTATGAGGTATATAACGAGCATCCTACTTCTTGCAATCGGATTGCAATTAGCAGCTATGAATCAGGAAAATGATTCTATCCAATCCAAAGACAAACCCAAACGATACAATGCTATTTCGTTGCGCTATCATTCGGGTAGAGTTTTACAAACAAATGACTTTGTTAAAGGAGAAAATAACGCCAACCAGGTAATTGACTACTACCAGTCACTTAATATTGCTTATAAGGTACAAACTGACGGCAGTAAAGAATGGCACCATATTTTTAACTTTCCTTATTATGGTGTAGCATTCTACAGTGCTAACTTCTTCAACGTTGATGAACTGGGAACCCCCAATGCCTTGTATGGCTTTATGGGTTTTCCGTTTAAAAGAGGAAAAAAAAGCCTGTGGGGTTACGAACTGGGATTTGGTTTGACTTATAACTGGGAACCCTATGATAAGTACGACAACCCATTTAACGTGGCCATTGGCTCATACAGAACAGTATATATTGATGCCAATTTGTTTTACGAATACCATTTAAGTCCTCGATTCGATTTGCGCGGATCATTCGGCTTCACGCATTTTTCCAATGGAGGAACCCAAAAGCCCAATAGTGGTCTTAACCTGCTATCTCCTTCCATTGAATTAAGTTATAACTTTAAGGACCGACCGGTATTAATCAGAACAGCTCAACCTGCCTATAAGCAACATCATGAGGTAGCTATTCAGCTGGGCGCCGGTTCAAGCAATCTTTTATACGACAATAAAAATGAACCGGTCAATCCGGAAGACCCTAAAGGAACTGCAGATGTAATGCACTCCTACCTTAACTTATCAGCAGCTTACTTAAAGCAAACAACCTGGAAAAATAAATTCGGTGCGGGTCTTGATATCACGTACGATGAAACAGCTAATGTAACAGTCACATACCCTGAAGATGGCAGTCAGGAGCCTGTTGTTGAAATGGCAGATAAACTGTCTGATAAGATGATGCTTGGTCTCTTTGGCACCTATGAATTTGCCATTGACAGACTCTCGGTCGCATCTTATCTTGGCTTTTTAGTACTTCGCAACAAGGGAACAAATGCCAACCCTTTTATGTATCAGAAATTTGGTATCAAATACCACTTTAAAAACGATATGTATGCGGGATTATTAGTGCGGGCCCATAACTTTTCTGTAGCCGAAGTGATTGAGTGGAATATTGGCTACCGCATAAAGTGGCATTAATTTTGATTAATCAAACATGAACACATAAAATCTATCGTCATGAAAAAGATAGCCATTTTAACTTTACTATTAAGCTTTACACTTGTTGTATTTGGACAGGAAGAAGAAAAAAAGCTTACACGCAAAGAACGTCGCGAACTGCGTAAACAAGAGGAAAAAGAACGTTCTGAACTAATGGCTAAAGCACTTACAATAGCTATTGATGAGAAGCAGTGGGTGCTGGAAGCCAACACTCTCGCAGGAAAACGAGGCTCATCGGTTAATGTTAGCAGCAGCTTAAACTTTATTGCCGTCGAAGGAGATGAAGCGTTTGTTCAGCTGGGTTCCAATAGTGGAATGGGTCAGAATGGAGTTGGAGGTGTTTCAGTGCGAGGAACCATTAGTAAATACGAGGTAAATAAGAATGAGAAAAAAGGAACTTACTTTATCTCCTTATTCGTCAATTCTGCTCTTGGCACCTTTGATATTCGCCTTGACTGCAATGCAGACGGACAGATAGCAAGTGCTACCGTGCAGGGCAATTCATCCAACCGTGTTCAGTATCGCGGTATAATTGTGCCTGTTGGTCAATCATCAGTTTATAAGGGTTCTCCTATTATATAATAGAGACTAACTAGAAAAGCATAAAAGGTTGGGCTTAGGCCTGACCTTTTTTGTTTTCGTCCATCCCGTTAACAGGAATATAGAAGTAAAAAATTGTTCCCGCTCCTACTTTTGACTTCAGCCATATTTTACCACCAAGCATCTCTATCAGTTGCTTGACTATGCTTAATCCAAGGCCTATACCACCATGTACATCACGCCCATTCTCAACTTTCTGAAATGGAGAAAAGATATTTTCATGGTATTCTTCAGCTATACCAAGCCCTGTATCCTCTATTGCGAACAATATAATATGCGGATTGACATCCCAGTCAATATGGTTGGTGTTATTCTTTTCTGCATCTGATAGCTCTTTAACGGTCAGTTTTACATGTCCTTCTTCCGTAAACTTAATGGCGTTATTTAGCAGGTTGATTAATATTTGCTTCAATCGTTCAGGATCTGTATGCACTTTCAGCTCTTGAGATAAAAGTTGCATATCCAGTTTATAATCAACCTTTAAATTATCAACATTGAGCTCCAATGACTTGAAAACATATTTACATAACTCCGACAATTCCACCCATTGCCTGGCCAGGTATACCTGGCCTGTTTCAATGCGTGAGATATCAATGATATCATTAATCAGCACCAGTAAGCTATCACTGCTTTTTTGTACAACATTGGCAAATTCTTTCCGCTCGTCAAAACTATAAACATCACTGGTCAGCAAAGTAGAAAAACCGACTATAGAATTCATTGGTGTTCTGATCTCATGCGACAGGTTAGCCAAAAATGCCGTTTTTAAGCGATCTGCCTCTTCGGCTTTCATTTTTGCCTGTTCCAGGTCAGACGTTCTTTCCCTGATCAGATCTTCCAGGTAATACCGATGCCTTTCCAGTTCTTCTTTTTGAGAGATCACCTCTTCACGGCTGTCTTCCAGTTCAATATTAGCCCGACGAAGTTGCAAGGTTCTTTCTTCGATACGATTCTCAAGATACTTTTTTTGACGACTCAGATACCTTACCCGTAACAAATACATCAGGTAAACAGTAAAAACTATCAACACGACCAGCATCCCCCTAAATACCCTGCTATCAGTAAATTTAGGCTTTACGATCAATACTATTGAATCGCCTTCATTGTTCCAGTAATGGTCATTATTACTGCCTCGCACTTTTAATTTGTACTTCCCTTCGGGTAAGGAAGCATATGTTTTATTACTGAATGCCATCAATGTATCCCACGTGCTTTCATACCCTTCAAGTTGCCATACTGCCAGGTTGCGTAATGAATTCTGATAATTAAGTACACTGGCATAAAACGAAATGGGTTTGTGCCTGGTTGATATTTCAAGCGTATCACTGCCTATATACTCCCAGTTAGAGTACACCTGACCTCCTACAACTACATTATCATCTTCAAGTGAATAGGAGCCTAAGTCAATATTTGGAATTTCCTTGTTTAATGGAAAATTCCCTGGATTAAACTCTATAAATCCACCAAATCCCCCCATTAAAATACTCCCGTCTTTGTCAATAAAATGGGCTCCTTCGTTAAACTCCCGACACATGGTACCTTCACTCTTCCCGAAGCTTAAAGCTGTTTTCTCATCAAGCGAATACCTGATAACTTTCGAATTAGTGTTCATCCATAAATATCCATCCTTATCTTGACTGATCGAATAAATATTTGTTGATAGAAGCTCATCGTTATTATTTAATTGTGATACCTTTTTACTCAATTTATTAAACCTTAATAAGCCGGTACCATAACTGGCAATCAATATGGTGCTGTCATTTTGCATGTGCAGCTGCATTGGCCTGTTATAGCGTACTGCACCCTGCTCATTTTGCAAGGACAAAGAATAGCGTTCATATTTTTTCGTGTTAGTATCAAAAGAGGTGATAAAGCCATCCTTGTCTCCCAACCATAATATACCCTTGTTGTCAAATGACGCGGTATTAACCTTTAATGTATTCTGATGCCTGAACGCTTCGGGATATGCATACAATTGATAATCGAGAGTTTTTGAATTAAACCGTAGTACCCCATCATAGCTGACCAGCCAGAGATAGCCGTTAAATGGCTTAATCTCTTTGATAACATTGAGGTTTCTTTGTGTTGAACTGGAGCCTGAAAACCATGTACGCCTGCATTCATTTGTATTCAGATCAATACTAACCAAACCATTAAATGTACCGATCCAGAACATTTGCTCTTCATCTTCATAACCACAGGCAACTGTATCTCTGTTAAAAACAATATCACCACATGATGAAACGCGTTCCGCTTCTTTTCCCTCCGGCTTTTTATACAAACCATTATATGACCACCACCAATAGTTTCTTTTTGAATCTTTATATAGAAAGAAAAGGTTATTTGCTAACTCTTCTTCATTTAAGTTGGTTTTAAACTGTTTAAACCGGGTATCCCTTTCCTTATATTGAGACAAACCATCTTTTGTTCCAACCCATGTAAAATCATATTTAGCAGAATAGTACAAGGTACTTACCCAGTTATTGGCCAAAGAATCGCCTTCTGCTGATGCCAGATGGTGGTTAAGCAGAGTTCCGTCATAGCTTAGCTGCATTAATCCATTTCCATAGGAACCCAACCATATATTTCCAATTCCATCATCCATGTGTTTGGTTAACATGGGGCTATCGGGCTCATTTTGATAAAGAATCTTTGTCTCTCCAGATAGAATTTCTTTTGACATCAGGCGATTGGCAAAGCAAACCATCAAAGTAGTATCATCCTTAAAACTTACCGACTTAACCGACTCTGAGTTAGAACAGAACGATGCTTTTTTTAATTCGTAATCTTTGCGCTTTATTTGCTCAATGGAATATTGATACAAGCCATGATTTGTGGCGACATAGAGCATATTGTCATGGTGTACAATTTTATTTACATTGTATCCACAATCATATTTAGCTGTGTAAAGGTCAATGAATTCTTTATTATGCAGGTTATACACTTGCAGCCCATAATCAACAGTACCTATAAACAGCCAGTCCTGCAGACGGTATATTGAATTAACAATACCCAATCCCGCAACATTTACATCGTTAGCAGGACGTTGTATTTGCTTCGATTTGAACGTTTTAAGATTTAGCTGATTAACTCCTCCATAATGGGTACCAATCCACAGATACTTATTATTTTGATCGACATGAAGCGTGTTGATATTATTCCCTGATAATGATGTAGAATCATTTGCCTCATGCCTGAAGTTGTCGAAATAGATACCATCAAACAGATATAAGCCCTCAGTGGTACCAACCCATGTATATCCAATAGAATCCATTGCTATGGATTGAATTAGCGGATGCTCAAGGCCATCACTTTCTCCATAACTAATAAAACTATGCTGTTGCCCTTGTGCAATTACAGATACCAGCAGGAACAACACTCCAATAACAAAGCAACTTCTCAACACACTTATAGTTTATTATTTTTCCCCGACAATTATACCAATGAGTATAATTGAACATTCCCATGAGACATATACCTTACAAACACATTAAAGGTTACAACAAAAGCTGTAACTTTTAAGAATATTAAATAACTAAAGCCCAAGCACCTGAATTGCTAATCCCAATAAGCAAATAGAAGTTTGTCAATTGGGTGACCAGGGTTTTCAAAACGCTTAAAATTAACAAATGACAGTCCGCAGAAAACAGCAAGTACTACAACCGCCAGTGTCATCAAAGTAAGCAAACTTTCACCTTAACTATCAATGTGAAAGTAAAAAATGATCGGGACCAAAGAAGGTATGAATGAAACCTATAGAGGCAGCACTTATAACTAAAACTGGTAATTCCTGACTCATTTTACTTATAAAAGTAATAAAATATAACCTGCATGCTACCCTGAGAGGATACAAGCAGTCTAATTTATTCCCAATCTAAATCAGTTCTTTAAACGCCCTGATAATATTTCTTATTGACTCAGAACTGATCTCATTGAAATCAATTTCTGCAGGTGCAATAAACTCAAATCCTGAAATATCATCTTTAGCATGCATATTCTCAAAGCTTTTAACTTCACATAAAAAGCCCAGGTCGGTTGTATAAACAGAAAAGTCTGAGAACACATATTCATTGGGAAAAGAACTTATGTATTTCAGACTAACCACATCAAGGTTCAGTTCTTCCTTGATCTCACGTATTACAGATTCCTCTGCTCTTTCCATTGGATCAACAAAACCACCTGGCAAATCAAGCTTTCCTTTCTCCGGATCAAACGCCCGGCGCGTCAGCAACATTTCACCCTTTGAATTGACAATCACTGCAGCCACGGCGCAGGCAGAGTTGATAAAAAAGTGAAATTGACATGCTTTACATTTAAAAGATTTACTTCCATCAAAGACAAAATGTGGAGAACCACACCTGGGGCAATATTTAATCACTTCTTGAGGTTGTGTCATAATCAAATAGCTAATAATTAAATTTATTTAACAAAATTCATATCAACAATTACTTATAAACATTTGATTTAATATCCCTAAGCAACTTATATTTGTTGGTACTAAATGTACATAAGTAATTTTGAAACCAACCCTTCATGTCAAAAATAAAGCAATCCCCCTTCACTAAATCAGCCTTTGATGTATTGGCGTTTGCCTTACAATTAAAGAAGCATCCGGAGTTTGAGAATATTTATGTAGATAAGAGAAAAGTTCAGTATAGGAGAACGAAGTGGGGTTTCGAGAAAACTGAAAAATACAATTTGCGCCTGGCGCTTATGCGTAAAGAAAAAAAGCATGCTCAATTAGCAGATGAATACGACAACCTCATTCAGGAATACGAACAACTTTTAAAAAGAAAAACCGGCCTTATTCATCATTTAGAAGCTGCCAATGATAAACTTAAGGACAACCGCAAGGAAAAGGGCTTTTTAAAAAAGCACCTGAAGGAAGTACTTGATAAAAACATTTCACTTGACAAGCGAATGCAGCGCATGATCAAGCAAGAAGAAAATCAAAAGCAACAAATTGAAAAGCTTAAAAGCTCCAAAGACAACCTGTTGGAACAAAACAATTATCTGACAGATAAAACCCGCCAGCAAAAAAACCAGATAAATGCTCTTTTAAAAACGATTGAGGAACTAAAATCCAGACTAAAAGAGAATGTGCTTGAAGGAAATGCTGAGTCTAAAATGGTTTGAGGATCAATTGAAACTCATACTTACCAGGCATTATCAGATAAGGTGAATGCGGCATAGCCCCCCAGGAGTTGTCGCCACCTACTCCCATTATTTTATGATCAAGATGCAAAAACACTTCATCGTTACCATCCAGATCAAAAGGATGCAATTGCCCTCTTTCTTCTGATGTCAGATCATTAGCTGTATAGTGCAAAGCCGAAAATCCAAATGTACTATTGCCCATTATATGCAAGCCATTGCCGTTCGTATCGCTTAATTTTAACCAGCGAACATCTGTTTTATATCCATTATCCTGCGGACTTGCATAGTTGACATATTGCTCTTTTACCGAGCTGTTATAAATACCAATAAAAGCCGATGTTTTTCTGTCCGGATAGTTTTCCCATGGCCCCCTGCCATACCACTCTAGTTGTGTGTATTCTTTATTAAGAGCGGTTTTTAAGCCAAGGCGCGGTAGCATTGGTATATTATCTGACACAGGATCAAAGGAATACCTGATGACCACCTGACCATTGCCATACAATGTATAACTCAGATCAATAAAAGAATCTACATGAGGAAGATAAATACGGAATGTAACTACAGCCTGAAAATTACCCTGTCTCGATAAATTTGAATCAACTACCCGCGCACTATCCATTATATTTTGCCAGACTCCAAGTTTCTGAACCATTTTATAGCCATGATCATTATCATTCGGAGCCTTCCAAAACGCTGGTATTAATTCTTCAGCAAGTAGTTCTTTTTCATCATATGTAAATGAATATAAGCTTGCCGTTTCCATATCAAACTGCGCTAAAAAGCGTTCCCCTCCAACCACATATGAATTATCACTCTGCAGGATATGTACCGGTAACTTACTTTCTTTCAGTTGCACCTTGTAAGTCGGGCCCATGCTTATCTGCTCACGGGCCATAATGGCACCTTCTTTAAGTAAGCCCCAATCATCTTTAAGCTTAGCCTCAAGGTTTATAAAGTACTCCGACCCTTCTTTTCTTTTCCATCCGTTCAGGTAAAAAGGAACTTTTTTGGACTGCCCTGGCTCAATGCCTTTCAACGGTAATGAACCTGTTGAAACCACATGGCCATCTTCAAGCATTTCCCATTCCAGCTCAAAACGGTCAAGGGAAATATCATGGTATTTATTGGTCACCAACAGGGCACTATTGTCAAATGGTACAGGCTTAAAATCAATGTACTGATAAACTTTCTTTACTTCGTGTATGGCCGGGTGTAAAGTCCTGTCGGGGTTCACCAGGCCATTCATACAAAAATTGCGATCACTGGGAATATCATCAGGTCCAAAGTCACCGCCATAGGCCCAGTATTTTTGCCCATCTGCCGTGTGTTTCACAAGTCCCTGGTCCACCCAATCCCAGATAAATCCACCTTGAAGATTATCGTATTTCTCAATTACATCCCAATATTCCTGTAAGTTGCCTACACTATTACCCATGGCATGAGCATATTCGCATAAAATATAAGGCCGTTTTTTAAGCTGCCTGCCATAACGAACCAAATGGTCAACAGGCGCATACATCGGACATACAATATCTGTATGAGCTCTCTCCTCTGCCCTTTCGTAATGCACCGGCCTTGTTGTATCAAATTGGTGAATCCAATCTGTACACGCCTCAAAGTTAACACCATCTCCCGCCTCATTACCCAATGACCAGATTATGATTGACGGGTGGTTTTTATCCCGTTGAACCATGCGTTGAACTCTATCCAAATGAGCTGCTTTCCATACAGTATCTTTAGCCAGAGAGCGCGCACCATAGCCCATTCCGTGCGATTCAATATTGGCTTCATCTATAACATACAGTCCGTATTCATCGCAAAGCTGATACCAAAGCGGATCATTGGGATAGTGACTGGTACGTACAGCATTGATGTTGTGCTCTTTCATCAGTCGGATATCCTGCAACATGGATTCGTATGAGATAACATGTCCTTCGACTTCATCATGTTCATGGCGATTAACTCCCTTGAGGTAAATAGCTTTGCCGTTAACCAGCAGCTGACCTCCTGCTATTTCTACCTTTCTGAAACCAACTTTAAAGGCAGTTGATTCCATTGTCATATTTTGCTCATCTTTAAGGCTCACCTGTAAGGTGTACAAATTAGGTATTTCAGCACTCCACAGTAAAACTTGTTCAAGCTCGCCCTTCAACAACACCCTGGTAGAGACCGTGTCAATAAAAAGGTTCTGTTTAATTAACGAAACCACTTTATTACCGTCAAGCAAACGCGCTTCCAGCTGATAATTTCCCAAGGTATCACTGGCATCAATATCCACTCCTATCTTGTAAGTGGCATTGCGATATACAGAATCAAGGTCGCATGCAAAATGAATATCGCGCAACCTGACATCTCCTGTGGCATATAAATAGACATCACGTTCTATACCTGACAGTCGCCAAAAATCCTGGCACTCCAGGTACGAACCATCACTCCATCGATACACCTCCAGGGCCAGTGTATTTTCACCAGGTGCGATGTAATTGGTAATTTCAAACTCAGCCGGTAATTTTGAGCCTTGTGAATAGCCTACTTTTTTACCATTTATCCAGATATAAAAAGCCGACTTAACGGCCCCAAGATGAATGAATACCCGCTTTCCATTCCAGGCTTCATCTATAACAAAAGACTTTCGATAAGAGCCTACCGGATTCCAGTCATCCGGGATATGCGGTGACTGCGGATCTTTCATGGCAAAAGGGTAATTCTGGTTGACATAGATGGGTATGCCATAACCTTCCAACTCCCAATTGGATGGAACTTTAATACTATCCCACGATGATGTATTATACTCGTTCTCATAGAATTCAGCTGGTCGCAATGAAGGGCTCTTTACCCACTTAAATTGCCAATAGCCATTTAATAACTTAAAAAACGATGCCTTATCCCTGTTAAAAGACAGTGCCCGCTTTGCTTTGGTATAGGAGTAAAAACTTGCACGGGCCGGCTCTTTATTGATTGCAAAAACTGCTGGGTTTTCCCAATCGTTTTGTCCTACAGCGTAATTAATACTGAAAGCAAAAACTAAAAAATAGATGATATAGCTGACATACTTGTTCATTCTCAGAAACATTATCGAACAAAATTAATTGAAGTTCAGTAGTAGAGCAATGGTTATATGTACAAAAAAGGGCAGAAACGTTTTGTCCTGCCCTTGTATCAATGATGATAATATCGCATTAATACTATGCTGTCAATCACATAATAAGTTTAACTAAGCCACTGAATTAGAATATCCTTAATTAATCCGTCAGTTGCTCAAAATGTTTTTTAAAACCCGTTTAATTCCATAGTAACGGTTGGGATCAATAATAGAAAACCTAGTATGATCAGTGTAATGATCAGCGGTGCCACCCACTTAAACCATTTTGTATATGGCACTTTAGCAACTCCCAATACACCTATTAAAACCGGTGAAGTTGGAGTGATCATATTGGTAAAACCATCACCAAACTGAAAAGCCATAACTGTTGATTGTCGCGACAAGCCTATGAGATCACTGAAAGGAGCCATAATTGGCATTGTTAATGCTGCTTTGGCCGATCCACTGGGTATAAAGATATTGATCAGCGTTTGAATACCATACATAATACCTACAGAGGCAATATTTCCCAGGTCACTCATTGACTGAGCCAAGGTATGCAGGATGGTGTGAACGATCTTTCCATCTTCCAGGATGACGATGATACCTCCGGCCAATCCAACTACCAATGCCGCTGACATTATATCTTTAGCTCCATCAAGAAACAATTTGGTGATCTGGTTGGCATCATTGCCCATTGAAATTCCTGATAATAATCCCATTGCTAAAAACAGCGCCGCAATCTCGGTGATGTACCATTCATAGCCCATCACACCAACTACAAGAAACAGAATTGTGAATCCCAGCAAGTTAAGAATAAAGAAATGCACCTTTTTTCGTAATGTTAAAAAGCCTGTCAACACGAAAAAGCCAGCCATTAAAGGCATAACCGGCCATGTTACTCCTTCACCGCCTCCTATTTTAAGCGTGGTTTCCTGATGTTTTAAAGCAAATAAAATCAATACGATTGAAGTTAAGGCATAGGCCCACCAGGCCGCTTTTGACGTTGGTTTATCAATCTCTTCTATATTGGTTGCTGCCCTGTTGCGCCAGTATTCATCCTCTTTATAAACAGGTGATGCTTTGGGATTACGCTTTATCTTCCTTGCATAAAACAGTATATAAGCAAAACCAACAATATTAATAAGCACCCAGCAAATAAGGCGATATTCAAAACCTGAGAATAAAGGCAGATCAGCAAGTCCTTGCGCAATGCCAATTGTAAAAGGATTTAAAACCGCCCCTGCAAAACCCAGGTGTGCAGCCAGGTAAACGATCCCTACACCGGTAATACTGTCATACCCCATTGATATGGCCAGAGGTATCAGCACCACCATAAAAGCAATGGTTTCTTCACTCATTCCAAAGACAGCTCCAAAAACAGAGAACATCAACATGATCAATATCAAGATCAGATTATTAGCTCCAAAGAAGCGTATGACTTTGTACTTATCCAGTTTCTTAACAAAATTCAGGAATGAGAAAATACCCACATCAACAGCTTTTGAGTCGTTCATTATCCAGAAGGCTCCGCCTATCATCAGAATAAAGATAATGATACCCGCTCCTTTTTCGAATCCATGGACCATGGCAGCAAACACCTCCCATGTTTGAGGTTGATTTTCAATGGTTTTAAACACCATTTCAGTTTGTTCGATACCATTGACCATGGTGGTCTCCTTCACATACTCGCCACCGGGTATTAACCAGGTCAGAACAGCTGCGAAAACTATAAGGGAAAAAATAATTACGTAAGTGTGGGGAACTTTTTTAAACATAGTTTTAAGATTCTAACATTAAGGTGACACAATAAAGACTCAGTATTCATGATGTATGAATCTCAATAATTAATCGGCACCATAAAATAACAGATAGCAAAAATAGAATTTTACCGGAAACTCAAAGATGTTACATAGCAGGGAATTTATTTATGACGATGCCCGATCTTCTTTTAAAAGCCCAATTGATTAAAATCATAGACATGCATCCAACAAATGTTCTACTTTTAAATCCATAAAAATCAGCTAATACAATCCTGATGAAACAGCTATTAATCAAGAACATAAAGAAACTGGTTCAAACCGAAAAGGAGAACCAGCCATATATTGCCGGTACACAAATGGCCGGACTTCCATCTATCGATGATGCCTATTTATTAATTAAAGGGGCTTATATCAGTGCCTATGGTAAAATGAGTGACCTGGAAGAATCAACATTACCTGCAGATATTGAAGTGATAGATGCCAGTGATCGTTTGGTACTGCCGGCATGGTGTGATTCGCATACCCATTTGGTATATCCGAAAAGCCGCGACGTGGAGTATGTAGATAAAATCAAAGGCCTTAGTTATGAAGAGATAGCTGCCCGCGGTGGTGGTATTCTCAACTCAGCCAAGTTGATGCAAACGGCCAGTGAAGATCAGCTGTTTGATGATGCGATGGTAAGACTGGAAGAAATCATCAAATGGGGAACCGGTGCAGTAGAGATCAAAAGTGGTTACGGCCTGACAACTGAGAGTGAGCTAAAGATGCTGCGTGTGATCAAGCGACTTAAAGAGGCCAGTCCTATGACCATCAAATCCACTTTCCTGGGTGCACACTCGATTCCAATGGAATACCGTGGTCAGCAGGAGAAATACGTTGACCTTGTAATCAATGAAATGTTACCTGCTGTTGGTAAGGAGCAGCTCGCCGATTACGTGGATGTATTTTGTGATGTAGGCTTCTTTACTGTTGAAGATACTGACCGCATACTAAATGCAGCTGCTAAATATGGTTTAACACCAAAAATCCATGCCAACGAATTAGACTATTCAGGAGGTATACAGGTAGGTGTTAAATACAAGGCTTTGTCAGTTGACCACCTTGAGTTTACCGGTGAAGAAGAGATGAAAGCATTAAAGGACTCAGGTACTATGCCAACCATCTTGCCAGGCGCTGCATTTTTCCTTAATATGGCTTATGCTCCTGCACGGCAGATGATGGAGGCAGGATTGCCGGTGGCACTGGCTTCTGACTTTAACCCGGGGTCTTCACCTTCGGGCAATATGCAGTTAATAATGGCAATGGGTAGCGTACTTTATCGCATGTTACCTGAAGAGGTCATCAATGCTGTAACTAAAAATACGGCATATGCCATGGGCGTTGATAAAGAGTTAGGCTCGATCTGCGTTGGCAAAAAAGCCAATTTGATCATTACGAAACCTATTCCGGGTATTGAATACCTGCCATACGCTTATGGTGAAAATAAGGTGGAAAGCACGATCCTGAATGGGATGAAGATGTAAGGAAGACATAAGAAGAAAGACAACTTAAGCAATCAACATAAATGTTTTGTCTTAGGTAATCTTTGATAAACAAGTAAACGAATCGACAAAAACATATAATATGCAACAACTAATAGAGTGCGTTCCTAATTTTTCTGAGGGATGCGACATGACTATCATCGACAAGATCACTGATGAAATCAAGAAGGTAGACGGTGTTAAACTGATTGATGTTGACCCGGGACAAGCAACCAACCGTACGGTAGTTACCATTGTTGGAACTCCAAACGAAGTTTGTGAAGCTGCTTTTCAGGCGGTAAAGAAAGCACAGGAGTTAATTGATATGCGTTCGCACAAAGGAGCTCACCCACGTTTTGGAGCCACTGATGTGTGTCCTTTGGTACCTGTTGCCAACATTTCAATGGAAGAAACTGTGGAGTATGCGCACAAATTAGCTGAGCGTATTGGTACAGAACTAAACATTCCGATTTACTGCTATGAGTTCGCTGCTAAGGAAGATAAACGTAAAAACCTGGCTAATTGCCGCGAAGGTGAGTACGAAGCTATTCCTAAACGTATTGGTACTACTGAGTGGAAACCGGATTTTGGTCCTGCTGAGTGGAATGAGAGTGTTGCCAAGTCGGGTGTAACCGCTGTAGGAGCCCGTAACTTTTTGATCGCTTATAATGTGAACCTTAACACAACTTCAACGCGTCGTGCCAACGCAATTGCATTCGACGTTCGTGAGCGTGGTCGTGTGAAACGTGAAGGTCACCCTGTAACCGGTAAAATTGTAAAAGACGAAAACGGTAATCCGGTGAACATACCGGGTATGTTAAAGTCTGTAAAAGGTATTGGCTGGTACATTGAAGAATATGGTGTTGCTCAAATCTCCATGAACCTGACTGACATTACAGTTACGTCATTACACAAAGCTTATGAGGCCGTATATGAGCGTGCCAATGCCCGTGGTATCCGCGTTACCGGATCTGAGATGGTGGGTGTTGTGCCGTTGCAGGCCATGCTGGATGCAGGTAAATATTTCTTGCGCAAGCAAGAGCGTTCAACAGGTATTCCTGAGCGTGAAATCATAAAGATCGCTATAAAGTCAATGGGTCTGGATGAGTTATATCCATTTGATCCTGATAAAAAGATCATTGAATACATCCTAAAAGACGATAAGAAACAACTGATCGACATGAACCTGACTGAGTTTGCTGATGAAACAGCATCGGAGTCACCAGCTCCTGGTGGCGGTTCTATCTCTGCTTATGTAGGTTCACTGGGTGCTGCTTTAGGTACAATGGTGGCTAACCTGTCAGCTCACAAACGTGGTTGGGACGACCGTTGGGAAGAATTCAGCAACTGGGCTGAGAAAGGCATGGCTGTTGAGAAAGAATTATTGGCTTTAGTTGATGAAGATACGAATGCCTTCAACAAGATCATGGATGCATTTGGTCTTCCTAAAGGAACTGACGAAGAAAAAGCTGCTCGCAAAAAAGCCATTGATGATGCAACCAAGTATGCTATCCAGGTACCATTCCGAGTAATGGAAGTAGCCTATAAAGGTTTCGAAGTTATTCGTGCAATGGCCGAGGTTGGTAATCCTAACTCAGTAACCGATGCTGGTGTTGGTGCTTTATGTGCTCGCTCTGCTGTTATGGGAGCTTACCTGAATGTTAAGATCAATGCTGCCGGACTGGATGATAAAGCATACGTTGAGAAAGTACTTGCTGATGGTAAAGTAATTGAGGACAAAGCCATTCAGGAAGAAAAAGAAATACTGGAAATTGTAAACGGAAAGATCTAAGCTGATAATTAGATACAATTAAAATTTAAACGGTGGCCTGTTTGGGCTGCCGTTTTTTTTATGCCTTCTCAGCACTTTATTATTGCCTATCTATTTAATGCTACTAATTCATACTCCTTCCTTTAATATACTTAGCACTTTCATTGCGCATTACAGATGCCTGACAACAATGCATGACCATAACCCGCCTTTTTGTTTTTTGACGAATGAAATATTTAACCCTGTCAATGAAACTTTTCATGTGACAAAGGTGTATACAGCATACACCCAAACACGTTAATATGAAATTCGATCGCCTCACAAACCTTACAATGTTAAGGTTTTGGATATTACTACTACTTATGGGATTCTGTTCGATTCCCAAAGGCTATGCGCAGGACAGTAAATGCAACGACTGTTTCTCAACCGAAGTCATCAATATTATTGAGGATGGCAATTGTGTTAGAATTGAGCTTAAGGTCGAGGCATCTCAATGTGCCCAGGCCTTATCACATTTTACAGTTGAGGTACCATGCGGTACCATTACCGAAGCCAGTAACTCAATGGGGTGGCCAATGGAATTGAACAGCACCGATCCTACAACCAATATTTATGGTTTAAAAGTTGACGAAACTGAAGGTTTTGGTGAAGATGGCGTGGCAGCCTCATTCACTGTCAACTATACTGTTTGCGCGGATGATGCTCAATGTTTGCAAGAATTGCTTCATGAAAGTTTTATTGTTGGATACAAAGCAGGGGAATGTGTCTTTACGGATGATAAAAAGCTAAAAGATAATCAACTTGAAGCCACGCTCACAGTAAAGGACATCTCATGTCATGGTGACAATACCGGAAGCATTGATGTAACAGTTATCAACGGCACCGAACCCTATACGTTTCTGTGGAACAATGGGGCATCAAGCGAAGACCTGGAAAATCTTCCGGCCGGAAGTTACTCGGTTGTTATTACCGACGACAAAGGTGAGACATTGACACTTGAAGCCAGTATTACAGAGCCTGAAAAAGTTACGGTCAAGGCATCTGTTATTCACTCCAACTGTGGTCAGTCAGATGGCAGCATCCACCTTGAAATTTCAGGAGGATCAAGCCCGTATGATATAGCCTGGAACTCGGGTGAAACGGGTACTTCTGTCAGTAATTTATCTGGCGGTTCATACTATGCAACTGTTACTGATGCTTTAGGATGCTCCAAAACTTTTAAATACACTGTAATTGATCAGACTGACCTGCAGATCAGTATTGATAATACTACCATTGAATGTCATGAAGACGGTACCGGAACACTTACCGCTGATGTAACTGGGGGAACAGAGCCTTACAGTTATTTATGGAGCAATGGTGATACAACAGCAACTGCATCCAATCTTACAAGCGGGGGACATAAGGTAAGCGTTACCGATGCCAACGGTTGTACCATAACAAAAACCGGGTATGTGGTTTTAAAGAAGATCACCGTTAATCATTCAATAGTGGAACCAACATGTAATGGTGATGACAATGGTTCAGCAAGCCTGACCATTACCGATGGAACTGAACCGTACGAGATTATATGGAATAATGGCGATACCACTTTAACAGTCAACGGTCTTACAGGCGGGTGGTACTGGGCCGACATTACTGATGCCAATGGTTGTACAGCGCGGGAATATGTAAAAATGAGCGAACCCACTGCCATCAGCATCAACACATCAGTTAAGCGGGCCAATTGCGAGGAAAACGATTCTACAATCATTATTACTGTTGAAGGTGTGGGTGGTACTCCTCCATATGAAATTTATTATAAAGATGAACTGTCAACCGGTGAAATAACAGTTGACAAAGAGGGCTACTACGATTTTACAGCTATTGATGCCAATGGATGTAGTATTACTGAAAGCGTTTATATCGAAAGACCTGAAACAGCATTGGACTTCAGTGTATTTGTTCAGCAACCCGATTGTCAGCACCCACTGGGTTCAGCAACAATAAGCATTAACGACGGTACGGCACCTTACAACATTATCTGGCCTGATGGCAATAATGGTTTATCCCGCTATGACCTTACTGCAGGTGATTACCTTATCACTATAGAAGATGCCAATGGCTGTTCTGCATCACAAACAATAAGCATTCATGAGGTGATTTATCCAAGTGTGGAGTTAATCGACCCGGCTAATGCTATTTGCGGTAGCACTGATAATATTATCAATGCCACTGTGGACAATGCTGAACAATTCACCTGGTCAATAATTAATGCAGATGATACATGGTTTATACAGGATGAACAAGCAACACAATTGCTATATACTGCAGGTATAGGAACTGCAACCATTAGCCTGGAGGTAATCAATGCGAACGGATGTGTATCGAGCGACACAATTACCATTGCTTGTACTGTGTCTGATGATGATTCAGACAATACAGGAGGAGACGATAATGATACTACTGAGCCTACAGAAGAATGTGAAAATACGTGTTTTGATATCATTCCGCTTGACTGGTATCAAACCTACGACGGATGCTATACTTACCATGCCAAAGTAAGTACTGATGGTAGTTGTCGTCACGACCTTTCACACTTAACTGTAGAAGTGTTGAATGGCTCGGTCAGCATTGTTGAAAACTCAAACAATTGGAAAACAGAACTAAACAACACGGATCCAACATCAGGATTATATGGCTTTAAAGTAGATGATATTGACGGCTTTGGAAAAACAAATGAAACGTTTAATCTTAGCTTTAACATTTGCTTTAGTGGACAGGAGGTACAGTCGCAGTTTGTGGTTGCCTATAAAGCTGCTCAATGCATCATGTATGATACATTAAGCTTTGAAGCACCTCAAGCTTCAATAGCTGCAAAGAGCTACCCCAATCCTTTTGTTGATAGCGCGACCATCGAGTTTACTCCTGAAAGCGATGAAAACGCAGTGGTTAATATATACGGCATCAATGGAGAACTAATTGAATGTCTGTATAATGGAAAAGTTGAAGAAGGTATGACCTATACATTTGATTTTACAGCTAACAACAGCGGAAGCAGCATCTTTTTCTACCGCATCATTTGTGGCGAACAATCAGTACAGGGAAAATTAATTAAGGCGACAAGGTAAGCCATAATAAGTAGGACAATTTTGGTTATTGACGCAGACGGCTATCATGATGATGATAGCCGTTTTTTTTGTATCTCTGGATTAAAGAGAAAAACTTAACTAATTTGCTCAACTCCCAGTCGATCTGACATATTCTGAAGCTCAATAGCCAACTTTTCAGCATCTTTTATATTCTTTAAAGCCATCAATTTCTGCCCATTTTCATTGAATAAGCAAATCAGGTTTTGCTTCTGTTCTATATCCAAAGAACGGTTACTTCGACTATAGGTTCGGTACACTTTATTGGAACGGTAGCGGCCAATTTTCATGCTTGCTTTCACAGGTATCCACTTGCCGGTTTTTACAATACCAAATAGCTTATCTCCATTACGCACCTGCTTTTTGTCGTAATCAATAGATGTTAATGGTCGGGTAAAAGCCACAAATGCACCTATTATTGTAACAACAATTCCTCCAAAGCCGGCCATAACCGTTAAAAACAAGCCTGCACAAAATATAAGCAAACCACTGAAAGAGCCAACAGGACCAAAAGTCTTTCCTAATGAGTTGTATTCTATCATAACTATTCTTTTTGTAAAGACTAAGATAATCATAGAATTTGAATGATTAGTATAATTAGTAATCACAACTATCCTGCAACATGCATTGAGTTATCTGAACAATATTCACCTATCAAAGCATACCGCTTCTCCCTGGCTAGTTCTAACTTTACAAGGCAATTTCAAATACACACAAGCATGAGATTTAAACCTTGGTACTTATTAAACATTGTTATTCTGCTAATATGGGGCTGTAATAACAAACAGGAAACGACAAGCATTCAGATAATACCTGAACCCCTTTCGATTGAACAACGCAACGACGGGGCATTTGTCATCAACAATAAACTAATTGTGCAATTGTCTGATTCTAGCATGTTGCCGGCGGTTTCACTGCTTAAAGACATTACACAAAAAGATATTGAGTTACACTGGTCCTACGAAAATGAGGCCGACTTCGTATTTCAGATAAACCCGGAACTGAAGTCATTAAGCCACGAAGGCTATATACTGGACATCAGCAGCAAACAGGTTCTTATTCAATCGGCTGGAGCAGAAGGCTTGTTTTATGCCGTACAAAGTATCAGGCAATTACTGCCTGCCTCGCTGGATTCTAACACACATTTAAGTCTTCCGTCATGTCGAATAACAGATCAACCACGCTTTGGCTGGAGAGGCATGCACCTGGATGTATCTCGTCATTTTATGCCAATCACATTTATTAAAAGCTACATTGACTACCTTGCCATGCATAAACTTAATGTGTTTCACTGGCACCTGGTTGATGGCATTGGCTGGCGAATTGAGATCAAATCACATCCTGAGCTGACCAATGTCGGAGCATGGCGAAAAGTAAAGCCCGGGCTAAAACCATGGCAGGAATTTGAAGTATGGCGAGAAGGTGACAGTGAAGAAAAATATGGTGGATATTATACCCAGGATGAGATACGCGAAGTAGTCGCTTATGCCGCAGCAAAACACATAACAGTCATTCCTGAAATTGAATTACCCGGACACTCTGAAGTGGTCTTTCAATGCTATCCGCACCTGGCTTGTAGAAACACAGAAGGTCAGCACCAAAAGAATACAGGCGTTTATTGTGCTTCTAACCCCAAGTCTTATCAGTTATTAGAAGATGTCTTAGCGGAAGTATTGGAGCTATTCCCATCAGATTATATTCATATTGGTGGCGATGAAGTCAACAAAAAACACTGGAAAGAATGCCCCGATTGCCAGAAGATGATGAAACAAAATGCGTATGATGCTCATGAACTGCAAAGTCATTTCATTAATCATTTTGATACCTGGTTAAAGAACAAAAATCGAAGACTTATTGGCTGGCATGAAATACTGGAAGGTCAGTTATCTCCATCGGCAACTGTAATGTTCTGGGCTTCTGAAAAGCAGGTGAAAGAATACCTTGAGAAAGGCCATCCCACTGTATTAACAACCGGTTCACACTTGTATTTTGACCATTACCAAAGCATGAGTAAGCACGAACCCATTGCCTTTGGTGGCAATGCTCCACTCAAAAAAGTATACGATTACGAGCCAATACCTTCGGATATTGAATCTCAATATGCCAACCTGGTAATGGGTGTTCAGGCAAACATATGGACTGAATACATGCCAAACGAAGAACAGGTTGAATATATGATGTTTCCGCGTATTGCAGCACTGGCTGAGATAGCATGGCAACAAAAAGACGCAAAAGACTGGGAACACTTCAGAAATAAAATGGATGTGATGCTGGATCGCTACAATACCCTTGGTGTCAATTATGCCCACAGTGCTTTACGCCCTGAAATAAAATTTGAGTTCTTAGCTCAATCACAGCAGATGAAAGTGACGATTGATACTGAGCTTAAGACCCAGGTCTATTACACGATCGATAATAGTGAACCAGTGCAAAATGGATCTATTGCCTATAAAGAGCCATTTCTATTGGATGCATCTGCCACCATTAAAGCCATAGCGGTTAAGAACGGTAAAGTGTGCGGAGAGACTGAAGTTAAAGACGCCATCTTGCACAAAGCGGCAGGAGCTGAAGTTACCTTAAACTGTCAGCCTACTGATAAATACTCAGCCAATGGACCTTACACCTTGGTTGATACAGAGTTTGGCGGCAATAAGTGGGGCAACGGCAAATGGTTGGGAATTCTTAACCACGATTTTGAAGCCATCCTGAATCTTAAAGAATCCAAAGACATACAATCGGTTCAACTCAGTTGTGTCGAGGCTACAGGAGCAGGTATATTCTACCCTGTTTCATTCGAGGTATTTATATCTGATGATGGAAAGGAATATACGAAAGCCGGCAAATGGCAGCTTGACAAAACTTACCAAAAACCTTGGTCGGCCGATGTCAACCACCGAATACTGTCAGTGGAGTTTGATAAAACAAGTACGCAATACGTTAAAGTAAAAGCAATTTATCCCCACATAAACGATATGGGTGTGTTTTTATTCATTGATGAGGTAATGGTTGAGTAACAAATAGTTCTTAAATAGTTGAAGCGGTTGCCTGTTGGTGACCGCTTTTTTATTGGTCGATAACTGGGGATGCAACATTTGTATCAGCATTTGGAATATTTATGCTCGACCCCGCTTGCCTTTCAGTATAATATTGTGTTCAACGTAAGCTTACATTTTCATTGTTGTATTAAAAATTAAGTATCATGAAACGTAATAAAATAATTGGCATAGCATTAATAAGCATACTGATCGGCATCAATAGTTATGCTCAGAAGAACAAATACACTATTGATGCAGGTAAGGTACCGGCATGTACCCATGTGCATTTGGATGACTTCCCGCATCATAAGGCTGTACCCATCATTAAAGGCTGGGGTGGCATGGCAGTTGATATTAACAATGCACCGGCAGGAACCGACTTCACCCCGCTGTTGCACGGATTGGAAAACAACCATTGCCAGGTACCTCATTGGGGCTATATCATTGAAGGTTCCATAAAAGTAATGTATGAAGATGGTTCTGAAGAACTATTTGCAAAAGGTGAAGCTTTCTTTATGAAACCCGGTCATACCGGCATTGTACTGGAAGATCTGTTCCTCGTGAGTTTTAGCCCTGAGGACGCCATGGAAGAGTTAATTAAACACATAGAAAAACGTGTGGATGAGCTTAACAGTTCATCTGCATCTAAATAAAACAACCTCAAAAAAATCACGATCAGAGAATGAACATTTTCATCGAACTGATGTTTACCTTTTTTACTCACCCATAAATTTTTAGCTATGCCATTATATATGGATTGTCACCACCTGCCGGGCATACGCTTAGAAGATGCAAAAGTCGCCCACATACGTGATGTGGCAGTACAGGCTAAGTATGGCGTAAAATACCACCAATTCTGGGTCAACGAGGAAAAAGAAATGGCCTTTTGCCTGGTTGAAGGTCCCAGTAAAGAAGCTTGTCAGGCCACTCATATGGAAGCTAATTTCATGACAGCATGTAATATTGTTGAAGTTGACGGCGGCTTGTATTCCGCCTTTATGGCCTATGGTCAGGCCATTGACCATGGTGTGGTTATGGAAAAAGATGACTTGCCTGACTCTGGCTTCCGCTTTATTTTAACCCTTGATATTATTGCGCTTACCCAGGTCACAAACTCGGTTGATTTTGAGCAGCTCAAATTCCCTGAAGCTCCGCGGAACATTGCTCATGAGTACATAAGCAAACACCAGGGCCGATTATTGAAACAATTGCAAAAAGAAAGTATCATCGCTACTTTTATGACACCCGAAGGCGCACTCCGTTGTGCACTGGCCATTAAAGACGATTATGACAGGCGATATGCTGACTCTGCTGAATCCCCCTGGAATATTCGTTACAAAATGGGTATTAGCGTTGGACAACCCGTGACAGAACATGAAGACCGACTATTTGAAAAAGCCATTCGCGACAGCAGCAGGCTATGCAAAGTGGCAGCCAACGGGCATATCAAAGTGAGTAGTGAAATAGGGAAGCTCAGTTTTTTATGCGAAGACGAAATTATCGCTCATAAGCTCTCTGTTCTCGATATAACTGAACAACAGTTTTTCAATCAGTTATTTGACCTTGTTGAAGCACGTTTTGCCGATGACGATTTCACGGTTGATAATTTAAGTCGTGAAATAGGATTGAGCCGTTCTCAGTTATATCGCAAAACCCTCTCCCTTACCGGAAACTCTCCAGTTGAGTTTATCCGGGATATTAAATTGCAAAAAGCCTTTTACCTTATACGGCAAACGCCCAAGAACATATCAGAGATTGCGCTTGAAGTCGGTATTAATAATCCATCGTACTTTTCTAAATGCTTTCAAAAAAAGTATGGTATTGCCCCTTCTCAACTAGCCGTATAAGCATCTTAACACCCACTCATTCGTAGTTTATTCACTTAAAAAATACAAACTATGAATTTTGAGTCTTTACAAGTTTCGTGCAAGGGACAGGTGGTTTTGCCTGATCATCCTGAATATGACGAAGCACGAAAAGTATACAATGCAATGATTGACAAACATCCGGCTGCTATTCTTTTTTGCCAGGATGAAGAGGATGTGAAAAATGGTGTTTTATTTGCCAAAGCCAATAAGCTTGATCTGGCCATAAGAGGTGGCGGACATAATGGCGCCGGACTGGGCATTTGCGATGCCGGTCTTGTGCTTGACATGTCGTCTATGAAACAAATAGATGTCGACACAGATAATAAAACTGCCAGGGTGCAGGCAGGATGTACCCTGGGCGATGTCGATAAAGCAACACATGAGCATGGGCTGATGGTACCCGGAGGTATTATCAGCACCACTGGCGTAGCCGGGCTCACCCTTGGTGGTGGTATTGGCTACTTTACACGTAAACTGGGCCTGACCATCGATAATTTATTAGGTGCACGAGTCGTGTTAGCCGATGGTCAGATCGTTAACTGCAACTCCATACAACACTCCGATCTATTCTGGGCCCTCAGAGGTGGTGGTGGTAACTTTGGCGTCGTTATTCATTTTGTTTTTAAGCTCAGCCCTATAAGTATAGTGCATGCGGGCCCAATGTTCTGGGAGCTTGATGATGCCAGGGAAGTTATGCAGTTCTTCGACCGCTTTACCAAACAGGCTGACGATGACTTGTATGGATTCTTCGCCTTTCTTGTTGTTCCGCCCGGCGATCCGTTCCCCGAGCACCTGCACAACAAGAAAGTATGTGGCATCGTTTGGAACTACACTGGTCCTGCTCAAAGGGTTGAAGAAGTCTATAAGCCGATCAGAGACTTTAAAAAACCGATCTTTGATCTAATAATGGAAATCCCTGTTCCCGGCTTAAACAGCTTATTCGACGGCCTTTACCCAGCAGGTTATCAGTGGTATTGGAAAGCCCATTATATTAACGAGTTGACCGACGCATGCATTGATGCGAATGTAAGTTTTGGTGAAACATTGCCGTCATTACATTCAACAACCCATTTGTATCCCATTGACGGGAAAGTGCATCAAATGGCCCCTGATGAAACAGCCTGGGTTAATCGTGACACACGCTGGGTACAGGTAATTGTAGGGGTTGATCCCGAGCCGGTCAATAAGGAAAAAGTCACTCACTGGTGCCGTTCGTATTATGACGCTCTTATACCGTTTGCCATAAAAGGTGCTTATGTCAACTTTATGATGAAAGAGGGTGAAGAGCGCATACGTTCCTCCTATCGTGAAAACTATGATAAACTGGTGCGGGTAAAAACCATGTACGATCCGGACAACCTCTTCCATATCAATCAGAATATCAAACCATCGTAATGATGTACCAGTTAAATCTTAAACGGCTATTGTTAACACAGTGGCCGTTTTCATTCCCCCCATAGATGAAATGATATTTTTCAAGGTTTATCTGCTGCATATTAGTTAACTTGCCTCTTAATTCACAACTCAATATTCAAGCTATGCTTAAATACTACTTTTTATTTATGGCATTGCTGGTCATTGTCTCAACCAGCTGCCAGGCTCAGTACGACAAATTCTTTAGCGATGCAACAATGCGCCTTGATTATAACCACATTGGTAATGCTGCAGAGGAGCATTTTGCCTTTGATCAAATGGTAAATGATGGCCAGTGGGCTGGTAGTAAAACCGTTCTGATCGATGAACTTCGATTGGGCAAATACTTTTTTGATGTAAAAGATCCTCAATCGGGCGAAGTTCTTTATTCAAGAGGTTATTCCAGCATCTATGGTGAGTGGGAAACAACGCCGGATGCCAAGGAGAACTGGGGAAGCTTCCATGAATCATTACGCTTTCCATGGCCAAAGCAAGAGGTGGATGTAACCATATACAAACGCAACCGCAAAAACGGTTTTGATCCGGTTTGGACCTACAAGGTAAACCCCAAACATCACCGTTCCTTTATCAAGCCTGTAAGTAATCACTACAACACCTTTGATGTTGTAGTTAACGGTACTCCTGAAAAACAAGTAGACATTGTTGTGTTGGGCGAAGGCTATGCCAAAGAAGATATGGATAAGTTTCATAAAGATGCTAAACGCTTTGCTGAAGTTTTATTGAACTGTGAGCCTTTTGCCACACATAAAAACAAATTCTCAATAAGGGCGGTGGAAACACCTGCTCCACACTCGGGCGTTAACCATCCTCATCAGGATATTCATACACGTTCTGCATTGTCGGTTACATACGGTGCATTTAATTCAGAACGCTATGCCCTGGGTTACGATAATAAAACCATACGTGACGCTTCGGCTGCTGTGCCTTATGAATTTACAGCTATTCTAATGAATGATTCTATTTATGGTGGAGGCGGTATTTACAACCTGTATATCACAGCTGCTGTTGATAATGCTTTCCAGGAGTATTTGTTTGTTCACGAGTTTGGTCATCACTTTGCTGACTTAGCCGATGAATATTATACCTCGGCCACTGCTTATGAGATGGATGCCGAGCACCTGGAGCCATGGGAATTGAATGTAACAGCTAATCCAAATCCTGAAACCATTAAGTGGAAAGATATAGTAACTCCCGACACCCCCATTCCAACTCCATGGGATAAAAAGAAATATGACCAGCACAGTATCGATTTCCAAAAGAAAAGAACAGAGCTGCGCAAACAAAAGGTAGCAGAAAGCGTGATGGAAGAATTCTTTATTGAGAAACGCGAGTGGGACGATAAATTGCTTGCTTCAATGGAATACAGCCGTCATGTTGGAGCCTTTGAGGGAGCACAGTATAAAGCCACAGGCATGTACCGAAGTGCTGCCAACTGTCTCATGTTTACAAGGCACGACCAGTTTTGCCCCGCTTGTCAGCGGGCCATCACCCTCATTATTGACCAGTACACCAGGTAATCTCAATAATCAGGGGGCTTACATTTAAGTTAAGGCAAAGGTCGCAAAGCGTATGATATAACTATTCGACGTTTTGCGACCTCTGTTTTTATTCTTTTCGCGCCTGGCGAGAAATATATTTTACTTTACTCAACTCTTCTCTTTACATTTTAAAAGCAGGGCATTGAAACAAGTCTTCAGGTATTTGGTTTCATTAGTAAATGAAATCTTATGAAGACACTACGCCATCCTTTCATATTTATCCTTTTATTCTTCCTTATTAATTCATGTTCAAATCAAACCGATACGGTCAGTTTTCAACTTGATATGAGGGAGGCGATTGACAAGGGGTGGCTGAATCCGGCAGCTGATAAAGTGGGCCTGCGAGGCGATATTCATCCCCTTTCATGGGGTGAAACCTACCTTTGTGACGGACCTTCCAAAAGTGGAATTTATACCCTGACCGTACCCTTTGATTATGTATCTGACAGTGTTGAGCTGAATTACAAAATCAAAGTCGATGGCACAGACAATCCGGATGAGGGTTGGCAACAAGGGCGTAACCACCGGCTGATACTTCATAAAAACATACCACAAACGGTTAAACAGGCCTGGGGTGCAAAAGCACCTGAACCCCGCCCGACCATTAGCGGTCTTGTGGATATCATCCGTGATTTTGATAGTGATCAATTGACCAGCAGGGATATATATGTGTATCTGCCACCTGGCTACCACGACTCCAATCAACGCTATCGCGTGCTCTATATGCATGATGGTCAGAATATTTTTGATGAAGCATCCATCGGGCAGGAATGGGGACTCGATGAAGCAGCAGAGACTTTGATCAATTCGGGAAGTATTGAACCACTGATAATCGTTGGCATAGCCAACACATCTGATCGCATTGATGAATACACGCCCAGTCGTATGCATTGGCAGTACAGCTTTACACGAATGGAAAGCAATTCAGCAAATGCAACAGATGGCAATTACATCACAGAATCCGGTGAAGCGTTGAAAGTTAAAACGGATGGTGACACGCTTAAAGTCATTCTGCCTGGTTATGAGAACTGGCAAAATACCATAAAGCAAGGTGCCAATACATTTTACCAACCAAGAGCCGGCATCACCTTTACTTTTGAGCTTAATACACAGAATAACGCCACAGGTGTAAAAGCCAGCAAACCTCCAATGGGAGGTAAAGGTCAGCAATACAATGACTTTATCATTGAGCAACTTAAGCCCTACATTGACAGCATCTATCGCACTAAAGCATCGCCCGAACACACAGCCATTGGGGGATCTTCTTTAGGCGGTTTAATTAGCCTTTATACCGGCCTGCGGCATCCTGAAACCTTTCATCAGATTGTAGCACTTTCGCCATCTCTATGGTGGGATAAAGCCATGTTGTTTGAATGGGTAGATGCCATAAAGGTAAATGATAAACAAAAAATTTGGTTGTACATGGGAGGACAAGAGGGCGAAGAGGCTGTTAACAATGCCCGAAGCATGCATAAGCTACTTAAAAAGAGTGGATGGCATGTGAACTACGAAGAGGCAGAACTGGGGCAACACAATGAAACAGCATGGAAACAGCAAGCCAATAATATATTATTTTTTGTGGCAGGTAAATAAAGCTTTATTCATGAGGCATGAATATTATCAAACTCAATATACAGGTTAAGAGCATTCACAGTAATGCCATTACATGTATTGCTGAACACCAGTCGGCAAGCAATGAGCTGGTATATTATCCTGCCACTAAAGAGTTAAAGTTGAAAAAAGATGACTCATTGGCATCAATTATTACCGCTAACCGCTTTCAACTTGAAAAGGTGCTTAACTCAGCACTCAAAGGTCGCATAGCTGCCGGCCAGGGCATTAACTGTGTTTTTATAGAGGACTTTCCTTTTTTGAACGACGGGCAGTTTAACCAGTTTATCCGCATTGACAGGCGCAACAAGCAACTGGCAATAAGTGCCTCCAAAAGCTCGCAAGGCACCTTTCATAAGCTGTATACAGATGGATCCTATGTTTGTGCAACAGGCAGCTCGGCCTATGCCGGCCTTACGGAAACACCCGATGGAAAGCAGGAGATCTTTAGCCGTGGCTTTAAGCAGGGCAGCAGTAACCTCATGGAGCTTTTGGCTGTTATAGATGGTATGCAGCACCTGCAACATGCCACTCGGATACAATTATTTACTGACAGTCGCTTCGTGATTCGTGGGCTGGCGCAATGGATCTATTTCTGGGAACACAACAACTGGCAAACATCGTTTGGTGAAAAAGTAAAGTTTGCCCACCACTGGCAACATTTGCACCAGCTGATCGATGGTAAATTAACCGAGCTAAAATGGATAAAAGGCCACTCGGGACATGTTGAGCAAAGCTTTTGCCATCAGCTGGCTAGACAGACTGCCGAAAAGATGGACAAATCTCTCTGATTATTAAAAGAATACTTTATTAAAAAATACATAATAATGTATCTTTTTTTGATCATTAAGGGTATAAAGTTTAAGTTGAAATAGTAGTAGAAATTGGCAACATGAAATTTTTATCCCCAAGAGACCTCAGCATTAGAAAAAGACTGATCTTAAGTTTTTCCATTATCGTTGTTCTCACCCTTATTGTTGGATTTGCAGGACGTAGAGGCATATCCAGATCAAAAGATATTGTTGATGCTAAAAACACCATTACCTCGGTGGAAAAGAATCTGATTAGTGCACGCCTCCAGGCTATGTACTTCATTCATTACAAAGACACTTCACAAATCAGTGGCATTATTAACACAATTAATACCTCCATTGAAGAACTGGAAAAAGCCAAACTCAATAAAGCTTTTACTGATACACATATCGATTCGTTGATCATTGAATCAACAAACTACCTGGAGAGTTTCAATACCTACTATCAACTGGAGTTGGAAAAAGAGAAGATTATTAAGCTTTGGGGTCGACAAGGCAACACAGTAAGTGCCATTATCAATTTTGACCGTACACTGAATGCCAATGGTAAAGTCTCAAAGGCAATAACAGAAGCACATAACCAGGTAAGGATCAGTTCGCTTGAGTTCATAGCAACTCCTTTGATGGCCAATGGTGATGTTAACAGTAATGCATACGATAAAAGCATGGGTAAGTTTAAAAAGCTATACCGTTTACTTGACAAACATGAGCAGTCACCGCAACTAACAAAGTGCATTAATGGCATCAGAACGAACTATAGCAACTATGAAAAGCTATATGATGATTATGCCAAAGTAAATCTTCAACAAGGAGAACAACAAAAGAGGATGCAATCAGCTGCCTGGTATGTTGGCGTTTTTGGGGCAAGGGTAGCAGAAACCGCCTCTAATGAAGAAAAATGGACCATTGGATCGTCCAACACCATTATAACAAGCCTTCTGTTAATTGCAATAGTCGTTGGTGTTCTCATTAGCCGCTTAACCATTATAAACATCATACGTCCGGTTCGTCAGGGTGTTGATATTGCCAAATACCTCGCCAAAGGTGAGTTATACCACACTGTGGATACAGGTGGAAACGATGAGATAAGTGAGTTAATGACAGCCCTTAAAAGTACCAATGATAAGCTGCGCGAGGTGGTGAGTGAGATAATGACAGGAGCCACACAATTAACGGGAGCCAGCGAGCAGTTGAATAGCAGCACTCATGTATTAACACAGGGCGCCAGCAGCCAGGCTGCTTCTTTGGAAGAAGTATCAACAACCATGGAAGAAATGGTGGCAAATATTGAACAGAACTACACCAACGCCAATGACAGCGAAGAAAAATCGTCCATCGCTTTTAACCACGTTCAGGAAACCACCGAAGACTCCAATAAGGCCACCAATGCCAATCAGCAGATTACTGATAAGATTGATATTATTAGCGAGATAGCCATGCAAACCAATATACTGGCCTTAAATGCTGCAGTAGAGGCTGCACGAGCAGGCGAGCAAGGACGTGGCTTTGCAGTGGTAGCCGGCGAGGTGCGTAAGCTGGCCGAAAGGAGTCAGGCTGCTGCAGCACAAATTGTTAGCATTGCCAATGAAAGTAAAGAACTGTCCATACAGTCCAATAAAAAACTGAATGAAGCCATTCCAACCATTCAGGATTCAAATCAGCTGATAAAAGAGATCGCCGCTGCAACACGCGAACAGCGTACCGGTGTTAATCAAATTAATGCAGCCATTCAGCAGATGAACAACACTACCCAGCAAAATGCATCAAGCAGTGAAGAGATTGCCAATAGCGCGGAGGAGCTGAATTCACAGGCAGCTCAGTTAAAAGAATTGATTGAGTATTTTAAACTTAATAATGAGTAGGTGTTAGATTAACAGGTCATTAAGCAGTTTAGCAAGCAATTCGACTCCCGGGATAGCTATCGAGAAATAATTAAACAAACAGCTAAATTTCCCAATCCAACATTTAACAATAATCATCCTCAACAAGGGTGTAATAAGTGAATGTGGCTAATTATCTCCCTGAAAAGGCCTTCGGTAACTCTTAGGGACTTATTAAGTAATGCATTGAATTTTCTTCGGTATTTATTAAGTATGGCTTCGGTAATTCTTCGGAGCTTCTTCGGTAATTCTTCGGTACTGCTTCGGATCAACCTCGCTGGCAGCGAGGTTGATCCGAATAAAACCCATGGTTGGTAGCGGGCAGGTACGTCATTGATACCCTGCGGTCAGGTGGGTTGTTTTGTTAAATACAAAATGATTTTATATTGTGATGAATCGCCTGTTTATTGCTTTGTAGATCCCGGATAACCGTCGGGATCAACAATAAACAGTTCGACAAATAATCAGCAGAACAATAAAACAAATTCACACTCATAAAAAAAGGGAGCTCAACAGCTCCCTTTCCTAACGCAGTATATAATAGTAATTGTGTCTATTCAGTTACTTCAATGGCTGTAAGCTTTGCATCCTGCATTGTTTTGTTAGCTGCATCAATTACAACATCTTCAATAACTACTTTTTCATAGCCTTCTTTTTCAAATGTAACAGCGTATGATCCGGCCTCGACACCTAAAACAGCATAAGCGCCTGCTTCATCGGTAAATGAGGTAGTGTATACTTCCTCTCCCATCATCAATGAAACCTGAACACCTTCAATGGCAGCCTCTTCAGCACCGGTAACAATTCCTTCAAGGCGACCGGCGGTTGACATATTACTGGCTTTAATAGTCGGTTTAAAGTTAAAGCCATTAATGCCGGCAGGAGTTGAAATATCACCTTTAAGTACAAATGATTGGCTTACATCCATATCAAGTAATAATTCACTTGTAAGGCCTCCTTTGACAACCAATGAAGGATCAAGGAAAATCTTAATACCTGTTTGTTCTCCACTTGGTACTTTAAGTGTATGCTCTGTACCATCTTTAAGCACAATACCCGACTCGGATACGTACAAGCGGATCAGATCATACTCACCAGCTTCAATTTCCAGATCAACCAAACCAGCTGTAACACCATTAGTTAAGTCAAGTAGATTAAAGCTCATTTCTTCTTCTGAAAGAACAGTATACGGCCCTTCTTCAGACTCATCAGCATTTCTTATTTCTATTTTGCTGATAGTAACGTTAGCCTCTGACACCATGTCTGTTGGAAAAGGGGCATCGGTTAAATTAATTTTTAATGTTCCTGTTGATGCATTACCATCATCATTGCTACAAGCCATAAAAAGGCCTGACATTACAATTGCTATTACAGCAATCAATTGTTTTCCGTCCATAATTTGTGAGATTTAAATTGTTTTCCAAAACATTATATCAAACGGCTTATTTTGCTTTTTAGTTTCAATGTGTGCAATAATTCTTTCGAATTAAGATCAATTGATCTATATATAAACACATTACCAGTTTATCTGAAAAACAACAGACTCAACTATAAAAGAGGCTGTCCAAATTTTAAGTTTCACGCTAAGGCCGCTAAGAATTGCGCCAGGACAACAAAGTATATGATGTTATTTTTCAACACCTTGCGTACTCTGTGTTGTTCTTCGTTTGCGTTCTTTGCGAACAATATCATTCATTTTGGACATCTTCTGTAAATATTCTTTAATTACTTCAGCACTCAACTAGTGATTTTCTGCAGTTCTATTAAGGAATCGATGAAGATACAGGCTGTCCAATTCTTCCGAATCCTGGTATTTGATCCTCAGCTGTTCCAGCTTTTCTTTCAGATCTTTCACCACATCAGTATAAGCCGGATCGTTATATACATTAGTCATTTCGTTGACATCCTTTTTACGGTCATACAATTCCCACTCATCCACATCGTAATAGAAATGAACCAATTTATAATCTTCAGTCACAACGCCATAATGACGCTTTACCATATGAACCGATGGATACTCGTAATAATGGTAATAGGCAGCATCTCTAAAACCGGTATTTTCACCTTTGAATAAAGGTACCAGGCTTTCGCCCTGCATATCGTCTGGTTCTTCAATCCCTGCGGCTTCCAGAAATGTTTGTGCAAAATCAAGGTTCTGCACCATTTGAGTATTTATACTCTGGGGTTTTATCACATTAGGCCACCTCACCAGCAGTGGGGTTTTAAAGGATTGGTCGTAAATAAAGCGTTTATCGAACCAGCCATGTTCGCCCAGATAAAAGCCCTGATCTGAAGTATATACGACAATGGTATTTTCAGCCAGATTATTTTCATCTAAATAGTTGAGCAGCCTTGCAACACCTTCATCAACAGATGCAATGGTTCCGAGGTAATCCTGCATGTAACGCTGATAACGCCATTGCATCAACTCCTTATCTGACATGCTTTTGTAATTCTTTTTAAAGGCTTCGTTAATTGGGCCATACACCTCATCCCAAGCTTTTCGTTGATCAGGAGTCTGTCTGCCAACCTGGTGATTAAAAGCTGATTTGTCCCAGTTACATGTTTCAGGAATACCCAATTCATCCATTAATTCAGGATATATCTTGGAATCACCCGCCCAATTCATGTGAGCTAACAGGTTCATTTCTGCAGTTTTGGCAGCAGTGCCCCTGCCTTCGTAATTATCGAATAATGTTTCCGGTTCCGGAAATGTCTTTTGGGTGAAAGTTTTATAATGTCGCTCGGCCGGTAACCATTCACGGTGTGGAGCCTTGTGCAGATACATCAGCATAAAAGGCTCATTTTCCTTTCGCTCATGCTCAAGCCAGTTAAGTGCCATATCAGTGATAATATCCGTCACATAGCCTTCAACTGTTATGTTACCTTCTGTTTTGGTTATAAATTCCGGATTATAATAAACGCCCTGCCCGGGTAGAATTTTAAACTCATCAAAGCCTTTTGGATTATTCCCAAAATGCAGTTTACCAAACATGGCTGTTTGATAACCCGACTGATGCAGTATTTGTGGGAAAGTTACCTGCGTGGTATCAAACGGGAAATAGTTATCGATCTTACCGTTAATATGACTGTGTTTTCCTGTCAGGATAACCGCCCTTGACGGTGCACAGATTGAATTGGTAACACAGGCATTTGTAAAAAGCATACCTTCATCGGCCAAACGATCAATACCCGGCGTCTGGATCAATTTATCGGAATAAGCACTTATGGCCTGATACGCATGATCATCAGACATCATAAAGATGATATTAGGGCGCTTTTGCGTCTCTTTTTTTTGAACACATCCTGCCAGTAACAAGATGCTTAATACAATAGGAACAAGTGTTTTCATCGATATAAGGTTTCTTTTATAATAGTAGCGACATGATTGTTATCGATCATTAAATTAAAGTCCTTTTAAATATAGTGGAATCATACTTATAATGAATGGAAAAAAAAGAAAAAGCATAAGTAATAGCCTGTGAAAGCAGACTTTAATTTATACTATCCATCAATAAAGTGTGAAATGGTACATGGAGAAATAAATGCTTTAAACTGTACTTGAACAAATATGGTCAAGGCCGGATCACCCTAATCTTTCTTCTTTTTCGTTAATGGCAGTTAACCAGTCCTTGGCCTTATCATAACCATAAAATAAGCGACATACCACACCTTGCTTCTCAAATTTAAGTTTGATCAGGCAGGCCATCAGAGTCGTTTTTCTGGTTTGGCAAACCATAGCCAGATATCTTATTTTCTCTACATTAAAAAATGGCAATAACCGTTTGCTACTGCTATATATCGACGTATATTCGGCATCCAGTTTAAGCTCTGACATATCAAACACCAGGTATTTTGCCCGGGCACCATGTAGTTGACTTTTTAATACATCGAAAAAAGTAAGCTCATCAATTACACCTTTTGATTTATAGTATTCCAACCATTGTTTTTTTTCTGACTCCATCTGCTCATAATAAAATGGAGAAAGCTCTTAATAAAACTTTCTCCATCAACTATTTATTAACTTAAGGGAATAACTAATTCTTGGTCATTTTACAGTAATCCTGCACGGTCCATGCCCAAATACCGCCTATATACTGACTTTCTTCTGGTCCGGAGCATTGTAATAAGTAACCGTTAGGAAACTCTATTTCTCCTTTTTCGATGTCGAATGTTCCAATCACTTCTGCATGTAACTGAAGACGGTTTGAGCCATCAGGAGCCCAATTCCATCCTTTTATTGTAAAGTCCAGTGGAATACCAACATCAACACTTGTGAATACCTGGTTGGGCAGAATAATTACCTCGTTGGTTTCATAATTAAATTGTAAGATTAACGGTTGAGGCACATCCCATAAACCGGTCAAAACAGCTTTATCAGCATCTTCATGACCTGAAATATTAACCTCATAGTTAAACTCTTTTGGTTCAATAGTTCTTTCAAACACATTCAATTCACCAAACAGTGCTGCCAGCGGATGTTCATCATCGGTTATATTAACAAGTATGCGGGATTTTTTGCCTTCGGCCATACCCAGTGATGCAGGTACACTAGCCGATTTCATTACAATATAAAATTGCTTTTTACCATCGCGCACATCATTATTAATTAATTCAACAACTACATTCTCATAACATTCTCCATTGAAAGTAACTGTTTTGCCCGACTTAAGGATGTAGTCCACCCCTTCAATGGCCGGATTAGTAATACCTTCTGTATCTGTTTCAACCTGCAGGTCACCAACAGGATCAGAACTGGACATATAGAGCGAAATCTCCAGATCCTCACTTGTGTTCTCACTTATACTCAGGTTTTCTTCTTCAAATGCGAAGAATGCATCTTTATCATTGAACAGGTTTACATCATTGGATTCACAAGCTGCCAATCCTATTAGTAAACCAATAAAGGCGACTATTTTAATATATGTATTCATAATTAATTTCTCCATTGCTTAATAACCTGTGTTTTGTTCAATATTGCCGTTACCGTTAATTTCTGAAATTGGTATGGGCCACTGCCAGCGATAATCATCAGATTCTATTTTTAGGTCATTGGCTGTATAGGTATGTTCTTGCGGTACACGCTCAAAACCTTTTCCATGGCGCTTAAGGTCAAACCAGTAAAAACCTTCAAATGCCAGCTCCCTGTTACGCTCATCATAAATAAAGTCAATCAATTCCTGCCCTGTCAGGTTAGTGGGCTGATGATTGGCAATTCGTTTTTGAAGCAGCGCATCAATATCTGCACGAGCCAACTCATACTGGGCAATATTTGCATAGGCTTCTGCCCTAATCAGGTACATTTCGGCCAGACGCATTGGCTTTGGCATATTGACACCCTGCTGGTCAAACATAGGGTTGGTCGGGTATTTATTAACCAGGTAACCAGTCCATCCCCAGTCTGTTTCAGTTTCGATATAGTAGGTGTTAAAACGAATATCATCAGACTGATTGTAAAGATTCAGCAGCCAATTGGCGGGAATATAATCAGGTTGCGGTTTCCCGTTTTCAATGTCATTTCTGTTAAAGTAGTTATAACCAACACTTGCACCGTAATCATCGGCACTAAAACCTACTTTCCAAATGATCTCACGACCGGTATCAGTTAACCACATCAGCTCAAAAGCCTCACCTTCCTCAAGGGTGCAACCACTTTCAAATATCACCTCCGAAGCATGTTCAATGGCCTGGTCGTAGTTACCCATATCCATGTAAACCCTTGCTAAAAGCCCATTGGCAAAATGCGAAGAAAAGTACATGTGGTCGACCTTTGGTGCATCACTCATAATGGCTATCGCATCACTTAAATCGGCAATTACATTAGTATAAACCTCTGCAACTGTATTCCGTTTGGGTTGACCAATTTGATGAGCCGACATATAAGGTACTCCAAGGTCTGAGTCAGCAGTTTCACTGTTATAAGCATGACCAAATAAACGCACCAGGTTATAGTGAAAAAGCGCACGGGTAATTAAAGCCTCACCCTTTATACGGTTTAAGTTATCTTCATTACCTTCTAGCTCATCAATGCCACCAAGCAAAATATTAGCGTTGGCAATGCCAAAATAATGATTGTTCCAGATACCTGTTATCTCACTTCCACCCGGAGTGATATTCCAGGCATACATGCCGCCCATCTGGTTGGTAAATCCTGTGGAAGCCAACGCCGCGTCAGTCATAATATCGGGCAGGTTGGTCAGGTAGCGGCTATAGGATGAACTGCTTTTAAACCGCGCATAAATACCGTTAAGCAACACCTGAGCATCCTGCTCAGTTTCCAACACATTTTCGTCTGAAATGGCATCATGTGGAAATTGATCCAGAAATCCATCGCAGGCAACAAAGACCATCATTAGTCCAAGTATATAAATATGAAATATCTTCTTCATCATATCAGTTTTTTAAAATCCTAGATCAAGACCAAGTGTATAGGTTTTAACATGCGGGTACATGTTTAATTCATTGGTCCCATAGTACTCAGGGTCGATCCCGGTATATTTCGTAAAAGTGAACAGGTTTTGACCCTGTATATAGATTCGTGCAGACTTAAATAAATTGAGCCATTTAAAGAAATCATCTCCCATATCATAGGATAGGGTAAGGTTCTTTAGGCGTAAGAATGAAGCATCTTCAAGCAGCCTGGTATCAAACTGGTTGTCTGAAGCACTGTATCTGGGGTGTGGATTACGGGCTATATCACCCGGCTCTTTCCAGTAGTCAAGCATTTCAATACTTTGGTTATAACTGGCAAACATACCGTTAGACTCGATAAAATAGCGGGTATTATTAATCATCCACTTATCTTTCATCCACGAGAAAAATGCTGTTAAAGCCAGTTTTTTATATTGAAAAGTCGAAGTGAAACCGCCTGACAGCGGAGGTAAATATGATTTACCAGACAGTACCTTTCGGTTATTCTGGTTAAAGGTTTCAGTCACCTGCCCATCTTTGGTATACCACAAACCTTTGCCGTCGGCAGGATTAACACCGGCCCACTCTACCATGTAAAAGGTACCATAAGATTCTCCCACTCGAATGATAGAGCCTCCCTCATCAATCTCATCGGTATCACCGTATAATTTTAATACCTCATTTTTATTATAGGCCACATTCATATTGAAGTTAAAAAGAAAATTGCCGGTCTTGACAATATCTGCGTCCAGCTCGAATTCTATTCCTTTGTTACCCATTTCCCCTATATTGGAAATTCGGGAACCAACACCAGTTGTAGCCGATAAAGGAACACTGAACAACATATCGGTTGTGATTTCATTGTACAAGTCAACCTTCATCCGATAGCGTTGTTTCAGACTTAATTCCAGAGCAACATTCATTTTACTCTTTTTCTCCCATGTCAGATCAGGGTTTTCAAGCTGCGACAGGTAGCTTCCTCCCTGATTCATATATGTGGTATAATCAAACAAGCCAAGGTGTTGGTAATTACCTATATTGTAGTTACCTGTCTCTCCTATGCTGGCACGTAACTTAAGCTGATCAATCCAGTGAACATTTGCCATAAAAGCTTCTTCCTGGATGTTCCATCCGATACCTGCCGACCAGAATGTTCCCCATTTATTGTTGGCTCCAAAACGCGATGAGCCATCACGACGAATGGATAAATCCAGCAAATAGCGGTATTTGTAGTTATAACTTGTGTTCAGGAAGAAAGACGCCACTGAATAATCTTGTTTATTACCTCCCCAAGCATCAATTTCTGATGTAACACCCAGTACTTTCAGCTTATCATTAGGAATGTTCTTACCTGATACATTGAAGGTCTCGTAGTTATTAAGTATAAGTTCCTGGCCACCAAGGATACTGACATCATGGTTATCCCTTATTTTAAACTTGTAGGTTAAGGTGTTGGTAGGTGTAATTCTGAAGTTACGGCTAAACACACGACTAACATTTCCATTGGGTGATGCCCCCCACTCCGACTCAGGACTCAGGTAGGCATTACTGGTATAGTCATAGAAATCAACCCCTACATTGGTTTTAAAGCGAAGGCCTTTTAATAATTCAATATCCAGAAATACACCACCTACAATTTTTAGTGTATTGTTATCATTGTCGTTCAGCTCCAGCTGCTCAATAGGATTGGCCCAGGGCAAACCTTCATTGTTGTAGCTGCCGTCATCGTTATATGCACGTAAATACGGATTTAACAATCGCGCCGAAAAGATTGGGTTATATACGTTATTACCCGCTGTAATGGTGTTACTGTTCTTTTCGTAACCAAGGGTGAAATTTGTTCCAAGGCTGGCTTTGTCCGACAGTTTATTATCCAGGTTTACTCTGAATGTGTACCTTTCAAAATCGGAACGATGCTGGATACCTTCCTGGTAATAGTAACCGGTGGACATATAAAAACGTGTTTTATCATTACCACCACGTGCCGTCACCTCGTGGGTTATTGTACTGGCATCGCGCAATACCACATCCAGCCAGTCGGTATTTATCTTCATTAGTTCCAGCTTCTCCTCAGGCGTGTAGGTTTTCAGTCCTATTTCTTCCTCATAAGCAATCTTTTGGGAGGTATTCATCATTTCAAAATTATCCCTGGCAATGGCATTGATACCACGCTGACCTCTGTAGGTAAACTCTGTACGTTCAGTATTTTTTCCACGCTTGGTGGTGATGACTATTACCCCGTTAGATGCTCTGGATCCATAAAGAGATGTTGCCGTGGCATCTTTTAAAATATTGATGCTTTCAATATCATTCTGGTTTAAAGAGCTGAATTGTGATGCATTAATAGGAATACCATCCATGATGTATAATGGATCATTGGAGGCATTGATTGAGCTTAATCCGCGAATACGAATTTTAGCTGGTGCCCCTGGTGCCCCAGAAGAACCTACTGCCACCACACCCGGGGCCTGTCCTTGCAGCACCTGATCGAAACTGGCAACCGGCACCTGTTCTATTTTATCGGCACTAACCACCTCAACCGAACCGGTATAAGTGCCTTTTTTCTTAATGCCATAACCAGTAACCACCACTTCATCAATATCAGTAACATCGCTTTGCATCACTACATTGATGGTTGTTTTATTTCCAACCGGTATTTCCTGGGTTTGCATTCCTATAAATGAATAGACCAGAACACTCTGGTTATCGGGCACCACTATGTTATAGGTACCGTCTATTGAGCTTACGGTTCCGTTTGTTGTGCCTTTAATAAAGACTGAAACACCCGGTAAGGTAGCTCCATCATCTTTACTTGTTATGGTACCATTGATGGTCCTGTTTTGAGCATTAGCTACAAAAACGGCCATAAGAAGCACCACCATGAAAGAAAATATTCGTTTCATAGATAGATTTAATTTATTGAAAAAGTTATTTATTGACTTGGGCAGGAAATTATTTTAATCCTTTTCACTGCTTTCAATTGCGCAATGAATGGGGCTAATAACCCGAGGTTGAAATTTAATGTCGAACTCAGGTTAATAAGAGGTTGCCCGAACGCTATACAAAAACCCTGCATTGAATGTTGATGACCGCTATATGACATACCTGTTCAATGTTCGGGCAACCTCTTTTATTTGTCCTTTACAGATTTAACTATTCGATGACTATTCCTACGTTATAGCTACTGAAATTTAAAGCTTTATCAACAACCAATACTTTCAGACTATAGTTTCCGGACATAATATCTGCTGGTATTTCACCATCGAAAAGTTCGTATCCATTAATCTCTGTGGACTTCCCCATTAGCTCTATTACTTCAGTTGCTTCCCATGGCGTATCAAAACCCTTCAAAGAACTATTCTCAGCAATTGATATCTCAACATGCGACAATTTCCTGTCATCCTCAAAAACACCATTGAAAATGAGTGATTGTCCACGTATAAATTCATCCTGCTCAAGCGGCGTTAGTATAACGGCTGTAGGTTGAGTGTTGTCAGCCGGTTCATCTTTTGAACAGCTGGCAAATGAGAGTAACATCAGCACTAGCAATGCTACCCACAAATTATATAATCGTTTCATAATTTATCTGTTTAGCTTAAATGCACCGGGAATCGTACGACCTGAGAACGAAATCCCGGTACAGAGTCATTATTGACTCACCTTTAGTTTTGTATTACAATTTTCTTAACCAGCTTTTCGCCTTCCGAAATCATCTCCAGTAAATAAATACCATTGGCCAGATCATCAACTACCATTTGATGTTTGCCCATTGAGTCAGCAACTTCTTCAGCACGCACAACATCACCCGTAATATTAACCAGGCGGAAGCTAACCTCTTTAAGAACAGAATGATCCCACTCAATCGTCATTAAGTCTGCAACAGGGTTAGGGTAAGTACTAATTCGGGCTCCTTCCAGCTCATCAATACCGGTGCGGTGAATAACAGTTACATTAAATGTATGGTTTACAGAAGCGCCTTCAATATCGCTTGCAACAACAGTAACAGTTGAAGTTCCTGGCATTAATGGTTCCATAATCATACGATCTTCCGATAAGAATAGCTCCAGAAGACTTGCATCAGTTCCTGTGGCATCGAAAACCAGGTCATCCATATCTGCATCAGCGATGTAGTCATTCAGGTTATACTCTACAATACCATGTTCCAATACAATCTCTGTATCTTCAATTGGAGTAAGCACTTCTGGTGTACGGTTCACATTAGCCACCTCAATGGATAATTCACATGTACTTACATTATTGTGAACATCTGTACCTTTTACCGTAACAGTATAAACACCTGCAGACTCATAGTCAGGAGATACTGATAATTGAAGGTCATCACCATTAACACTCATTTCTGCAAAGGTATACTCCTCGGCCAAAGCATAGGTGCAAGCATCGCCTTCATAATCACTACCTGTAATGTTGATGCTTAGCGTTTCATTCTCATTAACAATATGAGACATACCGCCTTCTACATCATATTCAGGTCCTTGATTTAATCGCATGTATAATGGCACAGTACCTGATGTTTTCATTGGATCATTGGTAGTAATTACCATGTTACCGTTGTTATCAGCTTCTTGCGCGTTAGCGGCATAGAAGTCAATCTTGAGGTCAAGTGTTTCACCAACGGCCACTTCACCGCTTAACTCACCATCAAGCTTAGCCCATGAAATATCAGCTGCTGTCTCTTCACATGCCTTCATGGCCCAGCCGGAAGTTTCAAAACCATTTTGCAACTGCAGGTCATACCAACCGTCATCCAGGCTCATAAAATAACGTTTTGCCTTTTGCTCAATGCCCTTATGTATTCCCTGCGGATAACCAACACCCTCTTGATAATGGAAAAGTACATAAAACTCCTCACCCGGGTAGAACAACTGATTTTCAGCTAATTTAAAGGTCATCCATTCGCCTTTTTCCTGTGCATTAGCTTCATCAACATTGACTGTAAAGTCTTCGCTATAAAGAATTTGAGCAACAGACACATCACCACCACCGGCACGAATTTCAACTTTCACAGTACTGTTTAATATAGTCTGATAGTTATACCAGGTTTTTACATGTGATAAGTTAAATCCTTCAGCAGGAGCAGTAAATGAGATACCAGCGATTAAAGCTCTGTCTTCACCAAAACCAACAGCTCCTTCGGCATCTTCTCCAGTTACGTATTCTAATACACTATTGTAGGCATCAGCATATGGAGCCACTTTATTGGCCGCTTCAGGTGTTATTTCAAGCTGCTGCATTTCAATCGGCAATGTTTCAGAAGCATTATTCATTAAACTTGCAGCCGCCATTTCTGATTCAGCTCCTGCACGTGAGAAGTTGAATGTTATATCGTAGGTCAATGGTGATAAACCATTGGCGTTAGAAATAGTTACAGTCTCAGAACCTGTACTTTCTTTTGTATTTGCTAAGAAAGAAACGGTTTCATTTGGATACTCGAATACTGCAGGTAACTTAACGCTTGCCGTAACAGGAATCAGCACTTCGTCGCCAGGATAGTTAGAGAAGATCTGAACATTATCGTCAATTTCATATTCTTCTGCATTTGGTGCTATTACCAACTTGAACTCCTTCTTTTGACCGGGTACAATCTCCAATGGGAAATCCCATGGTGATAAAGGTGCCCAGAATTTGTTACCCCACATCCAGTCAACCTTTTCCATTTGAAGCTCAGCCGTGGTACCGTTTTGCATGTTCACCATGTTCAGTGTCAATACATCATGGCCATCGTTTACAATGGTAAATGACTTTTCATAGATAACATCTACCCACTCGTAATCATTCGGACGCTGGTAAGCAATAATGTCTCCAAAATGCAAGCCATCTACAGTAGATAAACCAGCTTCGCCCTCAACGGTTAAAGTTACCGGTACAGCCATTTCTTCTTCCATTGGTGCATCTGACTCAATCAACAAACTACCTTCATATACACCTTTGTTCAGATGAGTGGCATCCAACATTACATCAATATCAACCGATGTACCAGGTGCTACCACATGTTTAGTACTTGGTACAAATGAGATGGCCATTTCATCCTCGATGAATTTAGCATAAGACATTAATTGTACCGCTTCTTTTCCATCATGATTTTCCAAGCCCAGGATACCAGCCGAAACGTAACTACGCATTTCGGTGTCGTACTGGAACTTGATATTTCCATTTTTGTATAAAATGGCCTGGAAACTAAATGGAGAACCCATGGTGAACATATCAACATATTCTGACCATGTAATCACAATGCGGTCATCATAAATTTTATGGAATACACCCACTTTATCATAGCCAGGCCAATCTGGTAATTTAGATTCACTGTGTGCTCCAAAAAATGGTGCAATCAATGAGTTCAAGTCATCTTCCGTTGGGAACGGTTTTGGCAAAATCCAATAGGGCGAATGTGTTGGTTCTTTGGTGGTAATAACACCTTCCCAGCTTACCCAAATTTTATTGGTTGGCTCCCCCCAATAAGTAAACTCAAATGGCAACTCAATCGGATACCAGAACGGATCAACTTCCAACCAGTAATTTCCACCATTAATACCTTCACCAGGCACTACAATGTCTTCCCATGAATAAGCAGGTCCGCCATCCATATTGGTCGTCATAGCTGAATAAGTAAAGTCCTGAACAATGTGATCATTGCTGGCTGCTGAGATCTTATTGGCATATAACCAATCGGTACTATGAGTTAGCACATCCAGGTCAGCTTCCCCATCATTTGTTACGCTAATGGTTTTGTTGATGGATTCACCGGCATTTAAGGTTTCTGTAATTGGTGTTACGTCTACAGCGATACCCGGAGCAGCAGTTACTTCACCACTTAAGTTCACCTGGTAGGTTTCTCCATCTCCTGTTTCAAAGGTTAATACATCTTCAAAAGAACCTTTAGTATCGGTATTCAATGACACATGAACAAAGAAGGTACCTTTGGCATTTAAGGCATAAGGCAGTTCGCCAGTGATCGTAAAGTTCTCTCCTGTTTGTAAGGTTGCAGCCGTAATGTCAACACCCTTGGTACCCCCATTTTTAATGGCAGCCATGGCATTAATTGTACCACCTTGATAGATGCTACCAAAATCGATGCTCTCGTTTAATAAGAACAAATCGGCTTCTCCACCTACAATGCTGGTGGTCACCTCAAAAAACTGCAGGCTATTAAATGGATCATTGCTGACCACAGCTAACTTCTGGAACATATCAGCTTCGTATAAGCCATCGGTATTGATGGTTAATTCAATATCAACTGACTCTCCCGGATTAACAACACCCTGGGCAGAAGAAACTTTTTTCACTAATCGCTGTCCCGGCGACTTTAAACGGAAAATGGTTTCGTTAACAATGCTTAGGCGGATGTAGTCACTTGATGTATATCGACCAGTGATTAGGAATGGATCCTCATTTCCAATATCACCTACACCCACCATCAGATAACGTCGACTATAACTATCCATGTTCTCAATATCTTTAAAGATATAGTCGATGTCACCATTTTGATGAACAACAATCTGGAACGTTACCTTTTCGTTAATGCTGTTCGCAATTTTTAAAACAACATCGGTGTACTGAACCACTAATTTGCCAGGCTTATTTTCATAATGAATACTTCCACCTTTGGCTAATTCAAATTTCAGGTTAACAGCTGATATCCAACCATCAGGTGTACAACCATCAACTTTTGGCGGACTACAGTTGGCATATCCTCTGGTATTGGTTAAAGAGAGCATACCAGCTTTGGTTATATACATATTCTCAATGCCCTGACCGTAGAATAAATATTCAAAACCAAGACCTACCTCATAATAACTATTGGTGGTGACCTTGAAAAACTCTGATAAATCATTACCTGTAGCGGCAATGTCTTCCCAGTAATAGGCAATAGCCGGATCACCATCGAGGTTTGTTTCATACACGTAACCATATTTATGGGTACGGCCAACGTTCTCGATATTAATATCATTGGCGAATAATGGCATTGCATAATCCAATGGGTATTCACCATTGTTGGCAATGGTTACTGAAGCAGTTGTTTCTTCACCTACATTAATGGTGCCGGCATCTTGTGTTAAGGGACTCACTTCCATTTCAGGAGGAGTAATACCTACACCAAATAAATTGATGGTATGTACATTACCTTTTTTATCCTCCATGGTAATGGTTGAGTTATCATTACCGGAACCATCAGGTGTATAAATAATTGTGAAAGAACCTGATTGACGTGCTTTAATACTATAAGGTTTTCTGTCAATTACAAATTGAGGATCAGAAGATGTTATGCTGCTTCGTACCCAGTTACCATAACCGTGGTTCTCAACATAGAAGGTTAATTCCTTCTCATGACCATAGAACACCGTACCAAAGTCAATGATCTTCTCATTCACTAATACCGGATTGTGTCCTTCAATGGTAAATGAAAGTGGAACACGGTATTCTTTTTCATCCTTATCGTTTGACTTAATCAGTACGTTTGAGTTATACGACCCATTAGCCAGGTAAGTACCATCCACTTCAAGCTCAACCACCTGGCTTTCATTGCCAATTACTTTACCATTCGCAGGCTTTAAAGTGACATAATTACCCAGGTGTGTATTGGAACTGTTAGCCACCATAGACCATACCCATCTATCGTCTTCAATAAGTGGAGCTAAAGGTTCCCATGTGGTGCCCACATCAAAACTCATAAAACAATTATCTGAATACTCTTGGTTGGTTTCCTGCATAATACCCAATGGGAACTCATTACCAGACGGAACGTGAATCACAGTCCAAAAGGTAGTTCCATGCTCCATAAATATTTGCTCATCTAATCGGATAGTATGCCAACGATTCATCGCATCGTTATGATTGTACTCCACAACAGCCGTTAAGTTATTTCTGTGCAATTGTTCTCCCACATAAATCTCCATTATCATCGGTCCGGTAATGGGGCGGTGCTCCAGGAACATTTGTACAGATGTCAGGTTAAACCCATTAATAGAATCAACGTAAAAGCGTGTTGCCGCCGAGTTGGTAATGGTGGTATCGATGTCACCAATCATATAATTGTAACCCTCAATTCCATAATGAATCTCATTGTATTCACTGGCCATTGAAACCTCACTTGTTTGAATTGGCAAGTTGTTTAATGGCGCTACATCAAACACTTTAAACATACCAATTTCAGTGGCTGATGTACGTGCTGTCACCTTCGGATATGCATAGTCATCTCTGCTATAAGAGCTTAAACGATTGGTTGTGTGACGTACCATACCGTTCCACTCCAATATTCCTTCATCCTGGTTTAAGATTGTGAATGAACCGGTTCCAATTGGTGACACTAATGCATCGGCAGTAACAGTAATTGACTCTTCCTCAACATGGATGTCGGGACCTTCGTTAGTTGTACCGTTTACACTATTTGATAACTCCGAAACATTGCCCCAACGATCGATTGAACGAACAGCAAAATAATAAGTTGTAGTGGCATCCAGTCCTTCAACTGTTTGCAATACTTCCGCATCAGCAGCTGCTTTTGATTTTAATTCAACTTTATCTGCCTGATTGATGTTTTCACTTGTAATATTAGCAGTATGGTAATACACTTCAAACATTACAGGTTGAGCATCGTCCTGATCAGCAGGAACAGTCCATTTTAAATCAGCGAAATCCTGACCTAAGCCTAATAATTCTAAGTTCTGAATAGCATCTGGAGCAATGCCTTCGTCGTTAGCTAAAGCCAATACAGCATCGGAAATACCATAACCTAATTTACCAACGTAATCAGGGTTGAAACTATCAACATCGCGAACACCAGTTAATAAGTGTTGCTTAAGGTCTTCTGCGGTAAAAGAATCACTTCCATATTTTGAAACCACCAAGGCAGCAATACCTGATACATGTGGACAAGCCATAGACGTACCATCAAGAAATGCATAAGTGTTTCCCGGATAAGTACTCATAACCGCGGCATTTTGAGCTACATCCAAATCTCCACCATAACTGGCTATATCAATGTAGTCACCATAGTTTGAGTAAGAAGCAATCTGGTTATCAGCTTTAATAGCCGCAACTGCGATGGTTGGCTCGTAGTAACCCGGATACATTGCATTACCAACACTCTGGTTACCAGCAGCAAAAATCACAACACCGCCCTTCATTGGGCTGCCTGCATAGTCACCGGCTTCTTCAATAAAATAATCGATGGCATCCAAAACAACCTGGTCATAGGTGTCCGGAGAAGTATATCCCCATGAATTTTGAGAGATAACCGCGCCATTATCAGCCCCATAAATAATGGCAGCAGCAATATTTGGCGTATAGCCATCTTCAGTAAAAATCTGAGCTGACTGGATGCGTACACCATCGCCATTACCTGAACCACCCGCAACACCGGCAACACCTTTACCGTTGTTGTTGGTTGCAGCAACCGTCCCGGCTACGTGCGTACCATGGTAGTGTGCTTCAATATTGGCACTATTTTTCACAAAGTTCCAACCATGAATATCATCAACATAACCGTTTCCATCGTCATCAACACCAGCTTCACCTTTTAATTCGGCTTCGTTTACCCAAACATTGTCCACCAAATCAACATGGTTGGTTTGGAAACCACCATCTACTATTGATACAATAACATTCGATTTACCTGTTTCAATTTCCCAGGCTTTAAATAAGTTGATATCAGCACCAGCAATAGCGCCTGCAGCAACATCACCGGTATTATTGTAATGCCACTGATCAGCCAAATAAGTATCTGTAAAACTGCTTGAACCTGAATTAGCAGCAGCCGGCACAGGTAAGTTAAGTTTCGAACCTGAAATCAATTGTTTTTTATAAATCGGTTGAGCCACTGTTACATCAGCTAAACGCTTATAGGTTTCAGCAGCTTCCATCGGACTAATGTCAGACGAAAACTTTAATTCATACCACAAATGCAATTCATGCTTGCGGTGTTTGGCATCATAACGCGCGTTATAAGGAATCACACGCTTCATTTCACTAACTGAATAAACACGATTGGCGTTATCAAAAGCCTGAATACCAGTTGTTACAACCCCATTACTATGAGTTGTACTCATACCTTTCAATCCGGTAAGCAATTCGGGTTTTAATTTCACCCTCAGAACACCCGGAATGGTGTGGTTATCTATGCTTTGCCCATGAATAGCTGATGCCATAAACATCCAGCTAAGCAGCAGAGATAGAATTCTCAATTTCTGTAAATTGTTTTTCATGCTATTAATTATTTAGTTAATACCTAAGTGGGACTAGTTTCTCTTCTTTTCCCTGGATATTATTTTTCTATTATTCTCATTTAGTTTCTCTAATAGGGACTTCAGAGCAGAGGTTTGCTCCTCCCGCTTCTTCATTAGCTCCATTATTTTTTCATCTTCCGGAATTATCTTTTCTGACTTCGACATACCACATATCCTTTGAATCGTTGTTTGCGCAATGTTACCTGAAGCCCAAAAGAAACCAACAAGAAAGAACCACAGTAAAACCTCTGCAGGTACTACAGTATAAGTTGCAAAACAACTCTAAACACTACAGTTTTTATATCACACAACTCCATAAAGAACTACCTCACTGCACTTTGTGGCTTTTAATAAATCTTTGAAGAAGAAATGAAATATTGAAAGGAATGACCTGAAAACAACCCCGGGTAAGCTAAAAAGGCAACTCAATAAGTAGTGCAAACAAGCACTTCCGCATGCATAACATCAGCAGAAAGCAAAAAAAATGCATGCCCAATTATGAACATGCATTTTATGATCTGGTCGTATGTTTATAGCTCATTTAAATAGCTGATCAAATTAACGTCTGAGTGCGTAAGATTTAATTTCTTCCTGATATTGGAGCGGGTAACTTCAATGGTGCGTATACTCAGATGCGTAATAGCCGCAATTTCTTTGGTTTTCATATTTAAACGCAGAAAAGCACATATCTTCAATTCAGAGGGAGATAACTCGGGCGACACCTGTTTCAGGTTATCAAAAAAATCGTTGTGTACCTGCTGGAAACGTATTTCAAATTCCTCCCACACTTCCTCATCTGCCGCCGTCTGCAACTCATTGACAATTTCAAGTATAGTCTGGCGGTTATCACCCTTGAGCCGTGACTTAAAATCGAGAAGACGATTGGAGATTGTATTCATAAATTCATTCTTCTTGAGCAGGTACATGACATTGGTTGTTAATTCTTTGTTCTTCAACTCAAGATCCTTTTCCAGTCGCTCATTTTCAAGCAAGGTACGTCTTGATCTGCTCTTAGCAAGTATGTACAACAGTCCTATTATCAAAGTAGTAAAGATAAAGAACGAGATAATAAGGATATAGATGAAGCGCATACGCTGCTGCCTGGCATCTTTCAGTTGTTCTTTCTTTTCATACTCATATTGCATCTGAATACGGGCAATATCCGAAATAGTCTTTTCGTTCATCAGACTGTCACTAGCCGCCTTGAAATGCTCGTGTGCCCGCAGGGCATTATTGACCTCTCCCTGTTTTTTATGCAGTAAATAAAGGTACTTATAGATCCACTTTGTCCAATCGATCGTTCCTATCTCCTTTGACAGATGCAATCCATTTTCCAAGGAAACTTTTGCATTGTCATAATCCTCTATTGTAAAATAATAGACACCTAAAAAGAAGTAAGACTTGACCATATCGTTTTTATTACCCACATTCTTTCTGAATATCAATGCTTTGTTAAGATAGTCATAGGCCTTATCAAATTCTTTTGTTGTCAGGTATAACTTGCCAAGGTTATTATACAGCACACCTTTTACAGGATCATTGTCTGCACTAATGCATCTGTTTAATCCTTTTAGCAAATAAGTTTCTGCAGTGGTAAATTCATTTTTGGTGAGATAGATACATCCAATATTACCATATAAATAACTCAGCCAGTTTGATTCATTCTCCCGGGCATCATCATTCATTTGCTGGTACACATCCATCGATTTAATATAGTATTCCAATGCCTCATCGTATTTTCCTATACGATCGTAAACGGTACCAATATTATTCAAGGTTCTCATCTTAAGCATTTGATCACCTTGCTTATCGGCTATTTTAATTGACTCAATAAAGTAATCCAGAGCCTCATCATATGAGCCTAGCAAAAAAAGATTAGCTCCATGCTTAAAATAAGCCCTGGCCTGCATATCATCAATGCCTTTATCATTTATAAAGTCAAGGGCTTCCTGAGTATATTCAATGGCTTTAATGTAGTTATCCGTATTATCAGACAACTGCCAAAGTATTTTTATTTTGGCACTATCCTGTTCTAATGACTTGTATACATGCTTAAGACTGTCTTCTTTGTATTGATTGCCTGATGCCAGTATACATGCCATCAGAAATACGAATACCATAAGTACACGATTCATCTGTCAATATTTTAAATTGATAAATCTAAAGTTTCCCCAAGGGCGATTAAAAAAGAAGAGAATGAGAACAAATATATCATTTGTAATCACGAATAAAAAATAACCTTGCTTTTTGACATTTTAAACTCAATTGTTTTTACCCTTTTTAAACTCTCAACATTATAAAAAATATCCCTGCACGCTACCATACAGGGATAAAGGGATTCAAGTGTAAACTTGAATTGGGATGAAAACTTTAAAATGGTGTCACCTCCGGATTTTCTGGAAGTGGTTGCTCAATATTTTCCGGTGGCAAAGGCTGAACCGGTTGTTCTGGTTGAGGATCATCATCATTACTACATGATGCCAAACTCATTGTGGCTACTAATGCCATTGCTGTAAATAAAAATCTAACTCGTTTCATCTTTCTAATTTTTAAGTGGATAATGAACCCGTAACATGTATCAGAAATCCTATTGCGCATTGAAATAACTTCAAAACAATACGCTTCATTGTTTTACTTCAACTCAACAGAACGATGCTATACCTCGTTTCAGTAAAGCCTTGTTGTATAGTTCTTTCAATGCTCATTACAAAGTTCCAATACATAATCCGGGTTAAAACTTACATTACAAAGATGGTGGATTGACAGGCTCATTTTATGAGGGCAAAACGTATAGTTAATAATTAGGTGATACACGTAGTTAACATCGTTCAGTAACGATTGATATCATTATTTCCCGCAAAGAACGCAAAAGAAGAGAAACGCGAAGAACGCAAAGCAATGGTATAAATCCCATATACTTTGTATTCTTTTATAGGCAGCCTCTTAGTATTTCACCAGCTCATTTCTTACTTCACCATCTCCACATCTGGCATTACAAATGATTTATCCCAGAAAGCTTCATCGGGTCCATACAAACGTAACCAAACGTATGGCTTCTTTCCGGCAGTAGGTATCCAATTGGATTCCAGTCCCTCTGGTGCTTCCGGTCCAAAATACACATCCACACTACCGTCTTCATTCATCTGCATGTCGGGTGTATTAAATAAGCCCAGACCTGAACGCCCTGATGGATTATCAATAAACGCCCAGGTAGCATCGTCATAAATGGTGATGGCCCAAAACTGTTTGGCTGGTATATCCTTTGGAACCCTTACTTTATACAGTTTATCGGCTTGCAGCGGGCGTCCCTCCGAATCGGCTGTTGGTGCCAGGTATACCGTTGCCGGACGTTCGCCTAATTTCTGCGGATATAAGGTGAAGAAGCTCCAGGCTGCAGCCCGCTTGTCAATCTCTATTTGCTCTTTTGTTATAAAGTCAAAGCCGTCAACATCATCGGTCTGCATTACAAAACTCCAGTTTCTGTCTTCCCAGTACAAACCTTCATTATGGTGATCAGACACTAAATTGTGCATATATTCATAAGCATCCCTGGCGGCCTTTCTAAACAGCTCCACCTGGCGCGGCGTTGGATTATAAGCCTTGCCTTTTTCAATGCCAATGGTTGACAATAAGCCCATCATTACTTTATCGCGTTCCAACACCGGTTCAACACTAAAAATGGCGTGGATATCTTCCAGTGCTCGTTCATCGTAGCGGGGCAATGTTTCCAGTTTGTGAGGTAGCCCATCAACAAACTTTGTTTCGGTGCTTTCAGCTCCCAAATAATACATCTTCATGGTCTGCGTATACTGGTACGCATCATCATCAGTGGCATTCTCGCCCCTTATTGAGCGAAAAACCAATGAGATACGGTTTGTAGTACATTGAACCGGGTAGTAACCAGATGCTGGCAATACACCGGTATAACCGGGAGGAATAAATAAATACTTTCCACCTTTACCTTTATCGGCACCTGAAGGACCAACGCCCGCAATGGTCGATTGCCAGGCATCCACCACCTGTCCGTATAAACTGGCCTTTTCACTAACTGCTGGTATCTCCAGTACAACCGGTCCGTTTCTTAAATCGGTAAAAGCAGTAATGTAAGGTGTTGCGGTATTGGCTGTAATGGCTTTATGTTTCGATAAGGCTGGTGCTGAATAGGCTATCACCACATTGTTATCAACGCCCGGCAGTTCCATAAAACCTTCTCGTAGGCGATAGATCGCTGTTGCAGGCATGGCCCAAACCACAGCTTCAAAGGCACGCTGATAGATGACCTGCTCTTCTAAAGAATCAAAGGTGAATTCTCTTGTTGTCTCATCTTTTTCCTGGTGACAGCCTGTCAATACTGTTACTATTGCCAGGACTATACATATAAGATATCTGGTTTTCATATCATGAAATATTAATGGTTAATAAAAGTTTACTCTTCAAAGTTGGTCACAATCGATCAGGTACGACAGAGGGAAACACAAAGAAGATGTAATTAAGTGTTTCCCTTAGTACAAAAAAATACCCTGCAAATGAGCTTGCAGGGTAATCTCTGATAATTTAAATATCTGTTACTTAATCTTCTCCATTTGAGGCAACTCATATTTTAGGTTGATGATATCCTCATGCGGTTCATAAACCCGCAATATCAGATAAAAACCTCCTTCAGGAGCAGGCAACCAGTTATCGGTATTTTCAGGCTTTGCATTCTGTATCAAAATCTCAAAAGAGCCATCAGCATTCTTCTTTAAGCCAGCCGATTCACTGCTAAACTTATAGCGGTTAAGCTCATTATCACAAAACAGCTTGGTATCAGCCTTATATAGCGTTAAAGACCAGAACGAATTTACTGGTGGTTCTTCTTTAAACCGAATACGATAACTATGGGTTCCTGTTGTGGGCTGTCCTTCGCTATCGGTATAACGGATCGGATACATGGCCTCTTTTTCACCCTGGCCTCCTAAGTAAGGACCGGCGATCAGTGAGCGAAAACCATAATCAAAACCGTAATTATCCAATTTGGTTGCCACATTCCAGCCATTCATTTCTGTTGATGAGGAATACATGGTTGATAAAATGGTTAGTGGTGCTTCCAATGCTGCTTCTTTCAATCCTTTTAACTGGGCAGGATTTAACACACTCTCATTAAACTGACCATCCTTAATCCCAATTCGCTCTAACTGCCCTACCAAGGCTCTGTCTTCGTCAAGTATCGGATTTTGTTCCATGGCAAAAGCCAGGTAACGATAAAAGCGTAAGGTATCTGTTACAGGATACTTAGGCATTTCAGGCAAAGTGCTTGTTTTTTGCACGCCAGCTTTTCCGTTATACTCGCTGATGCTTGCTAATTTAAACTGATCCTGCAAAGCATGTACCTTGCTTACATCCTCTCCTTCCAAAACGTGAATACGTCCCCATAACCATGTTTTAGGTGTACGAACATTCACTACTTTATCAACGCTCTTTGGTAAAGGTCCTTCCCATCCCGGAGGTACTAAAGCAATGGTTTGTGCCTTGGTACCTGTATTGCGTTTACCAATGTATTCGGTCAATGTATGATACATATCAAAAACGTCAACCACATAGTAGCGCCCATCCGTATCAGGAGTTTCCAAGATATACGGTTCTGTTAAATCAACCACGGCACTCATATAGTAGGTGTCGTTATTGGCTGTAGGCATGTCCTCATCCTTAGCTGTTGGCAGACGCCTGGCCCATCCGATCTCGTTAAGTGGTGCCCTGTAACTGGTGGCAGGCTTAGGATTTGGCACATCAATGTAATCACGCATGGCCTGTTCCATTCGTACCATAGCATACCCCCATTGGTAAGCCATGGTTCCCATAGCTTTGGCATCCAGGTAATACCCCTGAGCTGCAATTTCGGCATTTGGCGCTATGCTTACCACAGGATCATCCTGCTGTGCCACCTGGTCAAGAATTGTATTGGTTGGCTTTTTTTCTGAGATACCTTGATTACAAGCTATTGTCATCAAACCAACAAGTCCGGTTAATACTATTATTTTTTTCATCATTCTAACTATTAAGTTCTTCAATAAGTTTACCTTACAAAGATGCAGTGAAATGGGTCTGACTGTCAGAGGGGAAACCTTAAATTGCTATTCTACGTGAATCCCTTAGTTATAAAAACAAAAGTCGGATACCATGGGTACCCGACATTTTGTTATTAGTTTATTATTCGTTGGCTTGCGATGAAGCCTTTTCAATTTGTTGCATGATAGCGTTCATTCCAAGGCCTGATCCAGCCTGACGAGGAGGAAACTCTTCCATGCTTTTTCCAAACTCAATAATTGGAGCCGCTATCTGAGGCAATACCCAGGTTTTCTCTTTCATCCACAAGAAATGACCTGGTGCATCGATAGATCTTTCATATGGATCAAGCTTGATATCGATAATCATACCGGCAGGTAATACTTCGCGTCCCTTTAACCATTCGTCTTTGGTTGCCAGGTGTATTTTCCATTGATCTACACGGATAGCATTTAAGTCGTTTTCACCAAAGAAGAAAAACTCACGACGGTTAGATTTTCCGTTTTTGGTTAGTACATCCATTTGGTTATAGCCATCAATATGCACCTTATACTCCTTGCCATTTACCTTTTTCCCTTTCTTAAGCTCTTCTTTAATATTGTCTTCCCCAACAGCTGCCATTATGGTCGGCAACCAGTCTTCACAGGTAAATAATTCCCCGCTATACTCACCAGCAGGCACTTTTCCAGGCCAGCGAACCAGCATTGGTACACGTAGACCTCCATCCCATGTTGTGCCTTTTTCTCCTCTGAAGCTGGCTGCTCCGGCACTTGGCCAGTGAGACAGGTTAACACCATTATCAGATGTAAATAAAACAATCGTGTTTTCAGCAACGCCCATCTCATCTAACTTATCTAACAATTCACCGATCAGGTAGTCCATGTGCAGTAGCCCGTCGGAATATTTACCATGCCCGCTTTTACCGGCCCACTCATCACTCACAAAGATCTCCTGGTGCATGCGGGTCGGACAGAACCACAAGAAAAAAGGGTCCCCTTCTTTTTGAGTACGCTCTAACCAATCGATAGATACTTCCAACACCTCATCATCAAAAGTCTCCTGACGTTTAGCAAAAAGTGTTCCCCGATCTTCAATGGTTTGTTTACCTACTTTTCCAAAACGAGGGTCAACAGACGGATCATCCACATCACTGGCTCTTGTGTACAATACGTTACGCGGACGTCCCGGATAATTGGGATCTTTGGGAAATTCAGGCTGTTCGGGCTGATTCATCATATTAAGGTGATAAAGCACGCCAAAAAATTCATCAAAACCATGAACGGTTGGCAGGTGCTCATTACGATCACCAACGTGACTTTTACCAAATTGAGCGGTAGCATAACCTTTGTCCTTTAATAACTCTGCCAGTGTAACATCTTCGGCCTGCATGCCTAAATGTGAGCCAGGCTGACCTACAGAAGTCAGTCCGGTACGAATAGGGTATTGACCAGTGATAAATGCAGCACGACCCGCAGTACAGCTCGGATGCGCGTAAAAATCACTTAACATCAGACCTTCTTTAGCTATTCTATCAATGTTTGGCGTTTCAACAGCCCCCAATCCCCTGTGATAGGCTGATATATCCATTGGAGCAACATCATCTGTGGTGATAACCACAATATTTGGCTTTTGACCAAAGGCCCAGGTGGTACAGAGCATCATGGTCAATATTGTTAATACTTTCGTTTTCATAACTTATGTTTTGAGGTGATTATTAAAACTTTATAAATATGCTAACATAATACCTAAATAGGAATTTCTAATGCTGTTACTTATTAACATTTAGTTACCCCTTTTTAAACATCCGGGCTAAAATGCAACAGTGTACATCATCACTCCCTCACTTAAAACGGTTCAATATTAGGTGGTAAGGGCTGCTCAATATCCTCTGGTGGCAAAGGTTGAACAGGCTGTTCTGGTTGTGGATCATCAGCATTACTACATGATACCAAACTCATACTGGCTACTATGGCCATTGCTGCGAATAAAAATCTTAACTTTTTCATCTTTCTAATTTTTTAAGTGGATAATGAACCCGCAATATGCATCAGAAATACGGGTTAAAACTTACACTACAAAGATGCAGGGTATGCAGCAGCTTCTTATGAGGGCATGCCTTAACATGACAAATTACGTGTTACACCTAGATGCCTGTATGCAGGTATGAACACAAATCCCCTCATCAATTGATGAAGGGAAGTGTAAACTCAGATATTATCCATAAATATCAGAATGATGTAATTTAATGAGGTTCAATATTAGGTGGTAAAGGCTGCTCAACATGCTCAGGCGGTAAAGGTTGAACCGGCTGTTCGGGTTGTGGATCATCATCGTTACTACACGATACCAAACTCATACTGGCTACTATGGCCATCGCTGCGAATAAAAATCTTAACTTTTTCATCTTTCTAATTTTTAATTGAATAACTAAAACTTACATTACAAAGATGCAGGGTCCGTCGCAGCTACATATGAGGGCAGCACTTAAGGTATAAAAATACGTGTAACACCTAGTTGAGGCAGGCTTCTATAAATCATCGAATAATTTGCGCTCAACAGCATATAAAACAAGTCCTGCTATGTTTTTACAACCTGTTTTATCAAGTAAATTACGCTTGTGGGCTTCAACGGTTCTGTTGGATATAAACAGTTCATCAGCAATTTCAACGTTTGTTTTTTCTTTGCAAATCAAATGCAGTATTTCCGTTTCACGTTTGGTCAGTGGTATTTCGTTGACCAAACGTTGCTTAGGTGCAGGCTGAGCGGTCAAGCCTTCCATAATTATATCAGTAACCTCCTGACTATAGTAGTTTTTACCCTGGTTTACAGTTTCAATAGCTGTTCTTAATTCATCCTGGGTGCAATCCTTTAAAATATAGCCTTTGGCACCGGCACCCAACATTTTCTTGATATTGTAGTTTTCATTCATCATGGTCAGTGCCAGAATATGAATATGAGGATGGGTCTCAATGACATGTTTGCACAACTCAACACCATCCATTTCTGGCATCATGATATCAGTCACCAGAACGTCAATCTCATTTTCCTCTATTAGTTCCAGTGCTTCTTTCCCATTTTTGGCTTCAGCCACTACTTTAAATTTATCCTTATCGAGAAATGCTTTTAAGCCCTGACGAATCATGCTATGATCATCGGCCAGTAATATTTTAATTGCTCCCATTCTTAAATCGTTAGTTCTAATAATAACTGTGTTCCCCGGCCAGGAGAAGATTCAATTTCAAAATATGCACCTATGGCTTCAGCACGTGTTCGCATGCTATTTAACCCAAAGGTATCAATCGTATGTTCGATTTCAAAGCCAAGCCCATCGTCTTCTATGGTCAGAGTCACCAAATCATCTCTTTTAAGGAGCTGGATCGTACATTCTTTAGCCTCTGAATATTTTACAACATTATTAACAGCTTCCTGAACGATGCGGTAAATTGTCATTTCATATGCCAGCTGCATCCGGTAATCAGCCATATTGTGGTAGTAATTTATAGTTATTGGCGTTGATCCTTCCAATGCTTTGACCAATGCATCTATTGCCGGTGCCACTCCATTTTGATCAACAACCTTAGGCATCAGGTTATGTGCCAGTGTTCTGCTTTCTGTAATGGCCTTTTTAAGGTAATTGTAGCCGGTCTGATACTTGTCGGCCAACACTCTGTCTTCTATGGAAATGGATGTGCGTACTTTCTCGAAATTAAGTAATGACGTTGACATGGTTTGCTGCAAACTATCATGAATATCTCGTGCAATCCGACTTCTTTCCCTGTCCTCCGTTTCCAGAATCGCATTCATATGCTGCTCTTCCCTCTTAACACTTTCGGTTATATCGGTAAAAATTCCTACAATGCGAATGGACCTACCTTGTTCGTCTTTTGACGAGGATGCCCGGCACCGATACCATTTTAATGAATTGTTCTTTTCATACAACCTGATATCAATGTTTAACGGGGTATCTTTTTCAATGTGTTCTGTCACATGCGCCTTATAAGACTCCAGGTCATCATGATGAATACGCGAATACACAAAATCGATCGATGGCTTAATTTCATCCTGGGAAAAGCCAAATAACTTAACTCCCCGCGGCGACCACACAAGCGTTTCTTCTTTCACATTGTAATCCCAGATAATAGCTTCTGCTCCTTTTACAGCAAGAGTGAAACGTTCTTCACTTTTCAGCAGTTTCTCCGACGTCAGTTTCAGCTTTTCAACACCTTGTTTAAAAAGAACATCTTGTTTCTCTTCATGCTTTACTCTGCGCCATATCAGGTAAAAAGCCACTAAGGCAAACAGTATTACACTAATTAGAAACCATAATACCAGGCGATATAAGCGAGAGCCTTCTGCTATATTGCTCTGCCATTTCTCATTGGTTTGTTCTTCGATAACACGCTCGAAGTTCTTGATAATTCGAATCAACTCACGTTTGGTCGATAAGTATTGTTCTCCGCTTACTATGTCCAAGGCCAGCGATCGTCGCTCAGCATCGCTTAACTCATTATCCCCATTAATTAAGTTCATTGCTGAGGATTCCATGCTGTTTAACTCGGATGCCAGCCCAATGGCTTCCTCAAGTACCTGGTACTCTTTATTACCAAAACCCAAACTACTTAAACTGTCTTTTAACAACTCAAAACCCCTTTGTTTAACAGGAAAGCGGTAGGTTGATAAGTCACTTACCTCCTGGTAAGCCATGTACCAGGTCGTATCTCCCGTTAATATGTAGTTCAGGCAATTAAAAGTCAGATCTTCATTGCGCTCCTGCACCTGATCGCTTATTTGAATTGAATGAAACTTGCCGATCTGACTCCTTGCGAATTCGATCCTGTTATTAAATAAGCCAAAGAATGCAAGCAGAATAATAAGCAGGAAAGTTATTAACAAGCTAAAAAGAACAATGAAAGCAGACTTTATTTTAAACATATCCATCAATATGGGGTGAAAATGATACATGTAAAAATAAAATGAATATTGCTTATCGCATTATAAATTGCTAATTAAATAGCGACCTGACATTGAACACTTTCAGTTAAATAAATTATTCAGGAGGTTAAAGACTATAAGGGGTCAATATTTAACCTCTCAAAAACACTACCCACAAAACAAGCTCTGCCAATTGAACAATCTCCCTTCAAGAGCGTCTTAGTTGTTTTAAAACTATTAACCAACCTTTAATCTTATGAATTCAAGCTTAACCTATCTTGTGTCATGCTTGCTATTTTTAGCTGCTTGCTCTGAAAACGATAATAGCATACAAAGCAACACGTTTATTGAGATACCCGATAGTGAATTTGAAAGCATCTTAATTGAACAGGGTATTGATTCCGATGGTATGATCAACCAAAAAATACTTCGTACAGATGCCGAACAGGTTGTTCGCCTTGACCTGAATAAAGATGCGTCTTATGGAGTGATTACTGATTTAAGCGGCATCGAAAGCTTTATTAACATCACCTACTTATCAGCTGCCCGGCATGAGATAGACTCAATTGATCTAAGCTTTAACACGAGGCTGGATACGCTATACCTCTATGCCAATTACCTAAACCATATCGATCTTAGCAAGAACACCGAATTACTGGAAATAGATATTCAGTCCAATCAACTAAGCACTATTACCGGTCTGGCCAATGCCGGCAAACTAAAAAAGCTTAATGTTTCTTTTAATGACATTGAACATCTTATTATAAGCAATACCGCAATAGAAGTGTTGCATGCCAGCAATAACCTGTTGACAACATGCGATTTGAGCGAAGCCATAAAGCTAAAGAACATATTACTGACCAGTAACCAATTGGGCAGCATCAACTTAAATTCAAATAATTTACTGGAAACCTTGTTAATTTCAGACAATAGGCTCAACGACATCAACCTGGCATATAATGGTCAGTTAAGCCATTTGTATATATCAAGTAACCAACTGAATAACCTCGACCTTAGTCCTAACACAAAACTTATTGACCTGAGAGCAGACAGAAATCCTGATTTAAAGTGCATTCAAATTCTGCCCGGTCAAAACATTCCAACAGCCATATTATCCGATTACCAGGTACTGAACAGCAGCTGTAATTAAAAATTACATAGTTATGAAAGATCTCATCTCTCATTTGTATGGTGTACGTATAGCTGACATCCTTGAATAAGTCAAACATATAGAAAAAATCCGGTATCAGTAATAGATATACAACAAGCTGTAATAAGTATACATTGGCTTGTGCTGTACCTCCTACTTTTGCATTGTACAATAAACTATTAAGGTAATGAAAAAAGTAATATTGGTTACCGGCGCATCAGCGGGAATAGGTAAAGCAACTGCCAAACATTTAATTGGGGAAGGCCATATTGTTTATGGAGCTGCCCGTCGTGTTGAGAATATGCAGGATCTGGAAGAATCAGGCGGTCATGCCATTAAAATGGATGTAACCAACTCTGATGAAATCAAAGCAGGACTTGAACGTATTATGGTAGAAAACGGCCGTATTGATGTGTTGGTCAATAATGCAGGCTACTCGGTATATGGAGCTGTTGAAGATGTTAGCATGCAAGATGCCCGCCGTCAGTTTGATGTTAATATTTTTGGTTTAGCCGAGTTAACGCAGTTAGTATTGCCATATATGCGTAAGCAGCAATCGGGCCATATTATCAATATTACATCCATCGGCGGTAAAATCTACTTCCCCTTAGGAGCCTGGTACCATGCCACTAAGCACGCTCTTGAAGGCTGGAGCGATTGTTTGCGTTTAGAAACGAAAGATTTTGGAATCAAGGTATCTATAATTGAGCCAGGAGCTATACAAACAGAATTTGGCGATGTTATGAATCAACCCATGCTCGACCGCTCAAAAGGTGGTGCCTATGAAAAAATTGCTCATGCTATCATTGAGGCTAACAAAGGCGCATACGATGGTTCACCATCAACCTCACCCGATATTATCGCTAAAACCATTTCTAAAGCCATAAGCGCTAAAAACCCTAAAACGCGTTATGCTGCAGGTAAAATGGCAAAACCTATTTTATTTGCCCGCAGGTGGCTAAGCGACAAAGCTTTTGATAACTTTGCTATGACGCAGATCAGAAAACTGGCAAAATAATACACGGTAGCGGACACCGAAGATCTTAAATAAATTTTAAGTCTATTATCATTTGTCTTTAATCCAATGCATAAACTAACATCATGAAAGTAATTATAACAGGTTCAACAGGAATGGTTGGTAAGGGCGCCTTACTCGAATGCCTTGATAACCAAGAGGTAAGTGAAGTATTAGTCATAAACCGCAACTCCATTGGCATGGATCATCCCAAACTGAAAGAGCTTATTCACAAAGATTTCAGGGATTTTACAGCCATCAAAGAGCAATTGGCCGATTACGATGCCTGCTTCCATTGCATGGGTATTTCGGCTCTTGGCCTGAATGAAGAGCAATATACCGGTATTACCTATACGATGACCAAAGAACTGGCTGATACTTTATATGCATTGAATCCATCGATGGTCTTCAGCTATGTATCAGGCACCGGTACCGATAGCTCAGAAAAAGGCAGGGTTATGTGGGCACGCGTAAAGGGTAAAACAGAGAACATGATACTGAATATGGGCTTTAAAGATGCTTATGCATTCCGTCCGGGAGCCATTTTACCTGAAAAAGGCATTAAATCAAGAACCAACTGGTACAACGCTTTCTATGTTATCTTTCGACCATTGTTTCCCTTAATGCGTAAAATGAAGTCAGTAACAACCACCACAAAACTAGGTCAGGCACTGATTAATGTATCCATTAAACCATCGAACAAAAAGATATTGGAAAACGTCGATATTAATAGACTGGTTTAAAGAGTAGAGTGTTTTATTTGTCGAACTGATCAAATGTCGAATTGTCGAATTGATAAACTGTCGAATTGATAAACTGTCGAATTGATAAATTGTTGATGCCGATGGATATCGGAGTTAGTAGAGTTGATGAGTTTAATAGTTTATAAGTTGAACTGCCGGGCGAGAAAATGATAACTGTCGAACTGTTCAATTGTCGAATTGTCGAACTGATAAACTGTCGAACTGATAAACTGTCGAACTGATAAATTGTCGATACTGATATCTATCGGGAGTCGACCTAAATACCTAATAAACTGAGTGTTTAAATAAAATAAGATGAAAGATATAATCCATATTAACAGTGTTACTGAGATTCATAAAAACCTGGGGCTTGAGGCTCCCAGACATCCGCTTGTAACTATTTACAAGCACGATGAAATAGTACCAAATATGGATCTGTCAGGCAGAACACTCTCTATTGATCTGTACCAGGTCATGTTTAAAATGTGTAAATCGGGCTCTCTCTCTTACGGACGAAACAGCTATGATTATCACGAAGGGACTTTAATATTTATGGCTCCGGGGCAGGTGGTTAACTTTGGTGATGAGCAGGAATGGGATAAAAATGACGGCATAGGTGGATGGTCATTGAATTTTCACCCTGATCTGATTCGCCGCTCTCACCTGGGGCAACACATTGATGAATACAGTTTCTTCTCATATGAGGTTAATGAGGCTCTTCATTTATCAGACCAGGAAAAGAAAACCATAGGTGAGATCAGGGATAAAATTATCCATGAATACAGCGCCAACATAGATAAGCACAGTCAAAAACTGATCATATCGAACATTGAATTAATGCTCGACTATTGCACTCGCTTTTACGACAGGCAGTTTTTTACGCGTGAAAATTTAAATAAGGATACCGTCAGTCGCTTTGAAAAGGTCTTAAAGGCGTATTATAATTCTGGTAAGCCATTGGAAACTGGTGTACCATCCGTTAAATATTGTGGCAATGAACTCAATTTATCGGCCAACTACCTGAGTGATCTTTTAAAAAAAGAAACAGGGCGCAATGCACAGGAACACATACATCATTTTGTAGTGGATCGTGCCAAAACCATCTTGCTGAACAGTTCCGATTCAGTCAGCCAGATCGCCTACTCACTGGGATTTGACTATCCGCAGCACTTTAGTAAAGTATTTAAAAAGAAAACAGGCATCAGCCCTGCTGAATACCGAACTGCCAATTAAAGTATTCCAGCTCGTCTGTACCGAGGTTCTACCCTACCTTCTTTTTCAGGTAGCAGTATACTTCAGTTCCTTCGCCCTGTTTACTCTGAACCAGCATTTGTCCGCCAATACTATGCAACAGCTCCTGGCAGAGGAATAAACCCAGACCGGTGCTGGTTTCACCATTTGTACCATTGGCAAACTGATTGATTCCCTCCTGTTTGTTAAGGGCTTCCAATTGCTCCTGAGACATGCCAATACCGTTGTCTTTGACTTTCAGTACAACATGTTCTTCAGTACTGGTCCAGCTTATGGTGACCTGATCTCCCACATTGCTAAACTTTATGGCATTGCTAACGACATTGCGCAACAACACCATCAATATATTCTTATCAGATACTATACTGATATCCTCTCCCCGAAACAACAGTGATATGTTTTTTTGCTTACTGAATGACTGAAACCAGTAATCAATTTCATCCATCAAAAACTCCATTGATAAAGGCTGATAATCAGGCTTTAGGTTACCATGCATCTTTTTAAACCAAAAGAGTGTATTATCAATGAACGACAGCATCATGTTAGATGATTCTCCAACTGCATGCACCATTTCCAAATCAGAACTATCTGTGATGGTCGGTGATAGTTCCATCAAAGATGTCATGCTGACAATACTGCTTAAGGGTGATTTCAGATCGTGACTTAAAACCGAGAACAACTTGTTTTTGACGGCATTGGCCTGAACCAGCTCCTCATTGCTATTGATTAACTGAATATTGCTTTTAACAAGCTCTTTTTTCTTTTGCCTGATATTCAGCATGGCGTTAAAAATAACCAGGGTTAAAAGACCCAATAAAACAGAAACAACGACCATGCTCACCAAAGAGTGCTTTTCTTTATCCAGCTCCACTTCCAGCAACTGGCTCCTGGTTTTCAACAGCTCTGTTTCCTTTTCCTGCCTCATTAGTTCAAAGGCCTTTTGCAGAAAGGCCATTTCATCAGTCTTTTTAATATTATAGATGCTATCCTGAATTTGAGATGCAGCATTGGAATAAGCATAGGCTTTCTGCCAATTCTTCATCTTAGCCTCTGCATCGGATAAAAGTTCCAGGACCTCCAGTTTATTATCATCCTGGTAATATCTGCCGGTTAATTCCAGTGCTTTGTTTAAATAGTGTATCGCCAAAGGATAGTTTCCCTGTACTTTGCTGAAATTTGCCTTTACAAACAGGTAATTGACATGCTCACGCGGATATTGATCAAGCTCTTTATGCTGTTGAACCAAATTAAGATAATAAGTGGCTGAATCAAGTTGATCCAGATCAATCAGATACCGGGCCTTATTACACTGCGTTTGCATTATTTGCTTTGAAATATCCATATCTGTATAGATATCCAAAGCTTTATTGACTAAATACAAAGCACTGTCACTCTGATTTAAACTGGCATAAGAGATAGCTTTATTATTCATAATGCTCCCCTGCATGATCTTATCCTGAACCTGTAGGGCTAATTTTAAAGCTTCATTATAATATTCTATTCCCTGCCTGATTTCTTCTTTTATCCTGTATATATTGGCGATATTAAAAAGCACATACAACCTGCCACGGACATCCGAAGCCTTTTCAAGATATTCAATACTCTGCTGGTAATACCTTAAGGCCAGGGTGTAGTGTCCGTTAAACCAATAAACATTACCAATATTCAGTAATGAACGTCCTGTAAATTTAACGTCTTGAAGCTGCTTAGCCAGGCTCAGTGAACGATCCAGGTAGACAAGTGCAGAGTCCAGTTCTGAAATATATAATTTATAAGCCCCTTTGTAAAAATTGTATGTCAGTATACTTCTGGGACTTACCTCAGCCGACACAGATGCATCACCCTTATGAATGTAGGATATGGCTTTATCCGGATCTCCTTTTAAATAATACAACAAACCCAGACTCATCAACGCTTTAACCTGCATTGAATCTTGTTGATAAACTTCGGAGTTGGCCAACAACAAATATGAATAGTGTATTGCACTATCCGGATGATTATAAAAGAAATGCTCAAGCAGACGCTCGTATACCCCCGATTGATGCTCAGAATCGCTGGCATGCAATTGGTTTCTTAAACTATCAACATTTAATCCCTTTGTTTGTAAACCAACCAGAAGCAATAGCACAATTGCTATGTATCTGGTGATTGTTTCCCACATACCTTGGGGTACGCAAGTTTAAGTAATTGGTTACCTATTCCTTGCCAAATAGATTTTTATGACATAAACCTTTCCTCTATACGCATGGGGCATACTAGTTGACTAACAAGTTGTTTTGTAACAACACTCACTCTGAAAAAAATATATAAATTCTTCATTCACCTCCCTCAAACAATCTAATTATCATCCACATATAACCCTTTTAGGTATTTAAATAACTTTTTTAGCTTAATTAAAAAGGTGTTGATTTGTTGATTTCTCTACCTATTGACCTGGCTAACTTTTGTAGTGCCTGTGCTAAGTCCCTGTTGTCTCACTTCTCACCTCTCACTGCTCATCTCTCACCTCTATGCAGACCTGTTAATTGTCGAACTATCAACCTAATGACCTTTATCAAAAATAATGTACTTTTATCCAATATCAGAGTAAACAAAAAGAGCATGCGATCAACATCCCATCTATTCTATTCGACATGGAAAATACTGGTAATGCTAAGTGTTATATTTACAGCCATTAGCCTACCCATTGAACTGAGCTTCCATCATCATATTTTTGGCTTCGAAAACTCAAGGTGGATTGTAGCACTCATCTTTTTGATTGACCTTTTTATCAATATCAACCGTATTAAAAATGAGAAAAAAAGAATTAAGTGTGACGATATTGAAAATAAAGAGTGGTATCGAACTTCCGTAATTTTTGCCGATGCCATTGCAGCTTTACCATTGGATCTATTCTTTCCACTCCCTGTTTTCAGACTATTGAGGCTCTTTAAGGTATTAAGACTCCATCATATAGTAGTTGGCTATCAGCACACGATGATAAAGCATGCCGGTTCGTTTGTATTTATCGTCTTTATTTTTTGGCTTACTTTGGCAATCAACGCCCTGGCGTGTGGCTGGCATGCATTACTTAACACTCACTATCATAGCGATTTCACATCTGATTACATCAATTCAGTTTATTGGACCATCACTACTGTTACCACGGTCGGTTATGGTGACATTACACCCGAAACCAATGCCCAGAAGCTATATGCTATTTTTGTGCAACTACTGGGTTATGGAGTATTTACCTATATGATCGGTAGCGTTGCCAGTCGGTTGCTGCGCAAAGACCCTGCGCGTGTTCGTTTCGAAGATAACGTTGACGGACTGGTATCCTTGCTTCATTTTAAATCCTTGCCTGCCCCATTAAGGAACAAAATAATGGACTACTACAAATACATGTGGCGTAACAGGCTTGGCTATGATGAAACAGCCTTCCTGGAGAGTTTACCCAACAATCTTCAGCAAGAAGTGGCTCTGCATCTTAAAAGAGAGATCATTGATAAAGTTTCTTTATTTAAAGATGCCAGTGAAACGTTCAAGCGTGAAATCGCATTGATGCTGAAGTCTGTTTTTATAACGCCCAATAACTATGTATGTAAAGCCGGTGAACAGGCCAACTCCATGTATTTTGTTGTTAAGGGAGAGTTGATGACCCTATCGGCAGATGAAAAAAGGCAGTTGACACAGATAAAAACAGGTGATTATTTTGGAGAAATAGCCTTGCTTAAAAATAAAACCCGAAGTGCCACCATTAAGGCCTTAAGCTATTGCGACCTCTACGCCTTAGACAAAGAGTCATTTGATCAGGTTATTATTAAATACCCACACATTGAAAAGATGATTAGGGAAATAGTTGAAAAACGGGAACAAAACTATCATGGATAAAAGCAGATAGAAGCTGCCCAAAACTAATATATCTCACAAAGCAGAAGAAAAGTGCAAAGAAGACAAGACTAATAAGCTGCTGCTTGTCTCCTTTGCGAGAAACATATTTTCATATGTTAACTTCTCGGAGTATTCACAATGACACTGCCGATATTTCCATTTGTTTATTAATCTTCTTTTCACTTGGTTGACTATACCCAAACAATAAGCCCAGGTATTTGATCCGTTTGATCAGTAGCTCATAAACAAGTACGCTACCTGCTAAACTGATCAGAGTGACCATGAAAAATTTAAGCTCTGTTGAAAGACTGCCAGGTAATACAATGACAGCTCCGGCATATAAAAATACCATGTGCCATATGTAAACCGGATAAGCAGCTTTACTTAAGTAGCTCAGTGCAGGTCCCGGACGATTCAAATATTTATAAGCAAAGCCCAGAATAGCATATATCCATGTCATAGTTTCCACAGGGTATAAATATTTGGGCGGATATAGTTCAAACACCAACAAACGTACCAAATACAAACTAAATGCAAGCCCTGCATATAACCAACGCCATTGTAACAGACTTTCCCAGAAATCATTTCCTGCATAAGCCATTATAAAACCAATGGTAAAAGCCAGGATACCTAAATAGAAACCATGCCATGATAAAGCATACATTTCATAGGTATCGGGATCAACGATCAATGTTTCGGCCACAAACAAAACTATTAACAGCACCAATGAAAGGGGATGACTCATTAAGCTGGTCAAACGCTGATGAAAGCTTGTATTTACCTTAAGCTTCAGATAGTAAAACAATGGAAGCAATAAAATGACATAGGCAAAGATATTTCCAAGAAACCATAAATGCCCCCTGCTTAATGAATAAGTGATTTCCTGACTGTAGTAGTGTTGCCAGATCAATACGTGTAAAGGCACCACCAATGAAACACCAACAAGAAACGGCAGAAGAATACGCCGACTTCGCTCACTGATCAGCTGGCGCCAGGAACGTTTTCGTATGGCAAAACACACTCCCATACCAGATACAAAGAAGAGAAGGGGAATTCGCCATACATTCATCAGTGCCATAGGGATCCATAACCATTCCAAAGACTCGTTACTCTGAATAAAACCGATCAATATTCCCCAGGGCTGAAATACAATGGCTGCATGATATATTAACAGTAAACCAATGGCTATTACCCGCAACCAATCAATATCATATCTTCTTTCTGTCATTTCCATAAGCTTCAATTATTTATAAGAGTGTGAGTCAAGAATTTAATAGCGAATCAGATAATTATCAGTGAAATAACTATTTCAATAAGGCAGCTACCTTAGGTCTGTTCTCTTCCAGATACTGATAATCCAAACGAAGGCCAAACACTCCAAGGTCACGGTTTAACTGCTCATAAACAGGCTTTACCTCATCAAAAGGGCCAGATACAGCCTGTAAAGGATTAGCGCCACTCGCGTCGATAATTGTTTTATCAGCACCGTGTTTTAACAGGCAAGTGACAATTTCGGTACGACATAAGAATGCTGCCACATGCAATGCCGTAGCCCCATTGTAGTTGGTAACATTAAGATCTGCCTTTCCCTCAATTAACGCTTTGGCCACTTCTATTTTATTAAAAGTGCTTGCTGTAATCAAAGGCGTGGAACCATACTGATCCTTCTTATTCAGGTCCGTTCCTGCTTTTATATGGTACTTGATGGCATTAACATCGCCCATAAATGCGGCCGCATGAATATCCATTACATTGGAAGCCTCAGGTTCCTGTTGGGTCTGTTTTTCGGTTTGTGCATTTGAACCACATGCACACATAATAATTAAGCCTAGTGTTAACATTGTTGACATCTTCATTAGATTATTCATTTTAAAAGACTTCATAGTCGTAAGAATTGACTCCAAATCAGGAGTGGTTAATACTTGTTATTTGACGATGTAAAGTTGCTTCATATGATGACGCAAGACCTATCATCCATGAAGCCAGAAATATAAAGAATCGACATGCTGTATAAATTATGACGCATTGCTGTAAAATATGACGCAACTGGTGCCGGTTTTCATCTTTTAAGGCCGTCGTATAATAGTCTGTTCCATGACTATATATACCAGCGCATTTTAATTTATAAATGGTATAATTCGTATCTTCAGCAACTGAAAACTCAAGCATTAACTCCGTTTATGAACAAGGCATTTAGCAACAAGCTGAAGGACATCATCCTGAAAAACTTATCCAATGAGCAATTTGGGGTATCTGAACTGGCATACGAGGTTGGGATGAGTCGCTCAAACCTTTTACGTCGTATTCAGAAAGAAGAAAATTGCTCAGCCAGCCAGTTTATAAGAAAAATACGCCTCGAAGAAGCTACCACAATTCTTAAAAATGAAGACAAAACAGTTTCAGAGGTTGCTTTTATGGTGGGTTTTAACAGCACCTCCTACTTCATTAAGTGTTTTAGAGAGCAATATGGTTATCCTCCGGGTGAAATGGATCAACAGCTAATTGAAAAAGAGTTACCCCCTGAGGAAGTAAAAAAACACCGGATAAGCATATCCAGGTATGTTATATGGGCTTCGGCAGTAGTTATTGCACTGGCAGTTTCGCTGGCAATCCTGTTTTCCGCAAAGCAAACAAAGGTGGAACTTGAGAAATCAATTGCGGTTCTTCCTTTTAAAAACGACAGTGATGATGCTAACAATGTGTACGTCATCAATGGTGTTATGGAGTCCATACTCAATAACCTTCAGTCATTAAAAGGACTAAAAGTCATTAGCCGGACTTCAGTTGAAAAATACCGCAATACGAAGCTGAGCATTCCTGAAATAGCCAGGGAGTTAAATGTTAGTTATATAGTGGAAGGAAGTGGACAAAAAGTGGGCAACCAGATATTGCTTAGTGTTCAGTTAATTGAGGGGGAACGCGACAATCATTTATGGTCAGAGCAATACAACCGCCAGATTGAAGACATCTTTCAGATCCAACAGGAAGTAGCCCAGGAAATAGCAGGATCAATTGAGATCGTTATTGGCCCTGATGAACAAAAACGCATTCGAAAGAAACCTACACAAAACCTGCTTGCATATGACTATTTCTTAAAAGGAGTGGAACAGCTCAATAAGGAAACGGAGGAGGGCCTGATAGCCGGTATTCCACTGGTCAGAAAAGCTGTTGAGGAGGATGAACAGTTTGCCCTGGCCCATGGCGTTTTAGCCATTGCCTATTATTACCACGACTTATTTGAGCCCGAGAAACAATATACAGACTCACTGATTTACTTCGCTGACAAGGCACTGTTGTATGATGCAACCCTACCTCAGGCATTAACAGGTAAAGCACTGTATTACATGCAGGTCAGAAACTATAAGCAAGCCATTGAATACCTTGAAACCGCTTTGAAATACAATCCGAACTCGGCAATAGTAATCAATTCATTATCCGACATCTACACCAACTATGTCCCTGATACTGAGAAATACCTGGAATATGCCTTGCGTGGTATCAGCCTTGATATCAACTCTCACGATGCTAATACTGCCAGTTATATCTATCTGCATTTAAGTAATGCCCTTGTTCAGAATGGTTTTGTTGATGAAGCCCTTGTAAGTATCAACCGATCTTTAAACCATTACCCTGGTAACTTATTCTCAGAGTATGTGAAAGCATACATATTATATGCTAAAAACAAAGACCTGACTGAAACGCGACAACTATTGATCAATGCTTTAGCCAAAGATTCAACACGCTTTGATATTATGCAGGAGATAGGCAATATTTGTTACTATCAGCGTGATTGGGAAACGGCAGGTAAGTATTTTGACCAGTTTCTGCAGATAAGAGATTATTTGAATTCCAATGCCTTTGCTCACAAAGATCTTGAAATGGCCTATGTGTATAAACAATTGGGGCAACACGATAAAGAGCAGAAGTTGTTTGATCAGTTTAAAAACCTGATGGACCAGGAACAATCCGTTTTTCAGTATTTATTCAAGGCCAGCTATCATGCTTACCTGGGCGAAGATGATCAGGCAATAAAAAACCTTGAGCTATTCACTCAAGGCGATAATATACAATTGTGGGTACCTTTATTCACTCCTATTGACCCAATGATCGACAGCTTTAAAAACAAGCCTGAATTTATAAAGGTGATGAATCAGATGGAGAGCCAATTCAATAGCAAGCGAGACCGTCTGAAGACGAAACTTGAAGAAGAAGGTCTGCTGCAGGTTATTCAGGCTTTATAAAGTTATTCGATCTTCTTTAAGATCAATGAAATATCATTGGCCTGTAATTGCACATTTGTCGAAGAAAAGTCTTTTACCTCCCAACGATGATTAAATAATATGAGCTCTCTCATGCCAAAGGCAAATGACAGGAATAGATCCTCGTCATTGGCACTGTACCAATCCAGCTCATCATAATCAGGATCATTAAAATCAGGATTACTCCCATTGTCTAAGCCATAAAACAGCTTGTAAGCGCCATTACGCGTGCTCAACACACTGTCAAAACCTTCCAGGCCGAGCGCACTGACCTTACCGGCATCAGTAAACGTCAATTGCACTTCTGAATGGTCGAAATCGTTTTGCGTTAGAGAATGCTTTAAGGCAACTTCCCAACTTCCATTTGTTAATGTTTCCAGCAAGAGTTCCTTGTCGTCTGGCATGTCTGAATCGGATGTACAGCTGACAAAACAGCTCATACTTAATCCAATAATTAAAGTTATTATCCCTATCCTTTTCATAGTATGAAGTTTTTAGGAAAAATAACACATCAACGTTCAGTTATTATTATGCAAATATTAGCTATGTATTAAGAGTTATTGCATCTTTTATAAATGCAATATTTAATCGTTAATTAACGTGTTAATGGCCGCATCTTAAGCCTTCGAAATAGTAAAGAAAAAGGTAGTTCCCTTTCCAGGTTCTGAAGTAAACCATATTTTTCCTCCAAGCATTTCAACATATGCTTTCGTTATGGATAAACCAAGGCCTGTACCTTCTGTTATGCCGTTTTTTTCGGCCTGAACAAAGCGCTCAAAGACCTGGTCCCTTTTATCTTCAGAAATACCTGTACCGGTATCTTTGACATAGAACTCAAACTCGTCAGCAGTATTGGAATATCCTGTTTCCACATAACCAGTGGAGGTAAATTTGATGGCGTTCTTTATCAGGTTTAACAAAATGGCTTGCAGCTTTTCATGATCTGTTTTTAATACATGCGTTTCACTTTTTTGCGCAAACCTTAATTCCAGCCCCTTGGTATCAGCCTCATTTCTCAGAAGAAAAAGTATTGAATTAACCTGTTCATTAATATTAATGTCCGACAGGTTTATATCGACCACTCCTGATTCAATTTTTGATATATCAACCAAATCATTGATAATAGTAAGCATCCGTTGCCCGCCATCCTCTATCACATCAACATAAGCATTGAGTTCGTCTGGCTTCAAATCCGGATCACGCAACAGATCCGTAAACCCGAGAACAGCATTCATGGGTGTGCGAATCTCATGGCTCATATTGGCTAAAAAAGCCGATTTTAAACGGTCACTCTCCTGTGCTTTCTCTTTTTCGGCCTGCAGGGCTATATTGGCACGACGCTTTATGGCATTTTGCCCAAGAAGATATATCAATACAACGACTAATATGGCGATGGTGGCTACACTCAACACCCGCAACTGAAGAAGTTTTTTCTCCTTTGCAAAACTTGCATCACGCTCTTCACGATCGAGTTTATACATGGCATCAATACGATTGACCTGCTGTTGAATCAAGGTTGTATAGGTACTATCAATCAGAAGCTTATAACTTTCCATATATTCAAAAGCCTCCTTGTATGAATGCTGCTGCGTATAAAGATCAACCAGGGCCTGAAGAACCATCTCCTGATCGTCGATACCCTTGCTCTCTTGCGCTTTATCAAGAGCTTCGAGCAGGAAATACTCCGCCTCTTCATAATGCTTCATGGACGTATAAACATTCCCTGCATGACAATATACCTTGGTAATATTGACCGATGTAGGTTTTCGCTTCCAGTCGTTAATCACTTTTAAATAATACCTCAATGCATTATTATTATCACCCATAAGAACACTCAGGTCGGCAATATTAATGTGCGTCACCATCATTCCACCCCAGTCATTAAGTGATGTTTTTATGCCTAAGGATAGCATGTAGCAATCCATTGCCTGCTCAAATTCCCCCTGGTTCTTATATGCCAGTCCCATATTATTATAGGCCTTGGCAATTCCTGTCGAGTCCTGCAGTTTTACATTCTGATCCAGGTAAAGCCTTATATACCTTAAACTGTTATCGTAGTCTTCCAGTTCAGAATATAGTATTGACATATTATTAAAGGTGCGACCAATACCCGGCTCATCATTTAAAGCATTATAAATATTTAGCGCTCTGAGAAAACACTCTGCTGCCTTATCAAAATCCTTTAGTTTTCGATACGATACCCCCATACTGCTTAAGGTATAGGCAATATCCGATTTATTACCAAGCTCTTCCCTCAGAATTAAGGCATTATCAAAATATATCAGGGCCGAATCATTCTTTCCTGTCATTCGATACAGAATTCCCAGGTCGTTGTAACAAGCTGATAAAATGGGGTGATCATTCGTTGATTCTGATACTTTCAGGGCCTTATGTCCATATGCCAGCGCCAGCTTCAGTTGAAAATCATCGCGGTACTGCTTTGATAGTTGCAGTAAAACATCAGCTTTCTCTGTTCCTTCAACAGATGGCAGAAGAGATTTCAGGCTGTCTGCTTTTTGTATACCTCCCATAGCAATAGCAGGACATAAAGCATGTAGTAAAACAGCTAGCATTAAAAATTTCATCATTTTTAAAATCATATGTCTCTTCAGTACCAGATGCATACAAGTTTATATTTAAGTATTTCATCTACGAAATAATCGTTCAAAATTAGCAAAGCAATTTTTAACAAGAACCCTAACAGTCATCATTTTACACAAGTCTGCAAAAAGTGGTGCTGAACTTCTAAAAAACCATGATTGATAACAAAATGACGCCACCACATCGTCCGCCATAAATGAAATAAGTCCTGCCACAAGTATTCGGATCTCTTATTTATTGGTCAATCCGATAGCTAGTGGGAGTCGAATTGTTGGTTTATTGAACTTACAACCTGGTGTGCTATTGATCCAACAAACTCATATTGTGCATAGTCCTTAGCCCTGTTGTCTCACTACTCATCTCTCCCTTCTCCCTTCTCACCGCTCACCTCTCCTCTCTAACTACTCACCACATTGCCAAACTGATTAACATCACCGGCCTTCGGTCCCCCACAAATATTGACAATACACTTCCATTTTGGAAACAATCCGGCAAAAATGCCGTACTACCGTATCGAAAGAATATTTAAACGCATTACATGAAATCTCTCACAAGCGCTTTTTTCCTGCTAATCAGTCTGACACTGCAGGCACAACAAGAATTAAAGATCGTCTATAACTACATTAACCATGCTAAGCCCAACACCTATATGATGGAACTCGTGGCTAACGATAAACAGGTTTTCAGTTATACGATCAGACTAACAAAAAGCGGCACAGGCAAGCGGGCCACCTATAAGCAAACCACCGATACAACAAAACTGTTTAAAGATTACACAAACGATTACCTGGTTTATGAGGAGCGTTTGGGGCGTGACTACCATGTGATAAAAGAAGAACTGAAATTATTCAAATGGAACGAAGTTGGACAACGCGATACGATTCTGGGCTACCCGTGTAAGACAGCTTTTGCCGAATTCCGTGGACGTGAGTACCAGGCCTTTTATACAACCAAATTACCTTTTACTGCCGCTCCATGGAAACTGCATGGTCTTCCTGGTGTGGTTCTACGGGTAATCACTACAGATGATGTATTGGTCTATGAAGCACAATCGGTGGAAGTGATAGACAATACGAGCTTTGTTTACAATCCCTTTGCCAATTATGAGCAGATATCCTACGATGCATTTTGCAAACACTACAAAAGCTACCGTAAAGAGGTGATCAAAAAGCGAAATCAACGTGCCAAACAACAAAATCGCCCTATACCTAAAAACGATAAAGCACCCCGTATAGAAGTGATCATTCCTGAAAACCGCTTTATTTTAAATGATTAAGAGTGCTGTTTTGACATAAGTCCAGCTCCCGACATAAGAAATACAGGGATTTCCCCGCCAGACGGGAAGTTTACAAAAAATAAGTTTCGCAAAGACCGCAAAGTATAGTATTAAAACCCTATACTTTGCGGTCTTTGCGCATTTAGACTTATACACTCTTTTCGTGAAGTATGTTGGTTTTCACCACCTGCTTAACGATTCCATTTTGCATTATCCAATTTATTTTGCAATTTTGAAACTCAATCAATTAAGCAATTATTGAAGTGAATCGTCCGCACATTACAAAAGGATACCGATGCTTGTTTGAATGCTTAATGTTCTACAAGCGTAACTCATAGGCAGCTTCTCTTTACAGGCTGTCCACTCCCTGTTATATTTACCTTACTATTTTATTTGCTTTGACAATTGTACTTGTATCAATGTACAATCAAGGAGCTCGTATCATTAAAATCGCTGACAATGACAACTAACAATAAAACCATAGGCCGTCCTGACCCAAACGGCGCAGGCATGCCATCCATTAAAGAATTATTAGGCAAAGAAGATACAGTAAAGCAAGCCGAAAGGTCTGCCTCGGCTGAAGGTAACTTTTACCAACCGCTGGGTGACAGGATTGGTCCGGGAATGAACCCCCGTATTCAACGCCTGCGAAAACTGAGTTTTGATGCTGAACCAAGCATCTCAATAGAACGTGCTTTACACCAAACAGCCTTTTACAAAGAACATTATGGCAAACATTCCATTCCTGTTTTGCGCGCCTTAACCTTTTTAGATCACTGCCAAAAGAAAACCCTCTACATGGGCGATGATGAGCTTATTGTTGGTGAGCGCGGACCACTGCCAAAGGCTGTTCCCACCTTCCCTGAATTAACCTGCCATAGTGTGGAGGATTTTCATGTGCTTAACACCCGCGACCAGCAAAGATACATAACCAGTCAGGAAGATATTGACACCTACGAACGTGAGGTTATCCCTTACTGGCAGGGACGTACCCAGCGCGAGCGGATTTTCAACCATGTGCCTGAGGAGTGGAAGCGTGCTTATGAAGCCGGTTTATTCACCGAATTTATGGAACAACGCGCACCTGGCCATACCTGTTTAGATGGCAAAATATACCAAAAGGGTATGCTTGACTTTAAAAAGGATATTAAAGCTCATCTCGATTCCCTGGATTACCTGACAGATCCTGAAGCCAACAACAAGGCTGAGGAGTTAAAAGCCATGGATATTTCATGTGATGCTGTTATCGTCTTTGCCGGGCGCCATGCCTTACTGGCCGAAGAAAAAGCTAAAAATGAGCAAGATCCGCAGCGTAAAGCTGAATTGGAAAAGATAGCCGAAGTGTGTCGATGGGTACCGGCCAACGCGCCACGTAACCTGCACGAGGCCATACAGATGTATTGGTTTGTTCACCTTGGCACCATTACTGAGCTCAATGGCTGGGATGCCATGAACCCGGGGCATTTTGACCAGCACCTGGCTCCTTTTTATGAAAAACAAATTGAAGAGGGAACCATCACCCGTGAGGAAGCTAAAGAGCTGATCAGTTGCATGTGGATCAAAGTAAATAACCAAACGGCTCCTCCTAAAGTGGGTATCACAGCCAAAGAAAGTGGCACTTACAATGACTTCACAAACATCAATATTGGTGGTGTAAAGGCCGATGGTTCTGATGGCGTCAGTGCAGTATCATATATTATGCTGGAAGTGGTGGAAGAGCTGCACCTTTTGCAACCGGGTTCTTCAGTACACATTAGTCATGTAACACCCGATAAGTTTCTGAACGCGGCCTGTAAGGTGATTCGTCAGGGACATGGTTATCCTTCGGTTTTCAGCCCTGAAACCTATATAACTGAAATGCTGGCACAGGGAAAATCACTGAAAGATGCCCGTGAGGGTGGCTGTAGTGGTTGTATTGAGGTCGGTGCTTTTGGAAAAGAAGCCTATGTACTGACAGGCTACCTGAACGTCCCAAAAATACTTGAGGTGACCCTGAACAACGGTATTGATCCCGTAACGGGTAAAGTAGCTGGCTGTGAATCAGGTGATCCGCGAACCTTTAAAAGCTATGATGAACTATATGCAGCTTTTAAGAAGCAACTGGAGTTTATTATCGATCAAAAAATGCGTGTGAGCAATTACATCGATACCATGTTTGCCAAGTATGCACCTGCTCCGTTCCTATCGGTTGTTATTGAGGACTGTATCAGTAAAGGGCGCGACTACTACAACAGTGGTCCGCGATACAATACCAATTACATTCAGTGCACCGGGTTGGGAACAGTGACCGACAGCCTGGCCACACTTAAGCACCATGTTTTTGAAAAGAAAACATTTGACATGGACCGAATACTTACAGCTGTTGCCAATAACTTTGAGGGTGATGAAATACTGCGCCAGACCATTGTTAACCGAACCCCATTCTTTGGTAACGATGATGAGTATGCCGACGATATTGCATTAAAAGTTTATGATGACCTTGTAAAAACCATTGACGGCAAACCGAATATCAAAGGTGGTAAATACCATCTAAACATGTTATCAACCACCTGTCATGTGTATTTCGGAAAAGTAATGGGAGCAACACCCAATGGCCGACTGGCCGGTAAGTCCATTTCTGACGGTACATCACCATCACATGGATGCGATATCAATGGACCATCGGCCGTTATTCGTTCACTCACCAAGCTTGACCATACGCGTTCGGGCGGTACCCTGTTGAATATGCGCTTCCTGCCAAGCCTGTTAAAGCGTGATGAAGATGTGGCTAAAATGGGCAAACTGATCCGCAGTTATTTCACGATGGGAGGTCACCATGTACAGTTTAATATTGTTGACACGGCAACATTGCGTGCTGCACAGGAGTCGCCTGAAGACTATAAAGATTTGTTAGTTAGAATGGCCGGTTACAGTGATTACTTCAATGACATGAATGCCGATTTGCAACAAGAGGTAATTGACAGAACAGAGAATGAATCGTTTTAACAGATAGTTGGTTGTTAAATGAGGATGTCCAAAACGAAGGATATTGCTCGCAAAGAACGCAAAAGAAGAAAAGTGCAGAGCACGCAAGGTATTGAAAAATAACACCATATACTTTGTTATCTTTGCTTAATTCTTAGCGACCAAAGCGTGACACTTAAGATTTGGACAGCCTCGATTAATTTTCTCCATCTTTCAATTCGTTAATTCGACAAACTATTAGTTTAATACGCATATAGCTATGGAAACTCCCAGCTTAATATTTGATATAAAACGCTACGCCATCAATGATGGTCCGGGTATACGTATTACCATTTTTCTCAAAGGTTGTCCTTTACGTTGCAAATGGTGTCACAACCCCGAGAGTCAAAGCAAATTGCAACAGAAAATGTATAACAACAGCAAGTGCATTGCCTGTGAAGAATGCATAAAACACTGCCCTGAAAATGCCCTGTCACTCACCCCTGATGGCATTACAACAGACATTGAAGCCTGCACTATGTGCGGCGTTTGTGCCGAGGTATGCCCAACCAAAGCCATTGAAATGACCGGCAAAACAATGAGCGTGCCGGAAATAATGAAACAAATCAAAAAAGAAACCATGCTGATGGATAAATCAGAAGGTGGCGTAACATTCTCTGGCGGGGAACCATTGTTGCACCATGAATTTCTTATTCCGTTGCTTGATGCCTGTGGTGATGAAGGCATTCACCGTTGTGTTGATACAACGGGCTATGCCAAACCTGAGGTGTTAATGGAAGTTGCCAAGCGCACCGACCACTTTTTGTACGACCTGAAGATGATCGACTCGGACAAACACCAGCAATGGACAGGAATGCCCAATGAGAAAATTCTGAGTAACCTCAAGATGATTGCCGAAACAGGCGTTGACATTAACATACGCATCCCCTTGATAAAAGGTGTTAACGATGATGAATGGAATATCCGGGAATCGGCAAAACTGCTTGCCGGCCTTAATGGTAAAAAACCTCTGGTTAACCTCCTACCCTTTCATAACATAGCTGAAAAGAAATATGAGAAGTTAGGCGAAGAGTATGACAAAGGCGAAATGGAAGAACCCTCGGCTGAAAGGCTAAAGGCGATCATTGCCATTTTTAAGGAACATGGTATTGAGGCAATAATAGGAGGCTAATGACCGGGGAAGAAATGAATGAGCCTTGTCAAAAAGGCTTAAAACCACCTCCCCTCTCCTTCGTCGAGGTAATCCTCCTATGCTAGGAGGAGAGCTGATTTACAGCTTGCAAATTACTATAATTGTGAACCTTGAGATCTTTCAGAACACTCCAAGGCGATGCCCCAACCACTACTTATTGATTTTGCTAAACTTATAGCTAAAAGAAAGTAACAGGCGCCTTGTAATGGCTTTTGAAGTATTGTAGGCAATTATTCCATCGGCAGAGTTAGTCATACGCTTACGTTCCATATTGTCAAATACATCTGAGTATTTAAGGTATAACGAGCCTTTCTTTTTCAATACCGCTTTTCTTAAGCCCATATCAATGAAATAATACTCAAACCGCCTTCCTGTAATGGTATTCACCGGTGACTCATAAGCTCCCGTCAGTTGTATTCTGAAACTCTTTCCTAAAATAAGATCGGAGGTAATTTTACCACTGTAGGCATAATCGGCTACCTTAAAGGCATTGTCTTTAACAACACCTTCAATATCCTGATGCATTACCAGGAAATTAGACTTTATATCCCAATGGTCGCTGATACGGTTACTGAGATTTAACTCTGCCCCCAACTCCCTGCTGTTACCAAGATTCATGAACTGCCTAAACATAATATCACGCCCATCTTCTACAACCAGGTACTGATATTGGTTAAACATGTCTGTATTTTCTTTCCAGAATACAGATGGTGAGATGGCATGTTTACCCAACTGCCAATGAACAGTCAGTTCGGTGTTGGTAGTTTTCTGTGGTTTTAGCTCTGGATTACCTCCCGATTTTGAGTATAAGCCATTGTATACAACAAAGGGATTCAATTGCTTATACTTAGGCTGCTTTATACGTTTGGACCACGATAAACCCACATTACATTTCTCACCAAATTTCCTTGAGAATTGAACAGTGGGTAATAAATGATGATATGTTTGGTGTACTCCACTATCGGCGGTAATTGAATAGGGTTCAACGGTGGTATACTCATATCGCAAACCGGCAGATATAAACACCTCTTTAAGCTCTGTTGATACAACTGTGTATAACGCCGGGCTCAGCTCCTCAACACTAAATGAGTTATTCCTGGAGTCATCACCTGACACCTCATAATCTTCTGATTCCTGCCGGTAGGTATATTTAGTTTTTAAGAAAATATTATCAGCTTTCGAATAACGGTACAATACTGTGGCGCCTGCTTCCAGCTTCAGTTTCTTACCAAGAGGATGTTCATAATCAATATTCAGGCGTGTACTTTCAATCTCCTCGGGCATTCCACGCTCCTGTGTACTGTAGTCCTTCTTTGGTGTAGCGTCATTAACATCATATGGTTGTATGGTTCGGAACGACGGTGCATCATTACGCTGCTGTTCATATTTAGCAAACACATTAAGAGACGCCTTGTTATTAAAAGATTTTTTCCACCTGCCATTCAGCTCCCAAAAGAACCGTTGACGCTCCCCCTTTCCCTGTGTTTCATTATGACTCTTTAGCGTTGAATCGGCTCGCCTATTAAAAGACGAGTTAATAGTGGAGTAGTTTTGAAAACCGCTTTTATACATACCCCTTACATCAACAAACTGCGACTTATCAATCTGGTACTTGAATCCCTGTCGTACCATCAGGTCATCGGTTTCCCGTTCGGTAAAGCCTGCATTATTTAAGTATGATGTATCGTTATTTATTACAGAGCTTCGATTCAGCAAGGACTCCACTTCATCGGTATTATGCTTATAACTCACATTGGTATATGAGGTCCACTTCTTCATACGTAAAGTGTAATTGGCTGAAGCCACATACCTTTCAGGTGTTCCGATGGCAGCTTCCAATCTTCCGTTTGAACCTTTTATCTTATCTTTTTTAAGCACAATATTAATGATGCCATTTCCGTTACGGGATGAGTATTTGGCAGACGGATTAGTAATGATCTCCAGTTTATCAACTGTTTCTGCAGGCAGTTGCTCAAGCACATTAGCCAAATCTGTTTCAACCCCATCGACCAGTATCGTCACCGGAGCACCTCTCAACAACACATTATTATCCTCATCAGTCGTCACCGAGGGCACAAAACGCATCAGGTCGATGGCACTCTCGCCGGCCCCGGCAATATGCTCACCCACATTAATGGTTGTCTGACCAAGACCCTGTTCAATAAAAGGTCGCCTGGCTGTGACCTGAACCTCATCAAGTCGAGTACGTTTGCGTCGGATCACAAGTGTATCGAGCGTCAGGTTCTCACCCCGCCGGATAAACAAACTATCTTGCTTATAGGGATCAAAACCTATGTAATGCACCTGCAAGCTGTAATAACCTGGTGCTATGTGTTCAATCTGAAAATTCCCAAGACTATCGGTCACTCCCCCTCCTGTTAAGGACTGCGTTTTCATATTCAACAGAGCAACGTTGCAAAACAACACTGCTTTATTGTTAGGCTTCACAATCGTTCCCCTAAGTGTTGCATCTGATTGTGCCCAAACACCTGAACATATCAGAAAGAAAGCCAGAACATAAAAAACTATAGTATACTCCCGAAGTCTCAAAATATTTAAATTAGCTTGATCGAAGCGTGACAAATATGCATTAAAAGCATTGACTCCATGTAGCAGATAGTTCAAAAATTGTGTTTATATGTACGTTTCACCAATGTTACCAGCAGGCAATAATCACTCAAAGCCACCTGGTTCAAACCATTACTCTATAAATGTTTTATAATGGTCAAAACGTTCAAAGATCTCCCTCACATATGTGTATGGCTCGGTACCTCGCAAATACCCATGCTTAACCATTGGGTCATTAAAATTCTTCGGGTAACGAAGGGCTAATATCATCTTCTCAACATTATCGTCCCATCTGTTTGGATCAAGATTATATTTTTTGGCCAAACGCCTGGCATCTGCAACATGACCATAACCACAATTGTATGCGGCAAGTGTAAACTTTATTTGTTGCACTGAATCTTCGACCGATTCAAAACGGCCCAGCAGGTGATCGAGGTAACGTACACCTCCCGACAGGCTTTGCTCAGGATTACTTCTCCACTGTACGCCAAATTCTTTCGCCGTAGCCGGCATCATCTGCATTAAACCAACCGCACCTGCCCACGACACAGCCGATGGATTAAATTGAGACTCCTGGTAAACCTGTGATGCCAACAAACGCCAATCCCAGTTTATGTTAGCCGATTCACGCTTTATCAGTTCATCGTATTTACTGATCTTATTTTGCTTCAGGCTATAAAAATCACTTTTTACACGACTGCGATAATCCTTTTTGTTCTTGTAGTACTTATTGTAGATGACGTAGTATTCACTTTCTTTTTTATAATCCTTCAACCAATCATTGATTTCTTTTAACAAGTGAGGCGAGTTTTTTCGAACTACCCAGCCCATATTCTGGGTGGTACTGACAGCTACATCAATATTCAGGATCGGGTAATAAGATGCCATCAGACTGGCAATATTCAGATCAGCAACCGTTTGTTTAACCCTTCCATCAGCCACCATCTCAATTATTTCCTCTGTGGTAAGGTCGCCGGGTAAGGTATCAACAAAAATCTCTCCTCCAATCTCATCGGCCAGGTTCTTTAGTCGCTGATGATAGGAAGAGTTAACACGAACAGAGACGGTATCACCCATTAATTCAATCGCATCATGCAGTAAGGCATCTTCAATGTTTCTCCAGTGAAGATCATGCCAGTTATCAGGCATCTTTTGCACCAATACCTGGCGGCTGGTGTACAAAGGCTTTGTAAACTTGACGAATTCTTTTCGTTTGCGAGTCTCTGTCAGTCCATGGGCTACCAGGTCAACATCGCCTCTGTTGAGATAGTAAAATAAGCTATCGATACTGCCTACTGTTTTTAAGTCGATCTTTAAGCCCTTTAGCTTAGCAAACTGCTCCAACAGCTCATACTCAAACCCCATTGGGCGTCCTTTGTATAAAAAATAACTGGTCCCGCTATAGGTAGTCAGTACTTTTAATACACCGTCTTCTTTGATCGCCTTCCAATCTCTCTTAAAGTTAAACTGCTGACCGGTGATATCTTGTTCTTCACGGGTTTCTTTCACTTCCGAGTTTGTCTCAGGCTTGCTGTTACAGGCCATCACAATCAAAAGCAGGACCGGGAGAACTGCATAATTAAGTATCTTCATGTGTGTTGGTTTAGGTCATTAACACGGCCTAAAAATATTATTTCTTTGTTATTCAACCAATTTCAGATACAAAAACAAGCAGATAACAATGGCATAAGAAAACCAGTAAAGTGATTCAATAACAATAAAACCATAGTAAACACGTTTTTTATGTGTCTAATTATTATTTATTTTTGGTTCTTTATAAAAACTTGGACCTGATGCCCATTAATACAGCATACTTTAAATACCTGGTATATATTTTAGTTGCCTCAGCAGCACTCAGCGGATGTGTTGGGGGCAGTAAGCTTGGCAATGCCAACAAAGCCTATTTAATTGGTGAGTACGACCGCGCTGCTGCGCAGTTTAAAAAGGCTTATCGCAAAGAGAAGCAACGATACACTAAAGGAGAAATTTCATACTACCTTGGCGAATGCTACCGCAAAACCAATAAACCCAGAAAAGCCCATTCCAACTACAAAAAGGCTGTCCGCTACAACTACGAAATGGCCGATGCCGGATTATACCTGGGCGATTGTTTACTGGCATCGCAGAAGTATGAAGAGGCCATAGAGGCTTATGAAGCCTACCTGGAGAAAGAACCTTTGGACAAGCGTGCTCATAATGGTATAGCATCATGCAAATTAGCACTGAACGACTCTATAAAGACGCGCTACACTGTTGAGAAGATCAAAAAGTTAAGCAATACACGCTATAGTGATTTTTCACCTGGCTATGCCAGTACTGATTACGACCAGGTTTATTTCTCGTCTATGCGTACGGAAAAGAAAAAACGCAAGAAGAGCAGGATCACAGGTCAGGGTGGCTCCAATATTTACATGGCTAAAATAGATGCCAAAGGCGAATGGACTGACCCTGAATTGGTGGATGAAACCATCAATTCAGAATTTGACGAGGGAAGTGCCACCATGTCCTCTGACGGTAAGCAAATGTATTTTACGCGCTGTCGCTACGATAATGAGCAACCCCGAAGCGCTGAAATGTTTATGGTAAGTCGTTCAGGTGGTAAATGGGGCGAGCCGGCCCAAATAGATATAGCGGATAGCCTATTAGTAGCACACCCAGCCATATCGCCCGATGGCGAAACACTTTATTTTGTGAGTGACATGCCAGGTGGTCAGGGAGGAAAAGACATCTGGAAAGCTAAAAAAGGCGGCGAAGGCGGCTGGGGTGAACCTGTTAACATGGGAAGTGTCATTAATACGGCCGGTGACGAAATGTTCCCGTCCGTTCGCCTGGATGGCTCTTTATATTTCAGCTCAAATGCTCATGTCGGATACGGTGGCCTGGATATTTACCGTGCTGTTTTTAATGAAGAAAAAGAAGACTGGGAAGTGCATAATCTTGGCCGTCCCATAAACAGTGAAGGTGATGATTTTGGCATTGCCTTTAAAGGATTGGAAGAAGCTGGTATTTTCAGCTCATCAAGAGGTAGTTCGAAAGCTGTCGACAACCTGTATGAGTTCAGTTTACCAAAACTTGAATTCAGCGTGCGAGGCCAGGTTTACAGCCAGAAGACCGATGAACCAATAAGCGAGGCATACCTTCGGTTAATTGGTACAGATGGTACGAATGTTAAACTCAACATCCGTAATGACGGAAGCTTTGGGGCTAAACTGGCACCTTCCACTGAATATGTCTTTATGGTAGCCTCGAAAGGTTACTTCAATTACAAACACAAACTTTCAACTATTGGATTGGCCGATAACAAGGAATTTGAATATGAAGTGGGAATGATGCCGATGGAAGATGCTATCGTTCTGAAAAACATACATTTTGCAAAAGATGATGAATCATTAAATTCTGATTCTCAACAAGAACTGGATCGCCTTGCGGCAATATTAGGCATGAATAAAGCTATTGTTCTTGAAATAGTAGCCCACGCATCAGGAGAAGGATCAGGCTCTCAGGCAGTTGTTCTTTCACAAAAAAGAGCACAGGCTGTTATGGATTATTTAATGCAAAAAGGAATAGCTACTGAACGTTTATCAGCAAAGGGAGTTGGCGACACTGAACCCGTTACCTTAAGTAAGCGTCAGGCAAAAAAATATAAGTTCCTCGATGAAGGCGATGTGCTGTCACAACGGTTTATCAGACAAATAAGAGGTAATTCAAACAAAGAGGCTGCCCACAAATTAAACAGGCGTATTGAGTTTAGGATAAAGGAGTAAATTGCTTGTTGACAAATCGATTGAGAGATGAGAGGTGAGAGATGAGTAGTGAGACCCGGGACTATGCACGGGGCACTACAAAAGTTAATTCGATGAAAAGATCATTTGCTTATCAGTTCAACAAATCAACTGTTAAAGCCCTCAACTATCAGCTTCACCAATCAACAATTCGGCTCCTGATAACTATCGACAAATAATCGAACAAACAGCTAAATTCCCCATCCCTCCCGTATTTAACAATAATCACCATCAACAAGGGTGTAATATATGAATGTGGCTAATTACTTCCCTGAAAATGCCTTCGGTAACTCTTAGGGACTAATTAAGTAATGCATTGAGTTTTCTTCGGTATTTATTAAGTATGGCTTCGGTAACCCTTCGGAGCTTCTTCGGTAATTCTTCGGTAATCCTTCGGATCAACCTCGCTGGCAGCGAGGTTGATCCGAAAAAGACCCATGGATGGTAGCGGGCAGGTACTACATTGATACAATGCCACCAGGTGGGTTATTTTGTTAAATACAAAGACGTAAAACACCTCTCTTCTCCTTTGTTAGGAGGAGAGCTGATTATCAGCTTGCAAATTCCTATAAATATGAATGTTGTGCTCTTTTCGGACGCTGGAGCGCTTTGCCCGGGCTATGATATGGCAGACCTACAGCCTGCTGGTTACAGCTTGAAAAAGCCATTCGGAAGGTATTACCCTTGCCATTGTTTAAAACAACTTCCTTACCAACAAAACCAGCGGCTCAGACAAATAAGTAATACCAAATGACCAAAGGACTATACCCATTAGCAGATAAAACAAGAATTTACGGGTATTATCAAGAAGCGCCATTCCAATAACCAGTGCAATAAAAGGCCCTAATAAGCCTGTCACCATTAAACCCAGACCATGTACCCCGTATTTCTCCATCCAGTTGGAGAATTTGGCTTTCTTAGCTTCAAAAGTTTTACTCCCGTATTTATTCATGAGCCACTTACGAAAAGGCTCGCCAGAGAAATAAACCAATAAAGCTGATGATACAGCACCTAAGGTGACTAAAGAAGCCGTCATCCAAGGTTTTAAACCCAGTGCAATACCAACCGGGATTCCTTTCCAGATACCGGTTGCACCAGCCAGATAAACGGCAATATATTTTCCTATCTCTTCCATGGCTTTTTTAAAAGGCTGCAATGATACTAAAAAAATACCTGCCTCTTTCCAATAGCCTTTAATTTATAACAATTACTATTCATAATGCCTCTTAAGCTCTTTTCACCCCTAAAAGCACTATGTATATGTACGGCATTATACCAGCACATTTAATTATCTAGATGGTATTACCTGTACCTCATCGGCAAATATCCATGAAGGCAGACCAACAGCATGATGCCACTCAGGCGCCGTTCCCAGATTTTTAGCCTTTACCTTAATGTACCTTGCTTCAGTCGATGAAAAGGACAAATCAAACAACTGTGTATCATTTACCTTACTATCTTTTCTCAATGGCCGTTTGTTCTTTACCGTACCCAAAGAGTGATAGTTTTCACCATTGACCGATGCATAATACTTAACCTCAACAGGAAAAAACACAACATGATTCATGACCTGCAAAAAGCCGGTTGATATCTTATTGATCTCCTGTTTTTGTCCCAGATCAATAACAGCCACCATATCGTTTCCTTCAAATCCTAACCAGCTGGCATAAAAACTCCCCCCTCCAAATGCATTATCAGTAAGTGTTTGTGGATCTTCATCAGCATATTTACGAGCTTTGGTCAAAAGGGTCACAGGTTTATTGGAAGCCAGGTTATAACCTGCTGCACGCTTTTGGTTGCGCTCATACAAATTGAGATAATCAGACACCATAAAGCGGGTTTCATTCATCATGGTAATCCCTCCTCCCTCACAACTATTTTTAAACTCCTGTACTTCTCTCGTAACAAGATTACTGTTACTTAGCGAGTATTTCTCAGATAGGTTAGCACGGCAAGCCTCAAGGGTCGCATACCTCACTCCTAACCTGGCACGTTTAACACGTTTTAGAAGTTCTGACTGATCTGACACAGCGGTTTCAGCCTCATCAAAGATCTGATTATAATTATCCAATGCTTCAGCTCTCAAAAAAGAATCAAAGGCCTGAGATGGACCTCCATACAGAAAGAGGAAAAAATCAGGATATTCTGCCAGTTCTTTATGTACCTGACCGATATACTGAGCTACCTTATGGCCTGCCTCAGCATAGTAACCATCACAAAACTCCCGTATCAGTACATCCGTATTACGTTGCGGGTCCCATAACAGGCGGGCCAGCAAATAAGACCTAAGCTCAAAAAGTTCACTCGGGTTATGACTATGCTGTTCGAATATCCACCTGGCATTATTATCAGTAAAGAAACTAATATTCGGTTCCAGTGTGTAAATATTGGGGAATGGAGCCAGAAAATTGGTAAACTGTGTTGTATAATCCCATATCCTGATATTCTCAGTCAGGTATTTCCAGCCATTCAGATCAGTTGCAAAGTCAGAACATCCCTCTTCAATAGGTACACTGCGGTCACATTCAATGGAACAAAGGGTGATCAATACATTATCCAAGGGTTTGGTCTTACATGCTTTCCGGGTATACTGATAGGCCAGGGTTGATATGGTCTTATCAGGGAACGATTCGGCAACCGCATTGACAAAACGAATCATGGAGCCTGACGGACTCCCCTCCTCTTTATCAACTGCTGCACAGTTTTCACATTGGCAATACTGTGTATTATCATCCTGGCTTACTGAAACCACCGAAGCGTCAGGGTTATTAATAAAAATACCGGCAACCGTATCTTTAATAATCTTCAGCACTTCAGGATTACTTAGGCAAAGTTGGGTTGTTCGCCTTTTTCCATCAACAAGTGCATAATATTCAGGATAATCATCAAAGTACCTGTCTGCAGGAAGGAAGCGATGAAAAGTATGCACCCTTGCTCCTGACGCGTACATGGGGAATGCCTCGTAGGTAACCCTTTGCTTATCTGCAAAGTCGTGATGCTCATAAAATAATTTGGAATGAACGGTACGCACATGGACCGGCGGGGAATATCTGTAAGTTCTATCTTTATTAATCTGCAACCTGTCTGTTTTTGGGACGGTTTCTGAATCCGGGGACCAAAAACGACAAGCCAGTTCTCTTTCGAGGAATTCATAAACTGCATATTTCAGATACTGCTCATCACTACCTTCAATATACAGGTTGTTTCCTTCCATATAATAATTTACATACGGGTTTTCCTTTTCTTCCCCAACAGCCAGACGGATAACATAGCTATTACCCTCTACATCACCTACAAGAACAGGTAGCTTAACTTGTGTCGATTCGTATATATACCTTTGAAGTATTTCCGCAGCATCCTTAACGGAAGGTGTAGCCTGGGCATTTAGCACAATCCTGTAATCTGAATAACCCTTGTTAGTAATGTAGATAGTCCCGGGCTGGCATGAGCATACAACAATTGCCAATAATAGACTGAAAAGATAGATTCTCATAGCTGATTTGTTTAAACGCATCAAAAAGCAGTAAGATATTAATGCATAATTGACATGCTCAAATATATTAACTATCAACATCATCTGCCGGACAATCATGTTCAATAGTTAACCACCTATGTTTATGAGGCATATTAACCAGCAGCTCTGCCTTTTTTCTCTGCAATAAAACTGACAATAATTAATTGCAAGGCATGGTAGATCATAATAGGCACCAGGAACAATCCCTGTCCTGTAGCATTTTGAAACAACACCTTGGAAAAAACCGTTCCGTGTACCAGCGATTTTTTTGAGCCACAGAATAAAGCCGCAATTGTATCTTCCCTGTTAAAACCCATAGCTTTTGAGGCCAGTCCAATAATGCCGTAAACAACAAAAAACAAGACCAATACTGAGATTCCTATCAGCAGTAAGTCAAGCAGACTTATTTCTTCAAATAATCCGGCAGTAAACGACTTACTGAAACTCTTATAAACGATTAATAGAATCACCATTTTATCGAATCGTGCCAAAAGCTTCAGGTGCCTTTTAATAAACCTTCCAAAATACCTGTGCAGCAATAAACCGACCATGACAGGAACCAGGATTTTAATGACCAGGTCGACAATGATCTCTGAAAAATCAAATGTCCCTTCAGCACTCCAGAACAAACCCATCCATAATGGGGTAAGCACAATCCCGATCAATCCGGATATACTGGCGTTGAAAATAGCTCCCGCCATATTCCCACGGGCCAAAACAACCATTACGACCGACGATGAAACTGTAGAGGGTAACGCTGCCAGGAAAAACATCGCTAACCATATCATTTGTTGTTCCCCGGTATGCATCAATGGTTTGAATGCAATAACCAATAAGGGGAACAAGACGAAAGTGGCCAGTTGAATAAGCAGATGAAGACGGTAATTACTAAGCCCTTCTTTCATTTGTTGCGGGCTTAATTTTAATCCGTAGAAAAAGAAAATCAGGGTTATGCCAATATCTGTGAGCAATTCAAGGTTAACGGAACCGTTATAAATACCTGGCTGAGGAAAAAACCAGGCCAGCAATATCATTGTCAGGAGCCCCAGAATAAAGGCATCAATCTTTTTAAGCATACTCTATTTCCTGTCTGTTAAGTAATGGTATTTAAATGACAAAAATACAATTTAACACGATTATCAATGCCATATAAGACCAGTCTTCATTCAATCAGAGCCAACTTCCCTTCCCCTGCCACAATACTGCATCTTTTTACTCCTGTATTTAAAGAACTTTTGACTGACGATTACCCCGTCGCTCTAATATCTACCATCTTTTTTGATGATGCCGAAAGATTGTACTATTTTTGCACTCCGAAATAGGGTAAAAAACTGATAAATTTATACTTGTGAGCTCAGATTCGAGATACAATCAACGCGGCGTTTCTGCTTCAAAAGAAGATGTACACAACGCCATTAAAAACATTGACAAAGGAGTGTTCCCGCAGGCATTCTGCAAAATTGTTCCTGATATTCTTGGGGGCGATGATGAATATTGTAACATCATGCATGCTGATGGTGCAGGAACCAAGTCATCACTGGCTTATCTCTACTGGAAAGAAACAGGTGATGTATCAGTTTGGAAAGGCATTGCCCAGGATGCCATTATCATGAACGTAGATGACCTGTTGTGCGTTGGTGCAACAGAAAACATTCTTGTATCATCAACCATTGGTCGTAACAAGAATCTGATTCCCGGCGAAGTTATTTCTGCTATTATCAATGGAACAGATGAGTTACTGGCCGAATTGCGTGAAATGGGCATCAGCATTTTCCCGACAGGTGGTGAAACGGCTGATGTGGGTGACCTTGTGAAAACAGTTATTGTTGACAGTACGGTAACCTGTCGAATGAAGCGCAGCGATGTGATCTCTAATCACACCATTCAAGCGGGCGATGTGATTGTTGGTTTGTCTTCATCAGGACAAGCTACATATGAGAAAGAATACAATGGTGGAATGGGAAGTAATGGTTTAACCTCAGCCCGCCACGATGTATTTGCCAAGTACCTTGCCGAAAAATACCCCGAGAGTTTTGACGGTTCTGTGCCTGAAGAACTGGTTTACTCAGGTAACTATAAACTGACCGATAGCGTTAAAGACTCTCCCCTTGATGCAGGTAAGCTGGTGTTGTCACCAACCAGAACCTATGCTCCTGTTATTAAAAAAGTACTGGACGAAATGCGAAGTGATATCCACGGTATGGTTCATTGCTCGGGCGGTGCGCAAACCAAAGTGTTACATTTCGTAGATAACGTTCATGTTATTAAAGATAATTTGTTTGATGTTCCTCCTCTTTTCAAAACGATTCATGAAGAATCGGGTACAGACTGGAAAGAAATGTATAAGGTTTTTAACATGGGGCATCGTTACGAAATATACTTATCTCCTGAAAAGGCTGATAAGGTCATCGAAATTGCCAAATCATTTAACATCGACGCACAAGTTGTTGGCCGTGTAGAAGCGCACGAAGGCAAAAAACTTACCATCGAAAGTGAATTTGGCACCTTCGAATACTAGACACACCGATGTCTTTGTAAATGGTAGGCAAAAAAGCCTCTATCAATTGTTTAATGATTGTCACAATTAAGATATGGCACAACACGATTTACTTGAGAAGCTGGAAGGTCTTCGCTTACGTTTCCTGGAAGTATCAGAACAAATAACCAACCCGGAAGTAATTGCAGACACCAAAAGATATGTAAAGCTCAACAAAGAATACTCAGAGCTTGAGAAGGTTGTTGAAGTTCGTAATGAATTTGAAAACACCCTTAAGAACATTGAATCAACAAAGGAGATGCTCAAAGAGGAGACTGATCCGGAGATGAAAGAGATGGCTAAAATGGAGTTGGACGAATTGGAAGCTAAGCTTCCTGTGATGGAAGAAGAAATTAAAGTTCTTTTAATTCCTGCCGACCCCCAGGATAGTAAAAATGCTGTGCTTGAGATCAGGGCTGGTACAGGTGGTGACGAGGCCAGTATTTTTGCCGGTGAATTAGCACGATTGTATACTAAATACTGCCAAGACAAAGGATGGCGCGTTGAAATAACCAACAGCAACGAAGGTACATCGGGGGGCTATAAAGAAGTCGTAATGAATGTTACCGGAAGCGGAGTGTATGGTATTTTAAAATACGAATCGGGTGTTCACCGTGTGCAGCGTGTTCCTCAAACTGAAACACAAGGTCGCGTTCATACTTCAGCTGCAACTGTTGCTGTACTTCCTGAAGCCGAAGAGTTTGACATTGAACTTAAAACAGAAGATATCCGTAAAGACACCTACTGTGCTTCAGGGCCTGGTGGTCAGTCAGTAAACACTACTTATTCTGCCATCCGACTAACACACATTCCATCAGGTATTGTTGTTACTTGTCAGGATCAGAAATCACAGCTTAAGAACCTGGATAAGGCAATGGCTGAATTACGTACACGTTTGTATAACCTTGAATATCAAAAGTACCTGGACGAGATTTCATCACAGCGTAAGACCATGGTATCTTCAGGTGACCGCTCAGCTAAGATACGTACCTACAACTATCCGCAGGGACGTGTAACCGATCACCGTATCAACCTGACATTATACAACTTACCTGCTATAATGGACGGAGATATTCAGCAGATCATCGATAAACTGATCGTTGAAGAAAACGCTGAACGATTGAAAGCAAGCGAAATGTAATAAGTTTTAAGCAGAAGATTTAATAATAACAAGCTAGTGGCTAATAGCCAGCAGCTAACAGCTAAATAATATGACATCACAAGAGCTTTTTGAAAACATTAAAAAGAAAAAGAGTTTTTTATGTGTTGGCTTAGATACCGACATCAATAAAATACCACGTCACCTGTTAGACACGACTGATCCAATCTTCGCTTTCAACAAGCAGATTATTGATGCAACGCACGATGTAGCCGTAGCTTACAAACCAAATTTAGCTTTTTACGAGAGCTTAGGTGTTAATGGCTGGAATTCTCTGGAGAAAACGGTTAACTACATCAAGTACAATCATCCTGATATTTTCATTATTGCCGATGCCAAAAGAGGTGATATTGGAAATACTTCTGCGATGTATGCAAAAGCATTCTTCGATCACATGGAGTTTGACTCTGTAACTGTTGCTCCGTATATGGGTGAAGATTCAGTAAAACCTTTTCTGACTCATGTTGATAAATGGGTGATTCTTCTTGCTCTTACATCAAATAAAGGAGCATTTGATTTCCAGTTCATGGAAGAGAATGACGAAAAACTTTATGAGAAAGTAATAAAAACAAGTGCCCAATGGGGAACTGAAGAGAACCTGATGTATGTGGTTGGTGCAACTAAAGCAGAAATGTTGGCCGATATACGCAAACTGATTCCTAACCATTTCTTGTTAGTACCAGGTGTAGGTGCTCAGGGAGGTAGTCTGGAAGAAGTTGCTAAAAACGGGATGAACAGCAAATGTGGATTGTTGGTTAACTCCAGTCGCGGTATTATTTATGCAAGCGATGCTGAAGATTTTGCCGCAAAAGCGCGTGAAAATGCGATTGTTGTTCAAAAGGACATGGAAGCCTTATTAAAAAAGCATGGCTTGATATAAACAAGACATCTATAGATATAGGAGAGCCCGAAACATTTATGTTTCGGGCTTTTTGTTTATTCTGAATAGTAAACCTATTTGCGCTTCTTGTCAAAAGAATTAATTTCAGAATCAAAACCACAACCCTATGAACGAAGAATTTTTGCATTATATCTGGCAGCATAAATTGTACAAACCCGAACTATTCACCATCAATGGGGAAAGTGTGGAAGTTATACATCCTGGGACTAAGAACACAGATGGTGGTCCTGACTTTTTTAATGCGAAAATAAAAATTGATGGTACGCTTTGGGCCGGCAATGTAGAAATTCATCAGAACGCAAAAGAATGGTATGAGCATCAACACCACAAGGATTCAGCCTATGACAATGTCATTCTGCATGTGGTGGAGAAAAACTCTTCTACGACTCTTAACTCCAAACAACGAGAAATACCTGTATGCCTTATTGAGATAGGCAAAGAATTACAATTAAAATACCAGCAACTATATTTTAATGAATTATGGATTCCGTGTGCTGATGTGGTTTCAGGCATCAATGAATTTACCCTTCACCAATGGATCGAACGCCTGCTGATCGAGAAACTGGAAGAGAAATCAATCTTAATAGAGGCATTGCTGGAGGAATCAAAAAATAATTGGGACCAGGTCTTCTTCATCTTGTTGTGTCGCAGCTTTGGCTTTGGGATCAATGGTTTACCTTTTGAATTAATGGCACGACAAACTCCTTTTACCACTTTACTTAAACATGCTGATAATCCGTTTCAGGTCGAAGCCTTATTGTTGGGACAAGCAGGCTTTTTAAACGAAGCTATGACAGATCATTATGCAAAAGAACTAAAAAAAGAGTATGTATTTTTAAGTCAAAAGTACCAGCTAAAGGCTATTGACGGGCATATTTGGAAATTCCACCGATTAAGACCTGCCAATTTTCCTACCATTCGTTTAGCACAATTAAGTCAACTTATTGCATCACTAAAAGGATGCTTTGACCCATTGCTCAATTTGAAAAATACCAGTCACCCTTTATTGAACATGCAAATAACGATATCAGACTACTGGAAGGAGCATTACAGATTGAACATGCGGTCTTCCCGTTCATCTGCCAAAACATTAGGAAAACAATCGCGCTTACGGATTATATACAACACAATCATACCTTATCTGTTTATATATTCAGCAAAACACCATGATGAGGAACAAAAAGAGAAAATCATTGATTATCTTTATCAACAACCCGCAGAAAAGAATAAAACAATTGAGAACTGGGCTGCTATTGGTATTTTGTCAAAAAATGAAGCACAGGCACAAGCCCTGCTTCACCTGAAGAAAAACTATTGCAACCACAACAAGTGTTTGACTTGTCATATCGGTCATAAAGTATTATGCAAAGCGTAGAAAACAATACAGTATACCATGATACCATTAGAGCACTGCTAACGGCAGGTGGTTTATTGGTCTTAACTATTGCTATCGGATCAGTGGGATACATGCTCATTGAGAGCTATCGATTTGTTGATGCTGTATACATGACTGTGATCACGATGGCCACGGTTGGTTTTCGCGAAGTTGTGCCTTTAACTGATGGAGGTAAGATTTTTACCGTTTTTCTTATTATTTTTAGCTTAGGAATTTTTGGTTACGTAATCACACAAGTAACCCGTATTATTTTTGAAGGAGTATTACACCAATCATATAAAGCGTATCAATTGAGAAAAAAGATTGTCAAATTAGAAGATCACGTTATTGTGTGCGGCTTTGGTCGTAATGGCTACCAGGCTTGCGTTGAACTGGCTGAACACGGTGAGCAATTCGTCATTGTTGAAAAGCGTGACCATGTTGTATCGCGCATCCTGGAAGATCCAGAACTCTTATATGTGCAAGGAGACGCCAGTTCTGAAGAAGTACTTGATGCTGCACAGATACGAAAAGCCCGTGCTTTGATCACAGCACTTCCTAATGATGCCGACAATATGTTTGTGGTTTTGACAGCTGCTGAAATGAATCCGTCGCTGAAAATAATCAGTCGGGCCAGTGATTTTCGTTCCGACACCAAACTACGCCGCGCCGGTGCTACCAATGTGATTATGCCTGACCGTATAGGAGGACAACGCATGGCTAAACTGGTTACACAACCTGATGTTGTTGAATTCATAGAATACATACTATTACAGCGGTCAAAAGATGTTCAGTTAATGGAGATCGACTGTAATAAACTGGCTGTTGCCAATTACAAGAAGACGATACGGGAATTAAGGCTTCGCGAGAAATCAGGAGCTAATCTGGTTGGTATAAAAACTGCTGAAGGTGCTTATCTGTTTAATCCTTCTCCTGACATAGAAATTACACCGGCTGATAAATTATTTGTACTTGGCTCACCTAATCAGATTGAGCAATTTGAATTAATATTAACCGGCAATGAACAAACCATAAGTAGTTCAGCAAGTATCAGTTAATATTGAATTAAACCATTGTTTGTGTTAATTTTTTATATTGCTAACAACTTTTTTAAGTCAACTAAGTATACATTACAATTGCACTGAATTTGAATATTTGTTAAGCCATGTTAAAATTTGGTTCGCTTTTTGATATACAATTCCGTGTAAAATAAAATTAGAAACCCAAATACTTATATTATGAATACAAAAAGATTTTTTGGAGCAGCTATTTTAACACTGGTTGTTTTAGTAAGTTTCAACGCCTGTAAATCTAAGGAAAAGGTTAGCACTAATGCTGAAGTAGGAACAATCCTTGAAGATATGCCTTGTGAAGATAAAGGCCGGTCAGATAAAAATTATTTCCGTGCCAGTGCTATGGCTACCAGTTCTGACTTGAGTTTAGCTGAAGAAAAAGCACTTCTTAATGCCAAACAAAGATTAGTAACCCTGATCAGTTCAAGCACAAAATCAGTAACTGACAGGTATGTGAATGAGCGCGAATTTGGTGATGCATCAGAATTTGAAGCCAAGTTTGAGAATCTTACACGTGAAGTTGCCGATGAAACCATTACAAATGTTGTGGTAGCCTGTCAGAAAAAAAGCGTATTACCCAATGGCAAATACAGAGGCTTTGTAGCTGTGGAAGTTAGTAAGGAAGATATTCTTAATGGCATCAGTAACAAGATGAGTAGCAACCAAAAACTTCAGGTTGACTATGACAAAGCTAAATTTGAAGAGATCTTCAACCAGGAAATGCAAAAAATGGCTGAAGAGCGTGGTTACTAGAAAAAACATCTTGAATTAGACTCAACAACATCTGTTTGATTCAGGACAATACTATAAAAAGCAGGTTGACATTGGTCGGCCTGTTTTTTTTTGTAAAAAACTAATAACCATTCTCTTGTTACAATGAAATTTATATCTATCTTTGCACCCGCAAAATATATTTAAATAAAGTATTATGTACTTAACAAAAGAGAAAAAGCAAGAAATCTTCGAAAAGTACGGAAAGTCGAATACTGATACTGGTTCTACTGAAGGCCAGATTGCATTATTTTCATACCGTATTTCTCATTTGACTGAACACCTTAAGTCAAATCGTAAAGATTATAGCACGCAGCATGCGTTGATTAAATTAGTAGGTAAGCGTCGTAGCTTATTAGACTATTTAAAGAAAAAAGATATCGTAAGATATCGTTCTCTTATTGCAGACTTAGGTATTCGTAAGTAAGCAATTAAGCAAAGCATTCAGAAGGCAATTACCGCAGGTAGTTGCCTTCTTTTTTTTGGATACTTTCTTCAAACTCCCTCCTAAATTTACCATTTTGCTTAATTTATTGAGACTAAATATAAAACAAACCCTTTCTTTTTTATCGTAATCAAAGTTTAATACATATCTTTGGCGGTGATAAAAGAAGGATAAAAAAGAATAAAAAATTGTCATGATTGAACCATTTGAAAAAGTTATTGAACTGGGTGATGGCAGAACAATTACCATTGAAACAGGTAAGTTAGCGAAACAAGCTGACGGCTCGGTAGTTGTAAAAATGGGTAATACCTATTTATTAGCGACGGTTGTTTCTGCAAAAGACGCGAAACCTGATGTGGATTTTATGCCACTAACCGTTGAGTACAAAGAGAAATACGCGGCTGTTGGACGTTTCCCTGGTGGATTTCAGAAAAGAGAAGCGCGTCCATCTGATTACGAAATATTAGTTTCTCGCCTAATTGACCGTGCTTTACGTCCACTTTTCCCGGACGATTACCATGCAGATACATTTGTTACTGTAAATCTTATTTCGGCTGACGCAGAGGTTTTACCTGATCAGCTGGCCGGTTTAGCAGCTTCTGCTTGTTTGGCTGTTTCGGACATTCCGTTTAACGGTCCTATCTCTGAAGTACGAGTTGCACGTGTTGACGGCGAATTGTTAGTTAACCCTACAGCTACACAGTTAGCTGAAGCTGACATGGACATTATTGTAGCAGCTACCATGGAAAATATTATGATGGTAGAAGGTGAAATGTCTGAAGTTTCAGAAACTGAGTTGTTAGAGGCAATGAAGGTGGCTCATGATGCTATCAAAGTACAGTGCCAGGCTCAAATCGAGATGATGGAAGCTCTTGGTAAGACTGAGAAGCGTGAGTATTGCCACGAAGAGAACGATGAGGAGCTTGAAAAGAAAGTATGGGAAGCTACATACGATAAAGCATATGCAGTTGCAAAATCAGCCAATCCAAACAAGCACGAGCGCATCGATGCATTCGGAGCTATTTGTGAAGAGTTTATAGCTGAAAACTACCCTGAAGATTCTGAGGAAGAAGCTCCTGAGGGATTGATCAAGAAATATTACCACGACGTTGAAAAAGAGGCTGTTCGCAAGGTTGTTCTTGACGAGAAAGTACGTTTGGACGGTCGTAAAACTGATGAAATCCGTCATATCTGGAGTGAAGTAGACTATTTGCCGGGACCTCATGGTTCAGCAGTATTTACACGTGGAGAAACGCAGTCATTAACAACTGTAACACTGGGTACCAAGTTAGACGAGAAGTTGATTGACGATGTCATGAACAAAAGCTATGAGCGCTTCTTGTTACACTACAACTTCCCTCCATTCTCAACAGGTGATGCACGCCCTGCGCGCGGTATCAGCCGTCGTGAGATTGGTCATGGAAACCTGGCTTTCCGCGCATTGAAACGCATGCTACCTGAAGACTATGCCTATACTGTTCGTATAGTTTCTGATATTCTTGAATCAAACGGTTCATCATCAATGGCAACTGTTTGTGCAGGTACTTTAGCTCTTATGGATGCTGGTGTTCCTGTTAAGAAAGCTGTTTCAGGTATTGCAATGGGTCTGATTACCGATAAGGAATCTGGTAAATTCGCTGTACTTTCAGATATTTTAGGTGATGAGGACCACCTTGGTGACATGGACTTTAAAGTAACCGGTACACGTGATGGTATTACCGCTACCCAAATGGATATTAAGGTTGATGGTTTATCATACGAAGTTCTGGAACAAGCCTTAAATCAAGCTAAAGCAGGACGCTTGCATATCCTTGACAAAATTGAGGAGACCATTACTGAACCACGTGAAGATTACAAACCACATGCTCCGCGTATCATCAGCTTCGATATTCCTAAGGATATGATCGGTTCTGTGATCGGCCCTGGTGGTAAGATCATTCAGGAAATTCAGGCTACTACTGATACTGTTATAACAATTGAAGAAGAAGGGGATGTAGGTCACGTAGCTATTTCTGCTTCAAACAAAGATTCAATTGATGCAGCTACTGCTAAAGTAAAAGCTATCGTAGCGGTTCCTGAAGTTGGCGAAGTCTACCGTGGAAAAGTGAAGTCGATCGTTCCATTTGGTGCTTTCGTTGAAATTCTTCCTGGTAAAGATGGTCTGTTACACATCTCTGAAATTGAGTGGAGAAGACTTGAAAAAGTAGAGGATGCACTTAAGGAAGGTGAAGAAGTTGAGGTGAAGTTAATTGAGGTCGATCAACGATCAGGTAAACTGAAGCTTTCGCGTAAGGTATTATTACCAAGACCTGAGCGCAAAGAGAAGCCTAAAAAAGACTAAGTATCAACTCATATATTTAGCCAAGGCCTGCTCAATGAGCAGGCCTTTTTTGTTCCACCCGATATTTTTCATATTTTACATCCAGGAAAACACCCAAGCAATACACAATGAAGCAAGAAGAAGCATTTGATTTGCTCAACGACCAGCTTAAAGACATTCCAAAGGCAGAAATACGATCACTAAGCCTGGCCGTATTACCACGTTTAATGAATGTTCTTGATAATAATATGGCTAAGTGCACCCATTGCAAAAAATTCAGCAATGAAGGGGAAGCTTTTGTTGCCAATATTCGTCCCTTATTTAAGCAGGACATAGCTACCATTAAAAGATTCGATCAGTGGGCCGAAGAAACACAGAAACATCTCAAGCACACACACCAACAACACGTTAAAGGTCGCATAACATCATCATTCACCACTATTGGAATGCTTTGTGGAGTATCTTTAGGTCTTTTGGCCTCGCTTGTAAACGGAACAGAAATGATGATTGCCAATGCCAGTATAGGTTGGGCCTTCGGAATGCTGATCGGCTATTCAGGTGGTAAATTAAAAGAGAATAAGCTCAAGCTAAAAAACAAGCTCTATTAACACACCACTAAGAACTGTTTATCTGCTCCTTAGCGCCTATTTAATCATCTTATATTACCAATGAGGTACGCTCAGTAAACAATGCAAAATAAAGCCAATAATCCTTCTTAAGTAAGATAATACTGTGGGAAACAAGGTAAAATTTGAGTTAAAAAAAAGGCAACAATGGTCTATGGATTCATGAAAAAAAACCTTTCGAAACCTGTTTTGCAGGGGAGATAAACAGGGATCAACATTTGACCAAAATTGCATTCTGTAAAGATTAATCTTATGTTTTTGATGATTAAACTGTATATTTTCCTTTATTTCTTTATCTTTAATGGTCGATAACGTCAAATAATGACTTATCTCTATTTAATTTTTTAAAAACATTTTTAATTTTGCAGGAGACACTGTAGAATAAAGTCAAAAACAAATAATTGGGTAAACATTATGAAAAGAATTAGAATTTCTCTAATTGCATCTCTAGCCGTAGCAGCGTTATTAGCAAGCTGTTCTGGTTTAGACAAAATGAACAAAGGTGCTAAAGACGTTAGTTATTCAGTCAATCCTCCAGTATTAGAAGCACACGCAGGACAAGTTGATCTTGATGTGACAGTTCAGTTTCCTGAAAAATACTTCGACAAAAACGTAAGCATTGAAGCAACTCCTGTATTAGTATACGAAGGAGGAGAAACTGCTTTCCCTTCTTACCGCGTGCAAGGTGAAAATGTTGACGGTAACGACAAAGTTATTTCTAACGCAACAGGTGGTACATTCACTTACAGCAACTCTGTTCCTTACAATGAGAACATGAGAGTTTCTGACCTTGTTGTTCGTATCAAAGCAACTAAAGGTTCAACAACTAAAGATTTTGAAGATTACAAAATTGCTGATGGTGTTATCTCAACTTCAGAATTAGTAGCTGATCAAGGTGCTAAAGCTGCTATCGGTGATGATGCTTTCCAAAGAATCATTGCTAACGCAAAAACAGCTGACCTTTTCTTCCTTATCCAGCAGTCTAACATTCGTGGTTCTGAATTAAGAAAAGAAGACATCGCTGCTTTAAAAGAGTACATGAAAGAAATTCAGGGTGCTGAAAACATCAACTTCAAAGGTGTTGATATTTCTGCTTATGCTTCTCCAGACGGACCAGCTGACTTAAACAGCAAATTAGCAACTCGTCGTGAGAAAGTAGCTAAAGACTATATCACACGCGAAATGAAGAAAGCTAAAGTAGAAGGTGGTACTGATGATGCAATGTACACTTTGAAAAATACTCCAGAAGACTGGGAAGGATTCCAGGAATTAATGACAAAATCTGATATTCAGGACAAAGAACTGATCTTACGTGTTCTTTCTATGTACAGTGATCCTGAAGTACGCGAGCGTGAAATCAAGAATATGTCAGAAACTTTCAGTGTAATTGCTGACGAAATTCTTCCTCAATTACGTCGTTCTCAAATGTCTATCAATGCTGAAGTTATTGGTAAGAGCGATGAAGAAATTAAGGAATTAGCTGCCAGCAACCCAAGCGAATTGAACTTAGAAGAAATTCTTTATGCCGCTACTTTAACTGAAGACTTAGATGAGCAATTAAGAATTTACAAAGAAGCTGCTTCTAAACACGCTAAGTGCTGGAGAGCTCAAAACAACATTGGTTGTGTTCTTTATGCTAAAGGTGATATCGCTGGTGCTAAAGCTGCTTTCGAAAAAGCTAACAGCCTTAAAAGTGGTGTTGCTGAAGTAAACAACAACTTAGGTGTTATTGCTCTTCGCGAAGGTGATGTTGCTAAAGCTGAAGAGTATTTCGGTGCTGCTGCTGGTGCTGGTGCTGAGCTTGACAACAACTTAGGTATTGTTTCAATCCACAAAGGTGATTATGATGCTGCTATCCGTTACTTTGGTAATAGCACAAGCTGTAACGCTGCTTTAGCTAAGATCTTAGCTACTAAGTACGATGCTGCTTTGTCTACTATCAACGCTAACACAATGGAAGTAGGTTTCAAATACTACTTAAAAGCAATTGTTGGTGCAAGAACTGCTGAGAATGACATGATGTTTGACAGCTTACGTAAAGCTTGTGAACTTGATGCTAAATTCAAGACTGCTGCTGCTTCAGACATGGAATTTGCTAAATTCTTCGAAGATGCAACTTTCAAGTCTATTATTCAGTAATCAATAATACGACATATAAAAAAAGGGTGAATCGTTTGATTCACCCTTTTTTTATATCCTTAAAACCCGAAGTATACAGGTTAAACAATAAACTAAGCTCTAAGCCATCTTACGAAACAGCTCCCACAATGCTATCCCGGCGCTAACCGATACATTGAATGAATGCTTGGTACCATACTGAGGAATTTCAAGGCAAACATCGCTGATATTAACCACCTTTTGCTGAACACCCTTGACCTCATTACCTAAAACCAAAGCGACCTTCTCTCCCCTTCGGGGCTGAAAATCGATAAGGGACGTACTGTTCTCCACCTGCTCCAGACTACAAATCGTATATCCGGCTTCTTTCAATTGAGCGATAGCATCCTCTGTTTGCTCTTCATACGACCAATCCATTGATTCTTCTGCACCCAATGCCGTTTTATGTATTTCCTTATTGGGAGGAGTCGCAGTAATTCCACACAAAATTATTTTTTCAACCTTTAAGGCGTCTGATGTTCTGAAAACCGAACCAACATTATTTAGACTCCTGATGTTATCCATCACAACAGTAATGGGCATTTTATCACTGTTTTTGAACTCTTCAACGCTCAAACGATTCAGCTCACTTGTTCTTAATTTTCTCATTCATGGTAATTTTGACAACAAAAATAGCACTATTCCTGTTTTTATATGTAATTGAATAATAATCGTACCCTTTAATGAAATATTAAATCCTAAAGAATATGAATATACACGAATATCAAGGAAAGGAGATACTTAAATCATTCGGCGTAGCTATACAAGAAGGAATTGTTGCTGAAACACCTGAAAAAGCTGTTGAGGCAGCCAAACAACTCAAAGAGGAAACCGGCACAGGCTGGTGGGTTGTAAAAGCGCAGATCCATGCAGGTGGCCGCGGAAAAGGCGGAGGTGTAAAACTTGCCAAATCATTGGACGAAGTTAAAGAAAGAGCTACTGACATCATTGGCATGAACCTGGTTACACACCAAACCGGTCCGGAAGGAAAATTAGTCAGCAAAGTACTGATTGCCCAGGATGTATACTATCCGGGAGAAAGTGAAACAGATGAATATTACATGAGTGTTTTACTGAACCGCTCGACAGGCAAAAATATAATCATGTACTCCACTGAAGGAGGAATGGACATTGAAGAAGTTGCTGAAAAAACGCCTCACCTCATCCATAAGGAAGAAGTAGAACCGGGTGTTGGCCTTCAGGCATTCCAGGCAAGGAAAATTGCTTTTAATCTTGGCTTGTCAGGAAAAGCATTTAAAGAAATGACCAAATTCGTTGATGCCTTATACAAAGCTTATGTGGCAACCGATTCATCCATGTTTGAGATTAATCCGGTTTTAAAGACATCAGACAATAAGATCTTAGCTGTTGATGCAAAAGTTAACCTTGATGACAATGCATTATTCCGTCACCCTGATTATGCTGCTATGCGTGACCTGAGTGAAGAAGATCCATCGGAAACTGAAGCAAGCAAAAGCAACCTTAACTTTGTGAAGCTTGACGGTAATGTTGGATGTATGGTGAACGGAGCAGGACTGGCAATGGCTACTATGGATATTATCAAGTTATCAGGTGGTGATCCGGCCAACTTCCTTGATGTTGGTGGTGGTGCCAATGCAACAACTGTTGAGGCCGGTCTTAAAATCATTCTGAACGATCCTAATGTAAAAGCTATACTGATCAATATTTTTGGTGGTATTGTTCGCTGCGACAGAGTGGCCAACGGTGTTGTTGAAGCTTATAAAAACATTGGTGAGATCAACATACCTATTATCGTTCGCCTGCAAGGAACCAATGCTGAAGGTGGCAAGAAGATCATTGATGAATCAGGATTGAAAGTATACTCGGCTATAACGCTTAAGGAAGCCTCTGACCTGGTACAACAAATTGTAAATTAAAACCCGTCAACAAAATAAAGAAAGCGGGATTGTTTACATGAACAATCCCGCTTTAATATATCTGCTTTAGTAATATTACCACTTAACCGGTTTGCGACGCACAGGCATACTCATACAACGAGCACCCCCTCCTCCTCGCGACAGTTCTGAACCTCCTATGGTAACCACATATTTTTCATAGTCCTTTAGATCAACAGTGCCACTAATAACATCGTTGGCTTTAATTATTTCAAAACCATTCTTATTCATTTCTTCCATGGTGTAAACGTTGCGCGCATACCCTAATACCTTTCCAGGGCCCATGGCAAAAAAGTTAGCTCCACTGTGCCACTGCTCACGTTCCTGCGTCCAGATATCACTTGAGCCACCACAACAGATCGGTTTCATATCCATACCCAAATCCTTAAGGCAGGTAACCAGGTTTTCTTTTTTCTCAATAGAAGCAACCTCACCGTTATCAACCGTAATTAATATAGTGCTGTAGCGGCTATCTTTCATAATTAACGGCTCATACACCATACAGGCATCCTTATCAAGGAAAGTAAACACCATGTCTAAATGGATGAATGACTCAGGCGTATCCGGTAATTGCTGCACCACCACGTAATGACGGTCTTTCTTTTGCTTTAGCTGATTGATGATAAAATCAATTCCCTGGGAAGAGGTACGGGCACTGTTACCGATCACTAATACATCTTCACGGGCAATTTGCACATCACCACCTTCGATCATTGTTTCTGCTCCTACATTATAGAAGTTAAGCGGATTGACCGTTTGTGTTTTGAAACGGGCCGAATGGTTAAAGATCGCCTCCATTACTATTGCTTCACGCTCACGTACTTTGTTAGCCATTTTTGATATCAGTACCTTATCGTACATGGTAACACTGGCGTCGCGCGTAAAGAAAAAGTTATGCAATGGTCGCAATGAGTAACGATCATCTGATAAGAAAGTAGTTAATGAATCTGTTTTCAGGCTTACTCCTTCAATGAGCTGACGGGCTAGCTCAGGTGCAGGTAGCTCAAGCAGATCTTCCTTAATATTCAATACCTGTTCGTAAGTACAGATCTTTTCGATCAGGCTAAGTTTAATTTTGGGCTGTTCCAATATCTCGGCCAGTAAATCTTTAACCTGGTATGTCTGTGTTACTTTTTCCAGAACGCCTGAAAATTGCTTGTATTCATCAACAGCAACTGATAAGTTCAGAATATCACTATATAATGCACGCTCTGCATTTGAGGGCGTCATATTCTCAACCTCTTTACCCGGCGTGTGTAAGATCACACCTTCCAGTTCCCCAATTTCGGAGAACACACCGGTATCTACAGTTTTTATCATGGACTACTTGGTTTAAATTTTATTTGGTTTCTTCTTCGACGCAAATTTAAAAACCATAAGCAATTAAAAAAATGATTGAATGCACTTCTTTAAATAATTAAGCATTAGTGAGTAATGCATAAAAATACAATCTATTGAATATTTACTCATTCATTAACCTAGAGCGAATGAAAAACCAAGTTTAGCCGGTAACGGTAACTCCTCTTTGACCTTATTTTTATCCCATTTTTCAAACAGGGCTTGTTGATAGGTTTTAGCCCGGTCTTTATCATTTATAAAAACGGCAGCTAATAGCTTATCATCTTCATAATACATAAAGCGATGTATATCACCATCTTTTTCTTCAACCACCTCATACTGTCCCGGCACCAGCAAGTCGTAAGCTGCTGAAAACATAAACAATCCGAACACCTCCGTTTTTAAGCGATAAGGAGGAAGTGAATGCGGTTGAGGAGTTCCCAGCACATTAAGCGCTGCCAGTTTGCCCTGGTGTTCGGCAGCATGCCATAAACCCGTAACAACACCCCGGTTATGTTGAGCCACATCGCCCGCCGCCAGAATATCCTTATCTGATGTTTGCAGGTACTCATTAACAACGATACCACGTTCCACTTTCAGGTCGGCCTTAACAGCCAGATCAACATTAGGTATAGCTCCAGTGCAGGCAATCACAGCATCAAACTCCAGCTCCTGCCCTAAAATAGTTGTACAATAGCCCACACCTTTCTTACGAACAGATGATACAGACACACCTGAGAAAAGCTTAAGATCTCTTGCCAGCATTTTTTCAAGCAAAACGTTAAGCAAACTTTCGGGAAACAGTTTTTGTAAAGGCTGCTTCATGCGGCTGGCCAAAATAACCTGCTTTCCTTTTCTGATTAACTGATCGGCTGTTTCAACACCCTCAACACCACCACCAATGATCAAAAAACGCTCCTTATCAGCACAAGCCTCAAGTACCTGGTCAACATCATAGGCATTTTGTACTTTATGGATCTCCTGTTGCTCAATACCACTGAGTTTAGGAACCACAGATGCGGCACCGGTGGCCAGTAGCAGTTTTCCGTAGCTAAATACCTGCCCTGACTTGGTGCTGATCATCTTTTCTGCACTGTCAATGTTGATTACCCTGTCAAACAGCAAGGTCACATCATTATCCATGTACCATTGTTCATCGGCTATTTTAAACTCATCCTTATCAAAACCGCGCACCATGTTTTTATTGATCTTGGTGCGCTTATATGGCAAGCGATCTTCACCATGCACCAGCAGTATCTTCCGTTTATCACCATTCTCACGAAGGGTGCGGATAAAACTGATGGATGCTATACTTGCTCCTATCGCTATAATTGGATAGTTCTGAAAACTCATATCTTACTTTTTTAATACAATAATTAAAAATGATAATTAATATCTTTGCAATTCTTAATGATTATAACAATCCGAACCTGTTTGGGTTGAATACTATTATAAAGAATGAAAAAAAGACGGATACTAATCTTCCCTTTATTACTCATTAGCTTGTTGGCAAGTGCCCAGCAACATTTTGATTTTAACCTGTTCAATGGTTCAGGTGAACTTCGTTTAATATATGTGCAACGGCATCGGCTTAACGACAAGTACACCCTGAACATCGATGCAGGCTCTTATTTAGGTTTAGGAAATAACATATGGACAAGGTGGGGATTCAGAGGTAATATCAGTCGAAAGATCAACGATTTCTATAGTTATGATCTTGGTTTCATGTATAACCGTATTCATTACAAGGATGATATATTAAATGATGATATCGCTGAAGAAGTTGATGTGACCCGTCATGAATACCGGCCTCATCAGGCCTTTCACATCAGTTATCCCAGGTTTCAGGCTTCATCATTAAAACACCGCTTTCGCCTTGAGGAGCGCATGTTTACACATGTGCATAACGATGTACGCGATTTTAAGATACGCTTGCGTTACCGTATCCTGCATCAGGGTCGATTTGACGGAAAGCCCATCGCACCCAAGTCGTTTTTTTACCGCACATTTGCAGAGTTTAATTTTAATATATACCAGGAAGCTGAAGATGTTTTTTGGGTACGTGGCCGATACTGCGCGGGATTGGGTTATCAGTTCAATTCAAAGCTGAGTGCTGACACCAATTACTATTTAGAGCACACAAAAGTGGCCAGGGGCGTTGATCAGGTTGTGACTCATATTTTTCAGGTCACTTTGCGACAAACCTTATATTGGAACCAATAAAATCCTTTAAGAACCCGTTTATAAAAAAATGCTGTATTTTTAGCCTTAAACTTAATAAGTATGCATCAACCAGGCACATCAAAAGCAATAAGCAAGTTTTTACTTCACATTCATCCGCCAAGAGTCAATGCCCATGCCATTAAATATACCCGTACATTCGGGCTGGGAGGTATTGCAGCTCTTTTGTTTGTGTTGCTGTTCATTACCGGTATGTTGCTTCGTTTTATATATGTTCCTTCTGAAAAAGGAGCCTATGATTCTATCATTTATTTAAAGGAAAATGTGCTGTTTGGTGAGCTTTTACGAAACATGCACTACTGGAGCGGCATGTTATTGGTTATTGTCTCATTCCTTCATGTTGTAAGGGTATTTTACAGCCAATCCATTTACTATGAGCGAAGAAAAAACTGGATATACGGACTGGTTTTAATGTTTTTAGTGATCATGTCCAATTTCACAGGCTACCTCCTGCCATGGGATCAGCTTGCTTACTGGGCCGTTACCATTATGACCAACATGCTCAGTTATATTCCTGTTATTGGTGAGTCGTTGGCATCACTTGTGCGCGGAGGCACAGAAGTGAACGAAGGTACTCTCTTACGTTTCTATCATTTTCATACCGGGCTTTTACCACTTTTAATGGTATTTGTAATGAGCATTCATTTTTGGCTGGTACGCAAAGCCAAGGGTGTTGCCGTCCCCGCTTCATCAGAAAAGGAAATGGTTAAAACAAATCCCGAACTGGTTTATAAAGAAATTGTAGTTGCCCTTTCACTTATATTATTACTCATTGTATTCTCAATGGCTGTTGATGCTCCTTTACTTGATAAGGCCAATCCTTTGGTGAGTCCAAATCCAAGTAAAGCTCCCTGGTATTTTATGGGATTTCAGGAGCTATTACTTCACATGCATCCCGGGTTTGGTATATTTATAGTGCCTGTTATAGTTACAGCTTTTCTTGTCTACATACCATATATTAAAGACACAAAGGTCAATACCGGTGTTTGGTTTAACTCGGCCGTTGGCAAGAAGATCACGATTTGGTCGGCCATATATGCCATTGTTTTTACAATGCTTATCATTGTAGGTACTGAGTATGTTTTGACCTTCCAGCAATGGATGCCAGACTGGCCGGTATTGATAACGACAGGTTTATTTCCGATTGTATTATATGTTGTGCCAACCTATGGTTTTATGTTCTTTGCAAAAAATCATTTGAAAGCCGGTAAAATTGAGATGATAATGGCACTTGTCACCATATTACTGACTGGCTACCTGGTGATGACATTTGTTGGAAGTTTACTAAGAGGAGAAGGCATGCATTTATTTGCATAAAACACTGACTATGGATTTTATTAAAAAAATAACAAGGCGCAGCTTTATAAAAAAGGCCATTTTTACCTTGGTTTCCCTTGAACTGGTATATGTTCTTACCAACTTACTAAAGAAAGGTAATGAAGCCAAAGCACCTGAAAACCTTTTTGATGCAGGTGATGTTGATCTTTTTGAAAACGGGCAGGTATACCCTTTTAGCACAGAACGCTTTTACCTTTCGCGATTGAAAGATGGCGGTTTCCTGGCCTTATCAACTAAATGCACACACCTGGGTTGCACTATTCAGTTTAAAACAAAAGAGGATAAATTCCAGTGCCCCTGCCATGCATCGGCCTTTAACAAACATGGCGATGTGCTGGCTCCTCCTGCAACACGCGCACTGGACCTTCTTCCGGTTACCATAATTGACAATAAAGTACTGGTTGACACTGCCAATCCGGTGAAACGAAACAAATATGATCGCTCACAAATAACATACGTCTAGATGATCAACACGCGACAATATAACAATATCACATTGGCGCTGGTGGGTGCATTAATTTTGCTTTTGCCGGCCTATCTGCTTATTAAAACATACAGCGTTTCTTCTTCTGCCACCACAAGTGAAGAGCCTCATTTTGTTGGTCGCGAAACCTGTATTGAATGTCACCTGCCCGAGTACAATGACTGGGTTGGCTCGCACCACGACAGGGCCATGGACATAGCCAATGACACAACTGTTCTTGCCAATTTTAACAATGTTACCATTAAAGGAAATGGCATGACGCATCGTGCATTTATGAAAGACGGCAAGTTTATGGTAAATACCGATGGTGAAGACGGCACCATGCAGGATTTTGAGGTGAAATATGTTTTTGGTTTCACTCCCCTCCAACAGTTTCTGGTTGAGTTTGATGGCGGACGCCTGCAAACACTGCCTTTAACCTGGAATACTTTAGACAGCGTATGGTATCATATGGTCGATTCGGTATACAGCGATCAGGATATGCATCATGACAACTGGTTACACTGGACTAACCAGGCACAAAACTGGAACAGCATGTGCGCCGATTGCCACTCAACCAACCTTCAAAAGAATTACGATCACATTAATGATACCTATAACACTACCTGGTCTGAAATTGATGTGAGTTGTGAAGCATGTCATGGTCCTTCATCAAACCACCTGAAGTGGGCTGCATTACCTGAATATGCGCGTGATGAATATGAAAACTATGGACTGCCGGTTAAAACCAGTGGCATTAATAACGAGCAATACGTTGATAATTGTGCCCGATGTCACTCTCGACGCAGCTCTTTAAGCGATTTTGACTATTCCACACAGAATATACATAACCACATTATCCCTAACCTGCCCGATGTTCCAACCTGGCACCTCGACGGGCAGATACTGGATGAAGATTATGTCTATGCTTCGTTTACGCAAAGTAAAATGTATACCAAATACCGCGAGGTTCAGTGTAACGATTGTCATAATGTGCACAGTGGCAAACTATTATTTGACGATGACTACAACGCCCTTTGCTTACAATGTCACACAGCGGATATTTACGATACGCCCGATCACCATTTTCATAAAATGGAAGGCATGCCGGGAGAAGCTGTTATATCAGAGTCAGGGGTTAAGTTTGATGTCGGATCAGGAGCCCTGTGTATCAACTGCCACATGCACGGACAGTACTACATGGGTGTTGACTACCGTCGCGATCATAGCTTCAGGATTCCAAGACCCGACCTGTCGATCAAATACGATGTGCCAAATGCCTGTAACCAGTGCCATGCCGACAAGAGCAATCAATGGTCAGAGAACTACATTACCCAATGGTACGGTGAAAACAGAACCTTCCATTTCGCCCAGGCCTTTGACGATGCCAGAAATGGAAAGGAAGAGAGCCTTGGTCGTTTAAAAGGCATTATTGACGATGAGCTTTATCCGCATAACATCCGAAGCCTGTCAATACAATACATGGGCAATTATTTCCAGGATACGCTTAAGCACGAGGTAGAAACTTATCTGGGTAATTTATATCCCGACATCAGACTGGCGGCAGTCAGAGCCATACAATTAACCAGTGAAGATGATTTAAATTTACTTTACCCCATGCTGCGCGATGATACCAAAGCCATACGAACAGAGGCAGCCCGTATTATCTCAACAGCAGGCCTTGAGCAATTACCGGCTAAGCACAAAAAAGCATATGATATAGCCATAAAAGAGTATGAAGAGATATTGATTTACAATGCCGACTTCCCGATTGGTAAGTACAACCTGGCCAACTATTACTATAACCAGGGTAATTATGGCGATGCCGAATCGTTTTATCTGAAAGCTCTTCAGCAAGATGAAGAACTACACTTTATAAAGCTTAACATGGCTTATTTGTACAATAAGATCCAGAAGAATGATAAAGCCGAATTGCTGTTCCGTGACTACCTGAAGCATGAGCCCGAAGATGCACAGGCCATGTACTCTTTTGGTTTGCTTTTGTCGGAATTGAAAAAATACGATGAGTCGCTTACATTCCTCGTTAGATCGTACCAGTTAAATCCTCACCGTCCGCGGGTGGCACATAATATTGCAATGATGTACGATTTCAATGCCAATAAAGCTGAGGCAGAACGCTACCTGAAGCTTGAAATAAAGAACTTTGACTCATATAACAGTAATGCCGAGTTACTGCGCTATTATCTTAGCAATTCAATGAACAGCAAAGCCAGACAACTGGCACTAAAAATGAAACAAGCATATCCTGATATGCAGGAATTAGATCAGGTACTGGAGCGATTGAAGTAAAAGATCAAAAACCATTAAAATTTTACGTCTCTTTCCTCCCTCTCTGAAAAGCACCTCAAAAGGTTAAACCTTTTGTAATAAAAGGTACTTGCTTTTGCATCGAAAGGTTAAACCTTTTACATCGAAAGGTACTACCTTTTGGCCTCAAAGGTTAAAGCTTTCGATGTGAAGCGAAAAGTCATTTTTGCAGGTTACTACCATAACTGCCATACAGTAGTGCCATTAACCTTAATTAACCCTAAACTCGTTATTTATGGTAGTTGAGTGCATAATATCATGTTTTAATATCTCGCAAAAAGAATATATTTGCCGTGTGTTATAACTTACAGTGTATAAGCCATAGCATGTCCCATTTCTACAAGACTATAATAATGTCTGTCTATAAAGCAAGGTGTTTGAACCTTCAAGCAGTAATTGCGCTTTATAAACAAACACTAATTTGAATTCAGTTAAATAATTATATCTGCTTGCTATGCTGCAAGTGAATTAAAAACTAACCAAATGAAGCAATTTTTATTTTTTTTACTGGCTTTGTGTATCTTTTCTGGTACTGCAAGTGCTCAGTTTGATTTAAACGCACCTGTACCGGTCGATCCTGAAGTCCGCACAGGCGTACTTGATAACGGGATGACCTACTACATCCGTCACAATCAAGAGCCTAAAGAACGTGCCAGCTTCTACATTATTCAAAATGTAGGTGGTATACTTGAAGATGATTCACAAGACGGATTAGCTCACTTTTTAGAGCATATGGCTTTTAATGGCACCAAGCATTTCCCTGGCAAAGGCGTTATCTCATCCCTTGAGAAGCACGGTATTGCTTTTGGACGTAACATTAACGCCTATACAGCTCAGGATGAGACTGTTTATAACATTTCAAATGTACCTGTAGCTCCTAACGGACTTATGGACACTTGTTTGCTGATCTTACACGACTGGTCTAATTACCTGTTGCTTGAGGAGGAAGAAATTGATGCTGAACGCGGTGTTATTTCTGAAGAGTGGCGTACACGTCGTGATGCCGGTTTCAGAACACGCAACCAGATGATGCCTGCATTGCTGAACAATTCCAAGTATGGCGAGCGCGATGTTATTGGTGAATTGGATGTTATCAAAGGCTTTGAGTACGATGAGTTACGTCGTTTTTATCACGACTGGTATCGCACCGATCTGCAAGCTATTGCCGTTGTAGGTGATTTTGATGCTGATGAAATGGAGAAAAAGGTAATTGAGCTTTTCTCAAAGATACCTGCCGTTGACAATCCAAAAGAACGCTACGAAGTAATGGTGGAGCCTAAAGCTGAAACTACTTTCAAACTGGCTTTAGATAAAGAAAATCCACAGTCAAGCGTGGCATTGTATGTGCGTCACCAGGCAGAAGCAGCTGCTGATAAAAACCACAACACACTTAAGACTAACTACATGCGTAGCCTGATCAAAAGCATGATCAGTACACGTATCAACGAGCTGTTACAAAAAGGAAATCCTCCATTTATTAATGGTTCTGTTGGTTTCTCTGATTACCCAAGAACAGTTTCATTAATGAGCATCAACGCCACCGCTAAAGAGAATGAAGAAGCTAAAGCTTTCGAAGCGATCCTTACAGAGGTTGAGCGTGTTAAGCGCTATGGTTTTACCGAAGGTGAGCTGGAGCGTATGAAAGCACAAATGCAGATGGGATATGAAAACTATTACAAGCAGCGCGATAAGATTTCGCACGACAGTTACTGTAAAGAAATAGCTTCACTGTACCTTGAAAACGTACCAATGCCCGGTATTGAGTACGAATTCAAATTCGCCCAGGCTATTATTCCGGCTATCACAACTGAAGAGTTAAAAGCCTACTTCAATTCAATGTACACTCAAGAAAACCGTGTGATCATTGTTACAGGTCCTGAGAAAGAAGGCGTGAAGCACCTGAATAAGGCCGAGGCATTAGCCATTGTTGAAAAAGTTGAGAATAACGCTGCCATTACAGCCTATGTTGATGAAGCGGTAAGCTCTTCACTGGTTGAGGAATTACCAGTTGAAGGCAAAGTGGTATCTGAGCGTGCATTGCCTGAGTTTGACGCTTTTGAGTGGACATTAAACAACAACACCAAAGTTGTTTATCGCTATGCTAACTATAACAAAAACCAGGTAGCACTAAGCAGCTACAGTAAAGGAGGTTCATCATTGTATGATGTGGCTGACCTGCCATCAGCAAGCATGGCTTCTGACTTTATTCCTGCCTTTGGTATTGGCAATTACGATGCTGTTGCCCTGCAAAAAGCATTGACTGGTAAAAACGCGAAGGTAGGATTTGACATTAGCGGATTATCTGAGTCAATCTCTGGTAGCAGTCGTACCCAGGATTTTGAAACAATGATGCAGCTGGCTTACCTGCACTTTGAGCAGCCTCGTTTCGACGAAGAAGCCTATAATGCACTTATGGCTCGCTATATGGCTTATGTAGCTAATATGGGTGACAATCCTAAAAAGATCATGCAGGACAGTATTAGTCAAATTCGCTCTAACTACCATGAGCGTAACCTGATCTTTGGCACTGAGTACCTAGAAAAAGTTTCATTTGACCGAATGGAGGAGATCTATAAAGAGCGCATCAGTAACGCTGCTGACTTTACTTTCTTCATTGTAGGGGATATTGAAAAAGAAGTTGCCAAAGAAATGGCTGCCAAATACCTGGGTGCCATTTCATCGAATGATGAAAGAGAAAACTGGAGAGATAACAATGTTAATGGTCCTGAAGGAGTAACTAAAAAGACAATACCTGTTAAATTATCAGAGCCTAAAGCGACGGTTCAGATATATTACAACGGTGATTTGGATTACACACCTGAAAACCGCATTGGATTATCATTTATCAGTGCCGTACTTCGTTTACGTTATACTGAGAGTATTCGTGAAAAAGAAGGAGGAACCTATGGCGTAGGCGTTAATGCTTCTACAAGTCATTATCCTCAATCAGAAGGAACTGTTGCTATTCAGTTCGATTGTGATCCTGACCGTGCCAATGACCTGATTCCTTTGGTATATGCCGAAATTGATAAATTGATCAAGTCGGGTGCTACAATTGAAGATCTGGACAAAACACGTAAGAACATCCTTAAAAGCCGTGCCGAAAGCAAAGAGCAGAATAATTACTGGATGAGTAATATCCGCAGTTACTATGTTAACGGCATCAACATGACATTGGCTGAAAACTATGAAGATGTTGTTGAAGGAATGAGTCCTAAAGACATTAAGAAATTAGCTAAGAAGTTCTTTAAGAAAGCTGATAAAATAGAAGTAGTATTTGTCCCGGCTGAGGACTAATACTTAACGTAAGCATAAGAAAAAGGCAGCCAATCGGTTGCCTTTTTTGTTACCAATAGTGTTGTACATTGCAGACTTGATGAACCCGGATAGCTAACGGTCTAACGACTAAACAACATGGCATTCGTTATTTCGGTGCATTGAACTGAAAATCATGGAATAACAATTAATGTTGCACCGGTTTTATTTACATGACTGTGCAGCCGGGCGTGGTTTAAACTAATTGAGAAATGGTAAGCTGTGGTTTTGTTAATTTGTCAAGCTATTAACCCAATTAACTTTTGTGGTGCTCATGCTTAGCCCAGATTGTCTCAATGTTCACTACTCACTACTCATCTTTTAATTGATTTGTTAAGTTAACGATCAAATAACCAGACAAGCTATCACCTACTCTTAATCTGATAAATTATCAATTACGATGCCTGCCGTATGTTCTGCTGGCACACTATATGCATCGTAATATTGACTTGACAAAGATTAATGGCTATTTTTTAAAACTTCATTAACAAAATCGCTCTTTCAGGGTTAATGAATAAAACCTATTTTTGCAACACTGTTGCATTTACAACACACAAACACGAATAATGATTAAAAATAAGATCCCGGTAACGATCATCACAGGCTTTTTAGGAAGTGGCAAAACCACCTTGCTCAACAATATTGTGAAGCAATTCCACCATAAGAAATTTGCCATTATAGAGAATGAATGTGGTGATGTTGGCATTGATGGTGATCTTATTTTGGGCGAAAGTGATGCTATATTTGAATTAAACAATGGCTGCATTTGTTGTTCACTGCAAGATGGCTTTGTTAATACCATCAACAAGTTACTGAACAGCCCCCATCAATTTGATCACCTGCTGATTGAAACAACCGGCATTGCCAATCCCGATTCGGTTATCGGTACTTTTATTGCCACGGAAGCGATCCAGCAAAAGTTTGTTATTGATAGTGTGATATGCGTGGCTGATGCCGTGAATATTGAAGATTTCATTAATGACCAGCCTGAAGTAAGGAAGCAACTTGCACTGGCTGATATTACACTGATCAATAAAGCTGATTCGGTACAGAAATCATATTTGCAGGACCTGCAGCAATTAATAGCAGCCATTAACCCCATGTCCCGGATTCACAAAGTGAGCTATTCAAACATCAGTGAAATCAGTATACTTGATAACTATTACTTCACCAGTGAGGCCATAGAGCAAAAAACGGCAGATTTCCCATTTGCAAATGGTTTAAAGCTGGATACCAGTCAACTATTGGGACGTCATGACATTACAGCTGAAGGCTTTCTCATTAGTGGAGACATTGACATGGAAAAGTTTGAATCGTGGATGAAAGGCTTTTTATTTTTCAACAGCCATGCTGTTTTTAGAGCAAAGGGTATATTAAGCACCACTGAATCAAAACAAAAACTGGTATTTCAGTCCATAGGCACATCCTATCAGTTAGAATACGGGAAAGCCTGGAGCAACGAACAACACTTTAATAAGTTTATTTTTATCGGGAAATACATCGACCGGGAAATGATTGAAAGCAGTTTAATGCAAACATTAGTAAACCCTATTCCTGTAAACCAGCAATAAAAACATTGAATCAATGATATATACCAGGGATCTAACAATTAATTATAAAGGAGGAAAGCAACTGACCTTTAAAGATATGCATATTGAAAAAGGTCAGCAATGGTTGCTAAAGGGGCATTCAGGCACAGGCAAAACAACCCTGTTGCACATGTTATCAGGTATTCTTAGTCCATCGGCTGGCACCATTTCCATCGATAATGTAATTATAAACCAGTTATCTCAGGCTCAACAAGATCAGTTCAGGGCCACATCAATTGGCTTAATATTTCAAAAGAACCTGTTTATCTCTTCAATAAACATGTACAACAACCTGGTTATTGGTAAAAAACTGGCAGGTCATGCCATTGACAAAACCACTATACTTCAGCTAACAGATGAACTGGGCATATCGGCTCTGATCGATAAAATGCCACATGAATTAAGCCAGGGTGAGCAGCAACGCTTTTCTATAGCACGAGCATTGGTTAATGAGCCCAAAGTAATTCTGGCCGATGAACCGACCTCGAGTCTTGATGACACCAATTGCCAGCGATTTATAAACAGTATTTCAAAGTTGTGCGATCAGCATGCTATCACCTTGCTGATCGCCACTCACGACAATCGTTTCAATGAACAATTCAAAAACGCCATTCAATTAGGATAAACATGAGAGAAATACTAAAATTAGCCACCTCACAACTAAGGGCTAAACCTTTTAACACCACACTAAGTATTGTCATGTTTACCATTGGCATGAGCATTATCTCTGTGCTTATGCATTTTGAAGACCATGCCCAACAACGTATGGAAAATGACATTGCCGGCATTGATATGGTTATAGGAGCCAAAGGCAGTCCATTACAATTGGTATTGTCGTCCGTATTTCATGCCGATAACCCTACCGGTAACATTAGTTTGCAAGATGCTGAAAGAGTTAAACAGCACCCACTCGTAAAAAAGGCAGTACCCATTGCATTGGGCGATAACTACAAAGGCTACCGAATAGTTGGCTCAAACAGTGAGTACGCACAACTCTATAAAGCAAAGCTGGCAGACGGACAATGGAATAAAAAAGTAATGGATGTGGTTATAGGTTCTAAAGTGGCATATCACAAAGGACTTAGACCGGGCGATCAGTTTACAGGCGTTCATGGCTTTATGGATGTTGGTCATTCACACGACGAGTATATTTATACGGTCACGGGCATTATGAATGAAAACGGTTCTGTGATTGATAAAATAATCGTGACCAATATAGAGAGTGTATGGGCTGTTCATGGTGGCGGGCATGGTGCCTGCGAACACGAGCATGAAGCAGACTGCCAACATGATCACCATGAAGACATTGATCATATTCACAGCAAAGACTGTCAGCATGATCATGCTACTGAAGAAGCACATGTTCACGGTGCTGATTGCCAGCATGATCACCATGAAAGTGACGAACATAAACATAGTGAAGAATGCCAGCATAATCACGATGCCGATGGTGAACATTCGCATGAACACGATACTCAGTCATCGATAGAAAGCATCATCAATAAGGTCAACAACAACCAGGAACTGACTGCCGAAGAGATGAGCCTTTACAATGCGTACCGTGGACATATATCAGAAAAGCAACTGGCGCCCGACGAAGCGATTACCGCCTTACTTGTGTTTTATAAAAACCCCATGGCAGCGACAACCCTTCCGCACATGATCAACCAGAATACGAGTATGCAGGCCGCTTCTCCTGCCATTGAACTCAATCGTTTAATGGCAATGCTTGGTGTTGGTTTTACTACAATCAGACTATTAGCCTGGATAATCATTATTTTCTCAGCCATTAACCTGTTGATACATATGCTAAATCGCCTTAACCAGGAACTGAATGAAATAGCACTGCTCAGATCCCTTGGCATTTCGCGTTTTAAGGCATTACTGTTATTGCTGTCTCACGGTTTAATACTTGCAGTTAGCGGCTGGTTTCTTTCAATCATAACAACCCGAATAGCATTAGTTGGCCTGTCACATTACTTTGAACAGATAGACTTCCATGGGCTTCAATCCTTGCTGGCCGGTGAGTATTATCTATTGTTGTATGCCATTGGAATTGGGGCTTTAGCTGCATTGATACCTGCATTGAAAGCCTATAACACTAACATTCACTATCTGTTCAATAAGCTTTAATACTCTTTTTTAAAATCTTTAAATGTATTTTGCAGACTGCATAAACTGTTAGAATTGATAATGATGAGAAAACTTATTGTATTTATATTCCTGACACTATTAATACCAATCAATAGCCCGGCACAAACACCGGGCTCTGATACAGTTTGGAACCTCTTACTCAAGGATGTCAACATCCGCTACATGTATTCAATAACCTACAACACTTATTTACCCAAGCCAAAATTTGGTAAAGACCTGAAAGAGCTTGACGGCAAAGAGATCAGCATAAAGGGATTTTTCCTGCCGGTTGATGTTACAGGCAGCGTCTTTGTTATTTCTTATAATCCTATGGAAAGCTGCTTTTTTTGCACTGGATCAGGCATTGAGACGATTATTGAAGTCAACCCTAAAGAGGAGCAAATAAAGCGTTTTAAAAACCTTGAAACAGATAATTATATACAGATCAAGGGGAAACTACGACTTAATGCCAAAGATTATGAGCATTTGGTATATGTATTAGATAATGTTGAGTTGGAAAAGATCATTAAATAAACCTGCTTCATCATCGGCATTATTTAAGTATTTATTCACGCTTTCTTTGGTAACGCACCTGCGAAACTTTCTCGAGGTATACTTTTGAAGAAACAAACTCAAAATTTAGAGGCTTTGCCAAATCACCAAATAAGGGTGAGCCTCCTCCCAGCAATACAGGAATAGTTGTGATGATCAGATCATCGATCAAATCTTCCTTTAAGAAGCTTTGAATGGTTGTTCCTCCGTCAATGTATAAGCGCATATAGCCCTTTGCATTGATCGATTCAAGAACTTCTGATAAAGAACCATTAACCAGTTCGACCTTATCTTTATAATCATCGTGAACACTTTTTAAAGAGCTGCTCAATACAAATACCGGTTTGGTATAGGGCCACGGGCAATCGAAACCGCAAACCGTTTCAAAGGTAACGCGTCCCATAACAATGGCATCTGTTTCATTCATAAATGGGACATAGCCCATATCAACCTGATCGGGATTTGGGATACTGAATAACCAGTCAAGCCCTCCATTCTTATCAGCTATATATCCATCTAAACTTGTTGCTATAAATACCTTATTCCTTTTTTCCATATTGACAAACTTAACTATTAATACAACTATAATATTGATACGGCTATCGGGCCCAGGCATGCCCCATGACGATATAAAAACCGAAATCTTCATCGCTCCAGGCAAAATCCATTCCTCCGCTTAAGCCAAATACACGTGCCAGTAAATAACGAAAACCTGTTCCTACGGATCTTACCGATTGATTGGTTTTCAACCATCCATCATCTAAAGGTGCCGTTACACCCATTCCGGTGAATCCTAAGACCTCCCATCTGTAATTAAGCTTGTAATTAAGCTGTACCTCAAGCAGGTTGACATTATTCCCTTGATACTTTACAGCAGGCACGCCACGCATATTTATACCCGGTATAGCCCAGAATGGTGTATTCTCGCTTGCATACAGTGTTTCAATACGCGCGCCTATCGTCGTTTTTTCGCTCAGATCACCAAAGGCCAGTAACACGCCTGAAAGGCGTCCATAAAAGTCTGCCCCGCCCATCCACTCATCACTATAGGTACCTTTTAACTGTGCATATATACCTTTGGAAGGGGTAAATACGTTATCACGCGTATCAAAATCAAGCATTACTGACAATTCACTAAGTTCAGAATCAAAGCTCTTTCCCGAATATTCTGGAATATCAATGGGTAATTGAAGCGTATTTGTACCGTTGTAATTAAAATAACGAGCCCCGATAAAAAAGTCAGTTTCTTTGATCCGAAACTTTAGTTGCTGTACAAACATCCAGGTGTCCAGGTTCATCTCTACCGGCTCCGGCAGAATATTATTTGGACCGTAATAATCGAAGTTGATATTACCTTTACCAATGAGACCCATATACCTTATTCTATCCTGCTTCCAAAAACCCAGATGAAACAATCCGCCAAACCAGGTTCCATTCTCTGTTAATCCTCCAAAACCACTTGTTATATCGGGAATATTGCCTTTTTCCATAATAGAACCATGAAAATAAGACAAAGCAATACCACCACCATAACCAATGGCAGGTTCCGTCATAATAATAGGAACTGGTAATAGGCCTTTCATTTCAGTCAAATAACGGCTCACATCAATGGCATTGTCAAGTGTGTCCCTGAAGGCAGACGATTTATTTTGTGATAAGGCAGCTGTGCAACTAAGGCAGCCCAGTATAAGCGGTAAAAGCAGTCTCATAATTATCAATAGATTTGTGGTTAGATCCGTATTAAGTACCTGATTGAATTCGATGATACAAAATCAGAAATTGCTAATCAATAAACAAACTAACCGGCAAATCGTTTAGCATTGAACGTTTTATGTTTTAACAGCACACAAAATAACTGACACAGCTTCAGCTTATAAATGGGACATCATTTTTATAAGGTCTCCATCCTTTTTTATAACTTAATGCGATAGCAGGCAATAAGAACATTGTTTTATTGATCTTAAATAAAAGAGCAATCGTCTTTTAGCATGACATGGTAAAATAGCTTAATTTTATAGCTCACATTAAATAACAAACCATGACAACTAAAAAACAAACAGCCGTCATTTTATCGGGATGCGGTGTATACGATGGCGCTGAGATACACGAATCGGTATTAAGCTTGCTTGCCATTGCCAGGCAAGGTGCCGACTACACAATTTTTGCCCCTGATGTTGATCAGCATCATGTTATTAACCACCTAAAAGGAGAGCCTGCTGATGAAAAGCGCAACGTATTGGTTGAAGCTGCTCGTATTGCCCGTGGTGCCATTCAACCATTAAGCGAATACAAGGCTGCCGACTTTGATGCTTTAATCCTACCTGGTGGTTTTGGTGCGGCTAAAAACCTTAGCTCTGTTGCTTTTGATGGACCTGCGTGTACTGTTGAAGCAGAAACAGAAAGAGCAGTAAAAGAAACACATGCGGCCGGAAAGCCCATTGGAGCCCTATGCATTGCCCCGGCTGTAATAGCGAAAATATTAGGCGAAGTAACCGTTACCATTGGTCAGGACGAAGGTACAGCCCAGGCAATAGAAGCGATGGGTGGCAACCATGAAACCACAAATCACGGTGAGGTAGTGGTTGATGAAGCTAACAAAATCGCCACTACTCCTTGCTATATGCTCGATGCCAATATCCTGCAAATTGCTGAGGGAGCAGATAATGTGGTAAAGGCTGTATTGGCGATGGTCTGAATAAGCTGATCGTACAATATAGTAATCTCTGTATATAGCACTTGTGTCAAGTAAACGCAACAGGTGTAGTTAAGACTCAATAAGGAATTAAGGCATAAAAAAAGGTTGCAGCGTTTGCTGCAACCTTTTTTAGTGTAGATTTTTTTCCTTTTTTATCTGTGGAATAACAATTCACGGTATTTTGGTAATGGCCACATTTCATTATCAACAGTTAATTCTAACTTATCAATGTGGTAACGAATATCATCCAGGTAAGGACGCACGTCTTTGTCATAAGCAAATGCCTTCTCAGTTTCAGACTCAAGAATATTACATTTTTTACGAGCCTCAATCATTTCAGCAACTTTAGCTTTAATTGAAGAAATATGTCCAGAGATAGTTTTAATTAATTCTTTACGAGCACCTGCCAATTCAGCAAATTCCTTTTCGTCAAAGATATCACGCATACCTTGTACGTTATGGATCAACTCAGTCTGATACTGAATAGCTGTTGGTACGATATGGTTGATAGCAAGGTCACCCAATACACGAGCTTCGATCTGTATCTTCTTCGTGAATTTCTCCATTTCAACTTCAACACGTGCTTCCAGTTCGCGATCAGACATTACGCCTGTACCAACTAAAATGTCTTTTGAAGTCTGATCTAGATATTTAGACAATGACTCAGGTACTGAAGTAATATTTGTTAATCCTCTTTTAGCGGCTTCATCCTTCCACTCATCTGAGTAACCATCACCGTTAAAACGAATTGGGTTCGACTCTAAAATAACCTTCTTAATAGTCTGGAAGATTGCCTCATCCTTTTTAACCCCGCTCTCGATTAAAGCATCAACATCTTTCTTGAACTCTTCTAACTGAACAGCCATTGCAGCACTTAAAGACGTTAAAGGAGCTGCACAGTTAGTCATAGAACCAACAGCACGGAACTCAAAACGGTTACCAGTAAATGCAAATGGTGATGTACGGTTACGATCAGTGTTATCTAATAAAATTTCAGGAATACGTCCAATACCTAACTTAAGAGCTGTTTTCTCATCCGGAGTCATTTTCTGATCAGTAATACGCTCAGCCAGATTATCAAGCATATCGGCAATCTGTGATCCGGTAAATACAGAGATAATAGCCGGAGGTGCTTCATTTGCACCTAAACGGTGACTATTTGATGCTGTTAGAATAGATGCACGTAATAAATCCTGACTCTTATATACAGCAGCAATAGCATTCACAACGAAAGTCAAGAACTGAAGGTTACCTTTAGGGTTCTTACCTGGAGCCATTAATACCACACCTGTATCGGTTGCCAATGACCAGTTGTTGTGTTTACCAGAACCATTGATACCAGCAAATGGCTTCTCGTGAAGAATAACTTCAAACTTGTGGTGACGAGCAACACGCTTCATCACATCCATCAATAACTGGTTATGATCGTTAGCAAGGTTAGCTTCTTCATAAATAGGGGCTACCTCAAACTGGTTTGGAGCCACCTCATTGTGACGAGTTTTTACAGGTATACCCAGTTTGTGACATTCGATCTCCAATTCGATCATGAATTTACCCACACGCTCAGGAATAGAACCAAAGTAGTGGTCATCCAGCTGCTGATCTTTTGCTGAAGAGTGTCCCATCAAAGTACGACCAGTCGTCATAAGGTCAGGACGAGCCTGGAAAAGTGCGGTATCAATTAAGAAATACTCCTGCTCCCATCCAAGGTTAGTATGTACCTTTTTAACGTCTTTGTCAAAATACTGAGCAACACCTACAGCTGCTTTATCAACTGCGTGCAATGCTTTAAGGAAAGGAGTTTTATAATCTAATGCCTCTCCTGTATATGAAATAAATACTGTAGGAATACAAAGTGTAGTACCGATAATAAATGCAGGTGATGACACGTCCCAGGCTGTATATCCACGGGCTTCAAATGTTTGACGAATACCTCCTGAAGGGAAAGATGATGCATCAGGTTCCTGTTGAGCAAGTAGCTTACCTGAAAACGACTCAATCATATTACCATTGTCGCCATAATCCAAAAAGCCATCATGCTTTTCAGCAGTACCATCAGTCAAGGGTTGGAACCAGTGAGTGTAATGCGTAGCACCACGCTCCATTGCCCATGCCTTCATTCCAGAAGCTACATTATCAGCAACTTTACGATCAATTGCATCGCCTTTGTCAATTGCCACTTTTACTGCCTTGTAAGCATCTTGTGACAAATACTTTGACATTGCTTCTTTGTTGAAAACCAATTCCCCATAGTAGTCAGTTGTTTTAGCTGAAGGAAAGCTTACTTCTTTTGCCTCCCTGTTCATCAATTCGGCTAAAGCCTGAAATCTTAATTGTGCCATAGTCTTTTTATTTTTTATCGAGTTAGCAGGAGCAAAAATATACATTTTTGAATATCAACCATCATTTTTGCAGCCTAAAATGAATATTTTTTCATTTTTTATTGATTAAAGGCTATTTTTTAGAGGTATGAGTGAATATTTTTACATTTTACACCTGAATTAACCCTGTTTTTTAACACCCAGGCAACAAAAAACTAAAAACATTAATAAAAAAAGCCACCCTCACTATGAGGGTGGCTTCTAAAATAAAAATGCCATATTTTGAAAGAGTATATATAATATACACCCCTATCTCAAAAACATATTATTTTCCCATTTCTGCAAAATACTTGTAGAAGTATGGGATCGTATTAATACCATTGAAAAACTGCTCCAAAGGATAGTTTTCGTTTGGTGAGTGAATAGCATCAGCTTCTAAACCAAATCCCATTAAAACAGCCTTAACTCCTAAAATACGCTCGAAATCAGAGATAATTGGAATTGAACCTCCACTACGAACCGGCACAGGACGCTGGCCATAAACAGTTTCACATGCTTTTTCTGCAGCCTGGTAAGCTGGCAGATCAATAGGACAACCATAAGCCTGTCCGCCATGCAAATGCTTCACTTTAACTTTTACACTCTTAGGCGCAATTGATTCAAAATGCTTGCAGAATAATTCTGCCAGTTTTTGATGATCCTGATCTGGAACCAAACGCGAAGATATTTTTGCATATGCTTTTGATGGTAATACTGTTTTAGCACCCTCACCGGTGTAACCACCCCAGATACCGCAAACATCAAATGACGGGCGAATACCTGTACGCTCATTCGTTGTAAAACCTTTTTCTCCGGCTAATTCCTCTACATCTAAGGCCTTTTTATATTCTTCTTCACTATAAGGAGCCTTTGCCATCATAGCACGCTCATCATCTGAAATCTCAACAACGTCATCGTAGAATCCTGGTACAGTGATGTGTCCATTTTCATCTACCATTTGAGTGATCATCTTCGCCAATACATTGATTGGATTAGCTACAGCACCTCCAAACAGGCCAGAATGTAAGTCACGGTTAGGACCAGTCACTTCAACTTCCCAATAGCACAGACCACGAAGACCTGTAGTAATGGTTGGAACATCAGGAGCAATCATTCCCGTATCTGAAACAAGGATGACATCAGACTTTAAAAGCTCTTTATTATCCTCACAGAACTTAGGTAAGCTTGGCGAACCAACTTCTTCTTCTCCTTCAATCAAGAATTTAACATTACACTTCAACTGATTGGTTTTAACCAGGTATTCAAAGGCCTTTGTGTGCATAAAACCCTGTCCTTTATCATCATCAGCCCCACGTGCATAGATCTTACCGTCACGTATTTCCGGTTCAAAAGGAGGCGACTTCCATAATTCCAATGGCTCAGCAGGCTGTACATCATAGTGTGCGTAAACCAAAACGGTAGGATATGATGGGTCCATCATTTTCTCGCCATATACAACCGGATTACCTTCTGTTTCCATTAGTTCTGCTTTATCAGCACCACCGGCGAGCAATAAGCTCTTCCAGTGCTCAGCACATTTGTACATATCATCTTTATGCTCAGGCTTAGAGCTTATAGATGGAATACGGATCAAACCAAATAATTCATCAAGGAAACGTTCCTTGTTGTCTTCAATGTATTGTTTTAAATCTTGCATATTATTGTTATTAATTTTATTATCTGATTGAAAAGTACATATCTCATCAACAATTAGCAAGGATAAATCTCATGCTTTATTGTCATAAGTATCAAAATTGATGAATCTCATTAAAATAAAAAGCGGCAACCCGATTTGTTCAGGTTGCCGCTTTATATTTTTTGCGTTTATATCAGGATAAACGATTATCAATTTTAAAATCTCTATAAACGAGCATTACTTAATGTTATTAAAAACATTTGTTACGTCGTCATCCTCTTCAAACTTGGCAAGCAATTTATCTATCTCTGCCATTTGCTCATCATTCAGTTCTTTAGTGTCCTGAGGAATTCGTTCAAATTCAGCATTCTCAATTTCAAAGCCATTATCTTCAAGGTACTTTTGAATAGGGCCAAAACCCTCGAAATCACCATAGATCATAATGAAACCTTCATCCTCAAAGATCTCCTGAACGCCAAAATCGATCAGCTCAAGCTCTAACTCTTCAAGATCAACACCTTCTTTCATGACAACCTTAAAGTTGCATTTATGCTCAAACATATAGTCTACACAACCACTTGTTCCCAGGGAACCGCCATACTTGTTAAAATATGAACGAACATTAGCTACCGTTCGCGTTGTGTTGTCAGTTGCTGTCTCAACCATAAAAGCTGTTCCGAAAGGACCATAACCTTCGTAAACCACCTCTTTATAATCAGCAGTATCTTTACTGCTTGCTTTTTTGATCGCGCGCTCAACATTATCCTTTGGCATATTTGCAGCCTTAGCATTCTGAATCAACACACGTAAGCGTGAGTTACTCGACGGATCCGGTCCGCTTTCTTTCACACACATGGTTATTTGTTTTCCAATCTTTGTAAAAGTTTTGGCCATTGTTCCCCAACGCTTGAGTTTTGAGGCCTTTCTATATTCAAATGCGCGTCCCATTTTGTAATAAATTCATCATTAATTATTCCGCAAATTTATAAGGGATTTTTGATAATTCTAATAAACGCTCCACTTTTATCACTAAATGCATCACTAATTAATCGTACTTCAGTTGCTTTAAGCTTGATATCAACCGAATCAATTGACTATTTTTATTATTTTTGCAGGCGTAATCATCACCTCTGAATGGCAAGAAAAGCAAAAAAAAATCAACAAAAAGTTATCTCTCGCGAGCAAGCACTTCGTCGCAAACACAGAGCTACCTTTTTATTGAATGACAAAGAAAAAGACGCTGTAAATGTTTATTGTAAAAAATACAAGATCAGCAACAAGTCTAAATTTATGCGTGAAACCGTTATGAAAGTAGTAATGGAGCAATTTTTAGAGGATTACCCCACTTTATTTGGCAAGCAAGATTTAGATCGATTAATATCGGATTAGCATTATTAGCCTGACGTTAAACCCTCTGACGAAAGCAAATCCTTTAAGCAATTAAATCAATGGAAGAGAAAATTCTATCTCTGATGCTCCAGGACTGGTTCTTTCTTTTCATCCAGTAGACAAAAATCACTATTCTGTGATTTATATTCAGGCACCATTGCTTTCATTCTGCTAACCAACAACTCATTCTTCTCCTTACCTAAAGCTACAAGCAATTCTTTCAAATTTCTGTTAACTTCTGTGTAGTTATGCTTACGAACATGAGCTATCATTATCTTCTCATGGTGTGTAGGTTTTGTATTTTCCTTTGTGGCTAACAATTCCTCGTAAAGCTTCTCACCAGGACGTAATCCTGTGTAGACTATTTTTATATCCTCGTCTACCTTTAAGCCCGACAAGCGAATCATCTCCTTAGCCAGATCAACAATTTTGACAGGCTCACCCATATCAAACACGAAAATTTCGCCTCCATTACCCATAAATCCTGCCTCTAACACCAATTGACAAGCCTCTGGGATGGTCATAAAATAACGGGTAATTTCTTTGTGAGTTACCGTTAGTGGACCTCCCCGCTCGATCTGCCTTTTAAACAAAGGCACTACAGAACCATTTGATCCCAACACATTACCAAAGCGGGTTGTTACAAACTCGGTTTGCATACCATATAACTGCGATAAGGCTTGTATATAAATCTCACAAATACGTTTGGATGATCCCATTACGTTCGTTGGGTTAACAGCTTTATCTGTTGAGATCATTACGAATTTTTCGACTTTTGTTTTAACAGCCAAATCAGCAAGAACTTTGACACCTCCGATATTAACCCGAATCGCTTCGTAAGGGTATGATTCCATTAATGGCACATGTTTATAAGCGGCGGCATTAAAAACGATTTGTGGTTTATACTCGCCAAAGACCTCTTCCATGCGACTCTTATTGGTCACATCGGCCAATACCAGTTCAAAGGGCGCATCGCTATGACTTAGCAATAGCTCCTGTTGCAAATTATACAAGGGAGATTCAGCAACGTCGACCATTATGATTTTCTGAATGGGGAATCGTAGCAGCTGACGAACAATCTCTGAACCAATTGAACCTGCAGCACCTGTTACCAATATAACCTTACCACCCAGGCCTTCCATAATTTTCAGCTGATTCAGGTTTATTTCCTCACGTCCTAGGATATCTTCAATTCTTATATCACGTATCTGCTTTTGATTGGATATTCCATTGACCCAGTTTTTAACTGAGGGCATAACCTTCAGCTTCCAACCTTTATCCATACAGAGATCGGTTATTTCATGCTTTCGCTGCACACTTATATTATTGATAGCCATAATGACCACATCAATACTTTTCTTTTCATATTTTTGCAGTACTTTTTCCCAGCTTAAAATGGGGCAACCATGCATAACAACATGGCTTCTTGATAAGTCATCATCGACAAAACCAACAATATTATATTCGTTTTCCTTGTCATTACGTATGGCTTCCAGAGTAATTTTTCCCATTTCTCCGGCTCCAAAAATCAGTGCCCTGGTAGTGGTTTGTTTGCGGGTCAGAAAAACGTATAGTTCTTTAACGAACATTCGAAAACCGATACATAAAATAACGCTGAGTAGAAAATGGAATATCAACACCAGTCGCGACAAACGCACTAGCCTAACATTATAATAATTCATTAACTCATTCCCGACAACCAATACAACGAAGGCTCCCAAGCATGAGCTAATGACAATTTTGAACTCATCATAGCTACTGTGACGTATAATTCCCCGATACGAACCCGATAAGTAAAATGCCAGGCTGTAGAAGAAAACAATAACAAAGCCGCTCAATGACATATCATAGGCCGAATATTCAGGCAGGTTTATATTTAATCGTACAATGTAGGATAAGACAAATACATTTGTTACAATAACTGTATCAATTAACAAAACCAACCATGGAGATACAATTCGTCCATTAAATATATTTAATAGTATAGCTCTCATATCACAATCACTAATAGTATAACACTAATCCAGAACCGCCCTCTGTTGCCCACTGATTCACTTCCAAGGATGAAATACACGAATTCGCAAGCACTTCGATTTCACAATGATATGACAAGATCATAGTTATTCAGGATTAGTAGTAAGCCTGGCTTACCTGGTTAAAAACTAAAACATTGAGTTTGGGACTGATAAAATTATGACATATTAATGTAAATAGCAGATTACAACTGACTTATTCCTTAAGATTATGACGAACAAACGATTTATACAGCTAAACTAATCGAAATGCGATGTGAAAGATTTTAAGCTACACTTATTAATTATGCAGTATATTTTAGCCCGATAATTACTGAAATAATGGTTCTTGTCAAATCTTTCTGAAATCTCAGCATTTTAGAAGATAGACAAGCCTATAAATTTTGAACTCCATTTAAAACAATTAGCTGCTTTAGATGGAGTTCAAACTTTGTATTATTACTATTTAGATTATTCTACAGATAGTATTAAACTATCCTGATTTATTACCATACTTTATGATTTATAGTACTTACCACTATAGCTAAAATTGTTATAGGCTCGTTTTGTCACCGGCAAGTCATTCAATACCAAGTTAAAGTTTTTGATTTCAGTTATCTTTTTATCTTTCAATAAATTAGTTAACATCGGCTTTGGCGTATGCTTATGCCTGGTAACCAGGATATTTATATCAGAGAGTCGACTCAATAGAAGAGCGTCTGTTACAAGTCCAATAGGAGGTGAATCAATAATAATGATCTCATAGAGGCGTTTCAATTCATTTATTAAAACAGCTGTTTGTTCACCAGCAATAAGTTCGGCCGGATTAGGTGGTATTTCGCCCGAAACCATTACATCCAGTCTATGCTCTTCGCAGGTATGAATCAATTTGCTTTTATTCTCAGGGTTATTTTGAGACAGAAAAGCACTCAGACCATAACCATTTTTCTTAATATTTAGCAACTTAACAACGCTTGGGCGACGCATATCAAAATCAACAATGATCGTCTTTTTCCCCAGTTGGGCGTACGAAATAGCAAGATTAATGGCATTGGTAGTCTTTCCTTCATTTGGAAGTCCTGAAGTAAACAGAATACACTTTGATGAACCATTATTAGGGTAGAATTCAAGAGATGTCCGTATGTTACGTATCGATTCAGCCAATACGGAATGTGTGTTACTATTAAGGAATAACTTCTTCTGACTGACTTTGGGAATAACACCAATGATTGGCAAGGAACTAATCTGCTCCAGATCTTCCTTATCCAACACTCTGTTATTTGTAAAAACGAAAAGGAAAATAATACCAAATGGGATAAAAAAACCAACAATTACAATGAGGGCAACCATAAGCTTTAAGTCAGGCTTTGTCTTAGCCATAACTTTAGCAGGTTCAATAATTTCATTGTCGGGTGTATTGGAAGCTTTGGCCAATTGAGCTTCAGAACGACGCTCCATTAGATAACTATGCATGCGATCGGTTGACTGAAACTTCTGTTCAATATCCAGCGAAACCTGTTCTTTCTGCGGCAGTCTCCTTATTTCATAACTCAACTGAATCAGTCGTTGATTGACATCATCCAAATCTTTTTGAGTTGAAGTAATATTACTTTTTGCTTGTTGAAGAATGATTTCCTTTTTTCCACTAATCTGTCGATTAATACGTGCAATGGCTGGATTATCCTCTTTGGAGTTGAATTGCAAACTTTGTTTCTCTGCATTCATAGTTGCCAACTCACTCACCATTTGATCGACAATAAGGTTCTCAACACCCTGCGCAGAAGGAGGAAGCAGATTCAGAATATTCTGGTTGCTTTCCAAAAAGTTAACCAGGTAATGGTAATAATCCAACTGCCTACTGATAATCGCTTTTTCCAGCTCCAGATTTTCAGTTTTATCTATTATCATCTGCCCTTGCATGGAAATATCCATCATCTCATTTCGTGACCTGAAATTCTCCAGCATATGCTTTGTCATATTTAAGGAATCACTCACATCAATCAGCTGATTTTCGATAAACTGAATGGTATTATTGGCAATTTGATTCTTTTTATCCAACGTGTATGCCACCGAGTTTTCTGCCAACTTATTAAGAAAATCTCTTCCCTTCTGGATGTTGTTTTGGTGAATGGATATCTCAAAAATAGAAGAGCCTGACTTGACTGAAGCAATATTTATTGCCTTCTGATAATAAGCAATAAGTTTATATAATGGGTTAATTTGAAAACTAAAGATACGATTTTGCAGCTGTTCATTAAGCGTATTATCATTAGGTAGAAGTGCAAAGGTAAGTCCTTCTATCTCAATCTGCTCAAAGAACTTATGTCGTTGAGAATAAGGTTGGTCATCCTGAGCTATTATAAATTCATCTTTAGAAATAAATTCTATTAGAAATTTTCTTTCAGGCAATGACACACCACTCGTATCTAATTTAACAGTGAATGGACTGTCTTTGTAGATTTCTATTTCTTTAAAGGTTTCATGTTCATGATAACTGATACCAAAGTTGAGTTGATTAAGCGTCTTTTCTATTTGCTGAGAAGATGTTAGGATAATCAGTTGGTTTTCTACATTATTGATTGTCCCCAGGTTAATACCAGGTAATGCTGACTCAGTAGCACTTATGGATGGTGCCTGTTCATTGGTATCTGAAATCAAAAGCCGCGTGCTTATCTTATATTGAGTAGCTGTCGATTTATAGATATATAATGCTACAGCAGTGGATAATGTTAAGAAAATAGGTATGTAATACCAATATTGTAATACCCGATAAAATAATTTAGTCAGGTTTAATGGCATTTCTTTAATATGATTATCATCACTAAACATCGTATAAAAGCTTAAGGTTATTAGCTATTAAAATTGTGTATTATAAAATGTATAAAGCAGTAAGGTCGTATTGATAAGCGTTAAAGTCAATTGCCATGGGATGGCGCTTAACTGAACAGACTTTAAACGTCTGGGTTGAACATACAAAACATCACCTGGTTTCAAATTGTAATATGGTGACAGTAGCAATTGATCATCGAGGGTATTAATAACAATAACCTGCTGTACATTGCCATCCATTCGCATCAATTGCACTTTCTTTTTGTTCGCAAAATCAGTTACATCTCCTGCTAAACTCAGCGCCTCAAGTATATTGATTTCCTCATCATATAGCAGGTAACGCCCTGGCGCACGAACTTCACCTAAAATGGTAATATTATCATTTAGTAATTTAACGGTTACACTACTTTCATCAATGTATTTGGAAACTACTTCCTGAATCTTATCACGTACCTGATCTAGAGTTAAATTAGCCACCTGAACCTTACCGACAAAAGGGAAGTGGATGGAGCCATCCTGCTCTACTCGATAACCAACAAGGCTGGCCGCCATCGGATTGTCAATTCTTGTGGTCGCACCCCTTTCATTATTCAGGAAAGAAGAGGTACGTTCATCCAAACTATTAATTTGTATATAAAGGTTATCATTGGGTTTAACCAGATAGGATGTTTTTTCAGGATGATATTGTAGCTCCACTTCCTCAAGGTCTTGCGCAATCTCACCCTGCAAGTAAATAGACTTTTTTAAAGGTACACAAGAACTAATTATTACTGTAAAGGCAATAAACCAGAAAGCTTTTTGTAGGGAATCAAGCATGATTAAAAGTGACTAGGTTATTAAATTCGTATTGTTTTGCTACAAATGTAGTTGATGTTGAGTGATTTTAATCATGCGAAATGATGTGTTTATCAAAAATTAAGCTCTACATATTGCTTTACTTATTTTTATACAACACGCCTTTTGAGGATGAAAAGACAAAAATATGAACATGCAAAATTCATATATTTCTGAATGCTTATAAGATTTTAAGCGGTTTGTATTTACACTAATGATCAATATTTTTTTAAAAAACTACAAACAGTCAATACTAGCACCATTCAACTCACTTAATCAAAACCTGTTATTAATGAGCTTAAGAGGCTAAACTTTGAAAAACTTCAGATTTGAACATTAAGGAAAATGTACAAGATTTCTTTCGATTTTTAGCAAAGTATCGTTAAGTCTTAATGTTTTTGAAAAACTTGATATAGTTTCAACTTATACCTGAATACAAAAATGTTGATTATTAAAATCGTTGATACAGGATTCTTTATTAAAATTTCTAATATTTTTTTCATTATCTGCGAATTACAAACTAATCTTTTGAATCACGTACCAAATCTTGCGTGCAGGAGCTTCTGGTCAATGTCACAAATCCGTTCGTCAACACTTTTAACACTTTTATGTAATTTTTTTCTTTACTAATCCAAACCTTTTTCATTTTTTTGCGTCAAAGAAAATGTTTAGTCCAAATAGTTTTGATTAAGATCTTTAGACTTAGAATAATTCCTTAATAGGGATAGTTTAATATACCATACATACTCAATGTAGATTTGTGGGATGGGATAGTGTTTGAATTTTTGAAGTTGTACATTAAATGATTTAGAAGTTATGAAGTATGTGATCAATTTATTTTTAGCCCTAATTTTAATATTCTCTGCTTGCACCGGCGAAAGCATAAATCCAGATACAGAGGTTCCTGTAGACCCTACAGAACCAGAAGCTCCGGTGGATAAAGAAACATCCACTCCTTGTGATTATGATTTTAATTCAACAAGCGCCAATGACACCTTAATAATTGAATGCTCACATGACCTGAATGGTCAAAAAATCATGTTACCTGAGAATGTAATCATTGATTACAAAGGTGGTGAAATTATTAATGGTGAATTAAATTTTAAACAAGCTGGTATTATTGATGGACGATTATTAAACCATCAACTTGGTGTTACCGGCTCAGTCAAATTAAATAGTTCAACCTATACTTTTGATAAGAATAAATGGGGTATTGTTGAAGGTATAGTTAGCGATGAAATTGCACTTGATAACAAAAACTTATTTCAAAGAGCAATTAACGATGTCAAAAGGCTTGGTGCAATCAATTTTAATATTGATCAATTAGATGCATACTTTTTGGTAACCAGTGACAGAAACCTGGTTTTACCTTTTGAAACATCAATCCATTTGCCTTCTAACTTCAACCTTAAAATGGCAGATAATGCAAATTTAAGAGTTCAGCCAAATAAATACGTTCGATATAATCTTCTTGAAATCAGGGGGCAATCAAATGTAACTATTACAGGTGGTAAATTACACGGCGATAGAGATAAACATGACTATACTCCTATCTACGATACAAATGGTCGTTTGCGAACAACACATGAATGGGGACATTTGATCAACATTTCATCTGGTGTAGATATTACTATTTCTGACGTAATTATGCAAAACGCAGCCGGAGATGGCTTAAATATTCACAGCATGAAATATGCGTTTGATCCAGAGTACATAGGAAGTAATAATGTACTGGTAACCGGTTGTACGTTTGATAGTAATCGACGCAATAACATGTCAATTACTGATGGTTACAATATCATTGTTGAGAATAATTCTTTTCTAAATGCAGGTGTCGACACCCAATACTCTGAAGGAACATCACCCAAATGCGGAATTGATGTTGAGGCATACCGAACAAGAGATGACAATGGCAACCTTATTGAGTATCAAATAGCAAAGGATATTACTATCAGGAATAATATTGAAAAAGGTAGTATGGCAAGTGCTTTTACTATCGCTATTGGTCAGGATATTACTATTGAAAATAACACAACTGAGAATACCATTGGATTTTCTTTAGCTAATGGAGTTAGGATTATAAATAACGTAATCAATGCTCAAGCTGATGATGTTGCACTTAAAGGAGGAAAACCTCAAAACTCAGAAACAATATTTAATAACGAAATATCAGGAAACACAGTGAATAGTGGTAATTTAGGTATTTCAATATATAACCAGGATATTGATGTGTATGATAATATCATCAAAAACTGCAAAACAGGAATAATGATAAACGATATCATTGGCAGCAATATATACGGTAACAAAATTTCAAGTGATGTAACAAATAGTTACGGGATTTTTACTCATATTGCTAGTGCAGACAAAGTTCAGATATATGAAAACGATATTAATACTACTTTCAAGCCTATCGCCTTTGTAAATGTTAATATTGAACAAGGAACAGAAGCGAACCAAATAACATTATCAAATAATGAATTAAATGGTGGTGAAGTATCAATTTCTAATTCTAATGGAATTATAGTGAATTAAAGAATCATAGAAATATAAAGAAAGAGGGTTTCTAAATTAGAAACCCTCTTTCTTTATATCATATTATCTAGTCCTTAAAATTGCAGCTTGATTCTAGCATACAACAACCGATAGGCATTATGCTATTGTGATTACTGCAGAAGATAATTGACAGCTATACTCTGAAATTGAAGAGCAAACGAAAAGCCTACCTTGCACACCCTATTAAATTCACTATTTCCTCATTATCGACATATTGACTAATTGAGTCACACAAGTCAATTGCAAAATCAACACCCGAAAACTTGTCAATATGGACCCCATCATATGTTGAATATCGATTATTTACATTGCTAAAATCCAGATAAGGTATTTGGTTGTTTGCACTGATTTCCTCTATACAAGCATTAAAATCAGGCCAATATGCATTTTCAATATTCAAAATCTCAATATCTACTGGCATTCTTACAAGAAATACGTTTCCAAATTGACTTAAGTAACACATTATCTCTTCGAGGCTATTCAACTTATCCTTTGATTTCATCCATTCTTTAGAGAACTTTGAATATAAATTTTCTTGATTTTCTTTCCACTCTGCTAATATCCTTGTATTATCAGGAAGGTTCGTTTCCTCAAGCCAGCCATCCTTATGTGTTTTTGATGACTTTCTAAAAACACCTCTGAAATGAAAGTAATCGAGATTTCGAATTAAATATTCGAAATTTGGATTCTTATCGACAAAATACATATTATGGGGAGGGGCATCAGAAAAATCTGTTCCTCCATTTCTCTCTGAAAGGACATATGGGTGAACAGAAAGGACAAAAAGACCATTTGTTTTAGTCGTATCCAGCTTTCTTTTTATACTTGACAGATATAAGCTATCGTATGTAATCTGAGCGATAGTGAAACTGTAGTTGAAAATAGGTAATTTGAAGTTACAATCTTTAAGTTGCTCGTTTATAACTTTTGGTTGCAAGCCCTGAAAGCTCCGAGAGTCTCCTAAAATTAAGGATGACGCTTTGGGAGTTGTGAACTTGTTATAGAAATAATCTATATATCCTCCCCATTGATTTAAGGTAAGTGTTAAAATAGTTATAACACAAAACAAGAAGGCTATGCATTTTAGCAAAAATCTTTTCATGACTCTTAAAATTGAAAATAGATAAATGATTGCGACTTTGCACCCAGAAATAAAATCAAACAGAAAATCGTTACATATGCACTCCAGCGCAGTACTCCAAATCGGATATTGGAGAACTCCAAACCATGTTTTTTACCCCTGTTTATCCATTCTACACTAAGCAATATCAAAATATACAAAACTGGTTTATAGTCAATTGCTGGCAGAGAGAAAAATGACATATCTATCATCCTCAGAATATAGTCGTAAGCAACACCTACATTTTCAGCTCGAAAAAACACCCATGAAAAGGTAACTAGAATGAAAGTGGAGCACATCATTATTAACTCTTTGAAACTTGGCAGTAATTTACCTTTTGCGACAACTTCGATATAATTTCTGTTCCTATTCAAAAGTAGCAGGGGTAAAAAATATAAGGCATTGATTGCTCCCCATATGATAAAAGTCCAATTAGCACCATGCCAAAAACCACTTACAATAAAAATGATCAGAGTATTCCTGATTTTGGCACTAATACCTCCTCGACTTCCTCCTAAAGGTATGTATACATAGTCTCTAAACCAGGTGGATAAAGAAATATGCCAACGACGCCAAAACTCCGAAATATCCCTTGAAAAATATGGGAATGCAAAGTTTTGCATTAAATTAAAGCCAAATAGCCTTGATGTGCCTATTGCAATATCTGAATAACCAGAAAAATCCCCATAAATCTGAAAGGCAAAAAATATTGCACCCATAAATAAGGTACTTGAAGATTGAGTGCCATAATCATTAAAAATCTGATTTACTATAACTGCACAGTTATCAGCGACCACAATTTTCTTAAACAATCCCCATAAAATCTGCCGCATGCCATCCGAAGCTTTAGATTCATCAAATACTCTTTGCTTAGCAAATTGTGGAAGCAGATGAGTCGCTCTTTCTATTGGACCTGCAACCAATTGAGGAAAGAAACTAACAAATGCAGCAAAAGAGACAAAATCTTGAGTTGGTTCAAGTTTACGTTTATATATATCGATTGTATAACTTAATGTTTGAAAAGTATAGAAGCTAATCCCTACCGGCAAAATTATATTGAGCGAATTGGCATTAATACTCCTTCCAAAAAATGAAAAAGCAGAAATAAAATTATCCAGGAAGAAGTTATAATATTTAAAGAATCCCAGAAAACCAAGATTCACTAGGATACTTGTCCACAACAGTAGCTTTCTTCTTACTATTCGATTTTCTGACTTAAGCTTTAAACCTATGGTGTAATCTACAAGCGTACTGAAAATTATCAACGAAAGAAATCGCCAATCCCACCAACCATAAAATACATAACTTGCCATTACAATTAGCAAGTTCTGTAATTTTAATTTGTTTTTTAAAACAAACCAATACAAGCAAAACACTATCGGCAAGAAGATTGCAAAATCAAGAGAATTAAAAATCATATATAAGTGCTAATGTTATTTCGTTTTAATAATGTTACCTGTCACTAACTTCAAATTTGAAAGGCTATTAGTTAATAAATACCTGGCTTTATTAAGAAAAAGAAAAAGTTGCATTTTAAAGCCATTTATTATCCAATAACGAGAATCCTCAAATTCAATATTCATGGCACCAAAACCATCCTTAAATCTGTTAATACCAACATTGCCTGCCAACCCAAAGTCATAACATGCATAGCCTTTCTGAATGCTGTGTTTTATCATCTCATTGTGCAAAAAATGTCCAATTCTTAAATCTGGTGAACTCCGTAAAATACCACCATATACATAGTTAAACCGTTGACCAATATCAAATACTATTAAGACTCCTTGCATTTCACCATTAACGTAACAACACGGAACAATACATAAGTCATTTGCAATCATATTCATTAAAAACGACCTCATCTTAGTCCATGACCGCACCTTGTATTTTTGAATGCCTGCAACCTGCTCAACAATTTGATAAGCTTCTTTAACCTCTTGAATTGATGTCACAAACCTCAACTCAAGCTCATTAGAATAAGCTTTTCTAATATTTCGTTTAGTGTTGGTATTGAAGCTTTCACTTAATCTATCGTATGAGTGCTGATCATTGCCTAATCTGATTGCCTTAAACCCATTCGTAGCCGTTAGGAAATCAATTTGACTACCCTTCTCTCCTTTATAGTAAGCACCATCCTCACTTATATCAACAAGGGCAAATTTCTCATAATCCGAATTGATATCTTTTAAAATTGGTGCTTTAATCTGACAATAGAAGGCTTTTATTCGCTTGCCCCTTTTAATAGAGTTTTCTACTACATCACTAAAAATAAATTCACTTCCCTTTGAGATTATTGGACCATTAGGAGCAAATAAAATTTTAAAATATGGAATTCCAATAATTATAAAACCTATACCTCCAATTATATATCCTTTACTGTTTCTAACAATTAAAAGATCATAATCACAAAAAGGATATTTGGAAAACGATTTCAGGTAGTGACTAACCTGTTGACAATGGCCTCTGGAATTATTTTTTAAATAACTATCCCATTCCATTAAATCATCTTCTGACTTAGTCCAGGTAAAAGTAATTTGATCTTGCACTTGATATATTAATGTTGTTCTTGATATTAAATCACAATACCTCTTTCCCCGGACCTGTAACGAGGGAAAAAAGCTGAATGTTCTACCGGCAAGGCATTTGATTTTATGTCATTCTCATGTTTTATTACTAACTCGTCATATACTTTTGTATCATGAATATGCTGTCCACAATAGAAAGTATATACGCCATTCGGAAAAAAACTCTTTTTAAATGAGAATATACTGTCATTATTTGAATAACCACCCCCTAACACATAGCGTTCAATTCCCTTTTTTATACCCCATTGCATTACCTCAAAATGCAACAATTCATTCGGACGAAGGTCAAAATACTCACTATCCGACCCTCCTAGAAAATAATACATTTTTTTAGATGCAAACAAAACGAGAACTGATGCAATCGCTTTATCATTATGCATGATGTAAAAATAAGCACATTGCCCATTTAAGCTATTCTGTAACTTTTCAAAATAGGTTAATGGAAAGTAATACTTTGATTTTGCCTGCAAACGATCCATTGTGAGATTATACAAATGGAAAAAATCTTTTAATCGTTTCCCATCATGATCTATCTCTAGTTTTAAATTTACCCTTGTCGCTTTTCTTATATTTCGTCTTACTTTGGGTTTAAACTGATTCCATAAGCCTTCAACTCCAATCGTAAGATCACATATAATATTTGAGTTACATTCAATTAAATCACCAATGTATGATCTTAAACTATTACTCATTAGGTTAAATCGAATAAACTCACTAACTACATTATTCTTTTTTACCCAGTCAGAATATTCATGTTGAAACCTGAGCTTGATTGATTCATCAAGATCATCACCAATCTGATATATATCTCCATACCCATATGGAGTGATTATATCAAAAATATCATGTGTTATAATATTCTGTTCTATTTTTCTTAGGCAAAAAGGGAATATAATAAGCGATTCATCACTTTTATAAAGAGCACAAGCAGCATCTGACACATGATCATAAAGTTGCAGATAGTTTGGATGAGCAAAGATTTCTCTATCCTCCCATTCATTCCAAATCTTCAACCAATACTGGTAATCTTCCGGATCTTTTGCTTTAAGAACTCTAAACATAAACTAATTAACAAGTAATTCACACATAACTTTACCCTAAAAAAGAACACAAAATCAACGATGTATTTTTCTATAATCAATAAAGAAACACTGATCGTATAAGGTTATACAGTTATTTTGAGTTGTTGTACCAATCTATTAAATCCCTTTAGAATACTGGGTGTAATTTTCAATTGATAACCAATGTTTCTTTCAAAACACTCGCAATTCTATCCCGCTCCGCACTTGACAAATTACTACCTGAAGGTAAACATAAGCCATCCTTAAAAAGTTGTTCTGATACGCCTGTTGAATAAAATGGAAAATCTTTAAAAACAGGTTGCAAATGCATTGGTTTCCAAAGCGGTCGCGACTCAATATTTGCTTCTTCAAATTTCAGGCGCAACTCCTCTCTTGTTATACCGCATTTTTGAGGATCTATACAAATACTGCTTAACCAATAGTTGGAATAATAATCGCCATTAGGTTCTTCCTGAAATTTCACCCCCTTACTATTTTTCAGCAGCTCTCTATACCATACATTATTATTACGTCTCTTTTCTATATGAGAATTCAACACCTCCATCTGCCCGCATCCAATACCGGCCAAAATATTACTCATGCGATAATTAAATCCAATATGAGAATGTTCATAATGGGGAGCCGCATCTCTTGCCTGCGTCGCCAAAAACCTTGATTTTTCTATCAACTCTTTATCATCCGATAACAAGGCACCTCCTCCAGAGGTCGTGATTATTTTGTTTCCATTAAATGACAATACCCCTAAGTGACCCCAGGTACCCATTTTTTTATTTTTGTACGAAGATCCAAGGGCTTCCGCAGCATCTTCTATTATGGGAATATTATATTCATCCGCGACCTGTATTATCTTATCCATTTTTGCCGGCATACCATACAAATGCACTGGTATGATAGCCTTGGGGACCTTACCTTTCGCCATCCGGTCTTCAATGGCTTTCTTTAATGTATCCGGACACATGTTCCAGGTATCTTCTTCTGAGTCAACAAATACCGGAGTTGCCCCAACATATGTAACCGGATTGGCACTCGCTGAAAATGTAAAACTTTGAACGATGACTTCATCTCCCTGTCCGACACCTAGTAAAACCAATGCCAGGTGAATGGCAGAGGTTCCTGAACTCAGTGCCGAGGCATAAGATGCTCCTGAAAAATCGGCCAGTTTATCTTCAAACATATTAACATTTTTACCAAGAGGAGCCACCCAATTGGTATCATAAGCTTCTTGTACGTATTTCATTTCGCCCCCTCCCATATGTGGAGAGGATAGCCATATTTTATCATTCATCATATTTATATGTTAGGTTGGTTACAGACTAAATTCCAATTTTTGCAGATCATATTTAACCCAGATACATCCCCAATCAAATTGAACCATATCCTTGTCAAGATCCACATATACCTTTTGCCACATGTTCTTACCATTCCCCCCCAAGGATTTATCCTTATCCAAGGCAACAAGATGTTCTCCAGATTCATTAAGGGGAAAAGAACTTACGTGTTCCGAGAAATCTTTTAAACTGTAAACAAAACGATGCGACCGTTCGCTGGTGGTTAAAACTTCAGCTCCCTTCTGTGTATGTAACCTTAACCAATAGTCCATATAGGAGCCGTCTTCCCTTCTTATTTTTGCTAAATCGCTTACTGGTGTATCAATATACTCTTTTTGAAATTGAGCTGGTGGAAGGGTTGGAATAATACAATATTCATAGCCATTTTCTTTACCGTAAAGACACATCTTACTAATTACCTTACCTGACAATCCTCTTTTTCGATAACGGGATAATGTAAAAGCTAATAAAGCTACAACCGTATTTGACCTTTCTTTATTACTTTTTGACTCATTATAAGCGCGTTGAACACTATCCTGCCATCCTTCTGGTAAATCTTCATTAGTGCCGTCCCAATCAATTTCTGTGCAGATTCCTCCCGCTGCAACCGTCTCAATAATACGAGATTGATCGAGATAGTAAAATCGATTCTGTGGACATTGACTAAAAGGAACATGACCTATACGACATACTGAATTAAGGTTACCAGGACTCATAGGTGACTCATTGATAAAATAGTTCACCCACGGTCTCGATTCTTTATGAGCATCTAAAATATCAATTATCTCTAAATGAGTTTTGTTTTCAATCGTCCACCATACAAATTGATCCATATTTTTAGGGTTTTAACAAGTTAATTAAGAAGAAAAGGTTGAATTGATCACTTCAGAGTAACTCTTTAAGAATACCCTTATACATTTCGATCCATTCGCGTATGCTGCTTTCAGTATATAAATCTGAAGAAAATTCAAGACATGCTTGTATTGTATCTCCTTGTTCCCAATATGTCAGAAATAAATCAAGTTGTGCACCTCTACGTTCAATAATCAATGGATGTACATCTACTTTATCAAATGACATGTCTATTTTAGGTTCATATGCAAAGCCCACCTGAAAAATCGGACTGTATGCAAAGCTCTTCTTTAAATTTAAGGAATTTACAATATGCAAAAACGGTAATTCCTGATTGCGATGAGCCTTTAGCATGGCTAAACGGACTTCACGAATTAAATCTATTTTTTGATCAGCATCAGCGTCATTGATGATGATCGGCAAAATATTAATTAGCGGACCAAAGACTTGTTTGTTAAAATCTTTTCGACGATTGGATAAAGGTACTCCAATTATAACCTGCTTTTGACCACTTAATCTACTTAAAAGAATAGAATATGCTGTGAGTAATAAAGTAAAAGGAGTCACGGCCAGCTGTTCGGCTAATTTTTTGATACCATAAGATAGTTGACTATTTACTTCAAAATGTAAACGTTTCCCCTGTTTACTCTGCATGGCCGGTCTGCTTATTCCAGCGGGAACATTAAGTAAATGATGCTTATTCCCTAATTCCCGACACCAAAAATCAAGCCTCGTATCTGCCTCATTACTCTTTAACCACTTAGCCTCCCATTCGACAAAATCGTTATAATGATGCTTTACTTCTTCTACAATAGGCTTATCGCCATTTTTCAACAAATTGTAAAAAGTTGATAATTCCTTAGCAAAAATTGTATATGAATGAAGATCAATAATTATATGATGAAAAACGATGGATAAAATTGACACATTGTCCTTGAATTTAAACAACTTAACTCGAAAGAGCGGCCACCTACCTAAATCAAACAACTCATGAACCTCATCGTCAACATCCTTTACTTCAACACCTTCGAAGTCATAGGGCAATTCTGGTGTATCTATTTTATAAACACATTCTTCATTTGAATGTACAATGCGACTAAACTCTCTTCCTTTTCGAATGAAAGAGGACCTTAAAACATCGTATTTGTCTATTAAAAGATTAAGAGCTTTTTCAAGTAAATCTGGGTTTAAATCTCCCTTAACCTTATAAACGAGAGGTATATTATAAGATGAATCTTTCGGATAAACAACACTATTCAGGAAGAACTGTTGTTGCACATAGGACAATGGGTTTATCATTAAATCAGATCATTTTAAGATTAGTTCATGATTATTGAGTTGTGAGCATAAGTAACCACTATGGGTAGATGATATTACTTCTGGCTTTCGGCTACAATAAAATCTACAATCTTATAGACTGATCCAAAATTCGAACGATTCATCATCTCATTCGTTACCTTAAAATCATACTCCTTTTCAATATACGATGCTATTTCAATTAATCCCATTGAATCAATAATACCTGTATCAACAAGAGATTCATCCAATTCAATATCTTCAACCTCAACCATAAATTGATTGCAAAGAAAGTCTATTAACTGACTTTGAATTTCTGTTTTATTAAGCAATTTTTCATCCATAACGTATACTTTTTAATTAGATCAATAATCAACTAAACAAACTTTTAAGTCTTCTTCTGCCAGCGTTTTAACTTTTGGATTTTTAGCCCAGTAATTGGCGATTTGAGTAGATAATATAAAAGTGATTATCATATTATCACGATAACCAATATTAGCCGGAATACCATCTTGAAACTTATCGAGGAAACGTTTCAAGAAGCGATATTCAAATAAACCATAATCATCAATCATCTCTTTACTAAGAAAGAATGCACTATTTTCAGTCAATTTTCCATTTACAATAAACGATCTTAAATCCGGGGACATGTACGGTCGTTTAGGTCGGTTTAAGATAGAAGATGGAAGATTATCTTTAAACGATTTTGTCAATAAATATTTCTGTGAAAACCCATTCATCTTATACTTCTCATTAATGCAAAATAAATGATCAACCAATCGATGGTCCAGAAAGGGATATCTTCCTTCAATACCATGTGCCAATGACATTCGATCACCCTGTGATGATAACAAATATCCGGCTAACAGTGTTTTGATCTCTAAAAACTGGTTTTGCTGCAAGAGTGACCAGGAATCGTAATTTGAAGGTAAAATGGAAGAAATATTATCAATCATATCCTTCTCCTCATACTTCAATTTGTAATCCCTGTTAAAATAGTTTTTAATGATTTTATTATTATTAATCCTAATATTAGTAGAGGCCAGTTTATTATTAACCTTCCCCAAAAATCCCTCATAGAACATTTTCATCATTCCATACTGTCGTTCATCACTGAAATGATTCAAATGCGGATACAGCTTTTTAATTAATTGCGGTCGCAAATCAGACTCCGGGTACTTAGACCAAAAATCCAGTAGCTTTACTTCCTTAAAAGAGTCATAGCCCCACAATACTTCATCAGCACCTTCTCCTGTCAATACAACCCTAATGTCACTTTCCCTTACCTTTTCAGATAATAAATACAATGGAACAGCAGCTGTTCTGAACACAGGCCTGTCTGTATGATAAATGGCCTCGGGAAAATGCTCATCAATGTTCCTGTGATTAATTCGTAAAGAATAATGATCAGAATTAATTTGTCTTACCATATCATCCTGATAGGTGGATTCATCAAATTCTTTATCATCAAAGGCTATGGAAAATGTTTTAAATTGCTTACGAGTTGTTTTATTAACCAAATGAGTAATCACCGAACTATCAATTCCTCCACTCAGGTATGCTCCAACAGGCACATCACTCCTTAACCTCAGGCTGACTGCGTCCTGCAATAAGTATTGAAATTCTTCTTCGATATCTTTAAATGACCGTTGATCATTATGGTAATTATCACCAAGCTCGTAATACTTTTGCTCTGTAAGCTTAATTCCTCCTTTATATTTTGCATAGCTACCACCAGGTAACGATTTTATTCCTCTATATATGGTATGATCACCATAAGTATTCCAAAGAAGACAATGCTCAAATAAACGCTCTACATCAAACTCACGCGAATAATTATCCAGATAATCAAATGCTTTCAGTTCGGAGGAGAAATAGATCTTTTGCTTATGTTCAAGTATGTATAGTGGGCGTATACCAAAACGATCTCTTGCAATGGTTAATTCCTTCTTTTGTTTATCCCAGATAAGTATTGCAAACTGACCGTTGAAGAGCTTAAAACATTGCTCTCCATAGTACGCAAAAGCCTTAAGAATTACTTCTGTATCGCTCGTTGTATTAAAGCGAATGCCTTTACTTTCCAGATCTTTTCTAATCTCTATATAGTTATAAACCTCTCCATTATAAGAAATCACCAAATTCTCTGACACCAATGGCTGATCACCCGTGGCCAGATCGACAATGGACAAACGGGCATGTCCCAGGGCAATTTCAGGTGAAAGATAGTATCCCCAGCCATCAGGTCCGCGATGCTGTTCAGATGCAATCATATTCTTGATCTCGAAAAGTCGAGACTCTTTGCATCGTTCTACTCCATATACTCCGGCAATTCCACACATAACTTTAATATTTATGATATACTATTACAATAGAGTTTATTACCTACATCTTCAATTTTAGATCTACGGGAAATTTCATTTTCGAAACTTTTGTTTCAATCTTAAGAAATAAGATTCAAAATATCTGTACGAAACATGAGCAAGCAGAATAGTACCAAATATGCAGGTCAGGTTAACAAACAGTATGATGGCAATCGAAGATAAATTAAATATATCCTGTAGCTTTAAGGTAATAAATAAGACCAGATTGAGTACAATCATATGGTACATATATATCCCATAAGAGATGGTACCCAAATAACGCATAAAAGAGTTTTTATCCCCTTTATATTCGTCAATAACCAAATTAGTGATCAAGATCGTAAAAAGAAGCAACTGCAAAATCTCACTTGCAAATTCATTACTAAACTTAAACCAATCTGTGATAAAATAAAGTACAAAAAGCAAATAGACACTCAAACGAGCAGGAAAAAAACTGAACGACAATCGATACCCCATTCTTGTGATAATAGCTACAAATCCACCTGCTGACATATAATAATAATAAAGCCAATTTGATTTTAAGACTGACGTTCCCGGAAAATGAAAGAGCAACAAATAAACAAGAGTAAAGACCAGTAGTCCCTTAGCATATCTTTTAGTTGCTATAAACGCCAGCAATGGAGCTATTAACAAGTAGAACTGTTCTTCTACACCTATGGACCATAAAATTAATAATATAGAACCGGGCTCATATTGGACAACAAAGACATTTGGTAAAAATGCCACATTTAACACAATAGCTTCCAGCAAATTATAATTCACCTCATAATTAACACCAAGCTTTGGTAGAATAAAATGATAATACGTGAACCCAAATATCAGCACTGCGTAATAGACCGGATATAAGCGTAAAATCCTCCTGATATAAAAGTTTCGGATACTAATCGATCCTGACTTGCTCTTTTCATCATAAAGCAATCCGATGATCAAATAACCACTCAAGGTAAAGAAAACTTTCACAGCTTCAGTGCCCCGGTTAAAAACAGGCCAATCAGCAAAATGTGGTAAGCCAACAGCTCTGGAAAGTTGCGGAATATGGTAGATGACAACAAACAATGCCATCAAACCTCTTAATATATCAAGGTTTTGAAATCTACGTTCTTTTGATAACAATCCTGATGCGTTTATTGAGGGATATCTGCTATTAAATTCTCTTAGCCGGATTACCAAAAACAGTACAACTCTCTTTTACATTACGAACAACAACACTTCCGGATCCAATCGTCACCCTTTCGGCTATTGATCGTCTTGGTATTACAGTTGCATTGGTACCTATAAAAGTATCTTCTCCAATATTACATCCTCCACCAATATTCACATTTGCCATTAAAGAGCAAAAATCTCCTAAAACTGAGTCGTGTCCTATGGTAGAGTTCTCCAGTATGGTGGAGAATTTTCCAACAGTTGCATTATTATTAACGAATGATCCCGCTAAAATTATACAGCCTTCTCCAATCTTAGAATATTTACTTATCATGACACTTGGATCAATATAAGTATAGAATTTGACCCTTCCTTTTAATCGTCGATAGATATCTTTACGCGTATCGGAATGTCCAATGGCTATAATGGCCCAGTCATTTTCTGTAAAGTTATAATTGTCAATATCTCCAACTATTTTATAATCTGATTGAAATCCATCCAGTGCTATTGGCGACTCATCAATAAAGCCAATTATTTGCCAGTCGCGCTGATCTTCTGGAATTCGGTCCAGGCAGGATTCCAAACCCCTACCAAGGCCCCCTGCTCCAATAATAAATAATCTTTTCTTCATTAAATAGCTCTTTATCTGATCTTTAGTATCTCGCACAAACGAATTAAACATTAATTTTCAAATCGACTAAGGCCAACTTTGTTTATTAAATCAGCAGGGGTACCTAAAAGCTTTATTTCCTCTGCACTAATTTGCATTTGAAACTTCTCATCGATTAAAGAAATCAGAACCAACCTGGCAACAGAATCCCAAATCTCCAGGCTATCAAACCTGGTATCCATGGTAATTTGCTCATCTATTTCTAATTCCTCTTTAATAATTTCTATAAATTCTTCCTTTTTCATAGTGAACTCCTTTCGAATTTAATTCCTAATTATTTAATCTCCGTTTAAAGGCTATAAATCCCCTATTTTTATAGTATACTTTAAATTAATATTCTATCATTTTGCAGAAATCCAGTTTGCCAAATTTCAATAACATTGAACACCATGTTAAACCAACACCAAATCCGGCCAGACATAACAAATACTCTTGCTTTTCGGCTTTTTCTCCTAGATTGTACGTTATAACAGTTGGAACCGTTATGCTATTTGCATTTCCAAAACGCTCCACAATATTATTGGGTAAACGATCATAAGATACCTCCATACGATCAGCCAATTTTTTCAACATAAATTTATTTGGCTGATGAAACATGAAATAGTCTATATCATCTTTATGAACATTAGCATAGTCCAATAAACTTTCAACCATGATGGGCACTTCCTTTTGCACGAAATTAAATACGGCATCTCCTTTCATGCATAAATGATCTAATGCTCTTAAATTACCATTATCATCTTCAATTAGTTTTGCCGTTTCTGGCGATGAAGGCGTTTTAAATCCGCCTGCAGGAATAATTAAAGCTTCATGACGCGTACCATCCATCTTCATGTTGGCATATATTTCATTGGGCTCTTCACTTTTTTCTACAATTGTTATTGAAGCACCATCGCCCGCCAGCGGTCTGCTATTTCGGTCATTAACAGAAGCTTTCGGACTTAAGACATCAGCATTTAGCAACACCACCTTATTGATCGCGTCCTGGTCCAATAATGAAAATGCCTGCATCAAACCAACCACATGCCCTGCACACCCCTGGTTTATATCCATGCAAAATACATCATGTCCTAAATTAAGTGCACCCTGAATGACGTTACTTGTTGGTGGTAAAATATAATCAGGTGATTCAGTCACCAATATTAAGGCATCAATTTCATCCTTACTTAATAAACCTTTGTCAAATAAGTAATTCAAACCAAAAATACACATATCAGAAACTGTCACTCCAGGCTGCACAATTCTTTGTTTTTCGTAGCCCATGATCTTTCCCAGTTGCATGGATTGTCGTTTCGAGAAATTATAGTTCTCAATCGTATCAACAAACTGTACCTCGTTTTCAGGAATCACAGTCAATAGTCCTGTTATCTTTTTATTCGTGTATTTTAAGTTCATAGCTATATCATTCAGTATATTTTCTTACTAATGCACTTATTGAATCAATGTTTTCAAAATTATCCGGCAATATGTCAGTACCTTTTATTGATATCGAAAAGTGACTATCCAATTCTGAAACCAATACCACTAAATCAAATGAATCTAATAATCCATCAGCGATAAAGTTGTCTGATACCTCATAGTCTTCATCAGGTCTTATCTCACTCAGTATTTTAACTATTTCCTTCATATCCTTTCTAATATTCAAGCCTCTAACAACGATCGTTTAGTTGTACTATATTAAACTAATTTTCCATTTGCGCTTTTAAGGTGTTCCTGTCTATCTTACCATTAGCGTTTAATGGCATTTTTGTTAATTGAATAAATGAAGAAGGAACCATATATTTCGGTAATTTTTTAACCAGTTGTTTTCTTAAGGAACCCGGCTCAATTTTCACCTCTGCCGAGTAATACATGACTATTTCCTTTTTTTCGTTATTGTATAACACACATGCATTATCTAACATGTCTATTCCCATTACTGCCACCTCAATCTCACCAAGTTCAATCCGATAACCCATGTGTTGAATCTGATTATCCTTTCTGCACATGTAAATAATCTCCCCTAAGTCATTAAGATAAACAATATCTCCGGTTCTATAAATCAATTCAGGATAAACTTTATTTATAGGGTTTTGAACAAAGACTTCAGAAGTTTTACCCGGATTGTTATAGTAACCTAATGCCAGAGAACTTCCCCTGATACAAAGCTCCCCTGTTTCATTCACTTTCGACAATTCATTTCTTTCATTTAAGATAAGAACATCTGTATTACGACATGGTGTACCTATTGGAACAGATTCCTCATCCGGGATCTCTCTTTCGACCACATAATAAACACTGTCAACTGTTGTTTCAGTAGGTCCGTACATGTTAATATACATCGGTTCCGGCAAATGCTTTCTCCAATAGTTCAGGTGGCGTGTTGACATCACTTCTCCCCCAAAGAATATTTTTTCCAGGTGTGGCAATTCAATAGCATCCAGCAGTTTAAAGTTAGCCACATTGACCAGAACAGATGGTACCCAGAAAAATAAATTAATCTTTACTTCATTAATATACTCGAGTAGTTTGGCTGGAAAGATAAAAAGCTCCTCTGGTATAATGACCACTGTTGAGCCTGTCGACATCATTAAATAAATGTCAAACACTGATTGATCAAAGAAAAATGGCGACTGATTACCAATGATATATCGTTCATCAATTTCAAATCGTTCTCTTGCCCAATCTATAAAATCTATTACGGCCTTATGCGGTATGAGTACTCCTTTCGGGATACCAGTTGATCCTGAAGTAAACTTACAATAGGCTGGATTCGTATCAATATGATTTTCCGGCAATTTGTAACTCTCAATATCAGCTTGATTTGGCTGAACCAAGGACTCATATTCAACAATTTTATCTGCCGGATAATTAATCTGGAGTAATTTTGTTTTTAGAGATCTATTGGTGATAATGATTTCAGGAGACAGAGTATCGAGAATAGATGCGACTCTTTCAATTGGTGATTTTGAATCCAATGGCACATAAAAACCTCCTGTATATAAAACGGCAGTGAAGCTAACAATACTTTCAAGTGATTTAGGTAAGAAAACAGCAATGGGTTTCCTACTCAGCTCACTGTTCTGTTTTTTAAGCTCAATTGAAATACCTATTGAGAGATTTCGTAATTCAGCAAAGCTTAATTCCCTGTCTCTGTCAATTAAAGCAACTTTATCTTTGAAATCTGAGTACGTCTTCTCTAAATACTGTAAAAGATGTATGTTCATGCTATTATCAGCTTAAAATTAGTTTATACACTTAGGTAGTTAATTATCATTTGAGCAATTCCACCATTTGATCACATTTTCCAAAACGCCTCTCTTCTAGCGACATAAGTAATTTATTTACATCAATTTCATTTCCTTTAACCCATTCCAGTATGGCTTTGGGCAAATTAGCACCCGCTTCATGGCTAAAAGGATACCCTCCACCGAAACGTGGATTCATTTCAAGTAGAAACAATTTTCCATCCACATCAAATACATCACAGTCAAGATTACCTATATGTTTCAATTCATGTGCTATTACCTCACCTAACTCCATTAAGTCTGGACGATCAACAACTTGAGCTTTATCTGTTTCTCCGGCTCTCATCTTTAATTTTTTCTTAACAATAGTTGTTTGATAACTGCCATTAAGATCATTTATAATATCTAGCCCATACTCATCTCCCATTAAAACTTCTTGAATTAACAAGGCTTCTTTTCTATCAGTCACACTAATCTCAGACAACGACGTCCTATTTAACTTACTATCTAACAATCGATAAGCTAAATCTAACTCATTAGTATTTTCAACTATCTCCATAGAGATAGAACCACTACCCCATCTTGGTTTAATAATTAAAGGAAATGAGAGAGTACCATCGTTTAGTGCCTCTTTTACATCTTTAATAGTCGTGTATGTCTTAGGGGTATTACAACCAAACCTGGATGCAAACACATTAGTCGCCACTTTATCAAAACAAAGATCAATCACTTCTTTGTCTGAAACTATTAATGAAATGCCATTCTTTTCAAAAGCACCTTTATTGGCCGACAGAATAGGTAATTCTAAATCGTTGAGAGAAATAACTATTTTGACGTCTTCAGATTTACATATTTCCAGTATCCTATCAATATATCCATCATCATAAACACAAGGAACTAAATAAGCAACATCTGCAATGGCAAGAGATACTGCACTTCGATCCATATCCGCAGCAACAATCTTTCCTTCACTTCCTATCTCTTTTTTAAAATAGCTCAATAGGTAATTTCTTCTACCAGAACTTGTAAATAATATATTCATGATTCTAACAATATGATAACGATCTCAATCATTTGTCGGGTTATACTTTCTTAAAGCACTAACAAATCATTAAATCAATTTATAAATTAATTATTACCACTGAATAAATACAGATAAAGACTCGTTTAGACTCCTGCATTTATCGTTCTAACTTAAATAGTTTAAAAATCCTCCTGTATGCCAAAACAAGATATTTCCTGTCAATTTCTCTTTTTGAATAATATCCTTCATTCCCCAAAAGGCCTTACCAGAATATGTACTATCGAGTGCAAACCCATAGTCTTTTATGGAATTACTACAAAGCTCTTTAATCTCACTGCCATACTTCTCATATCCTCCACACAAATAATCATCGGATACAAATGCTCTTTCCACGTTATCTTTTATATTGTAGCGAGCGCATAATTCTTTATAAAAGTCGTAAACGATTTTAGTTGCTGCGTCACTTTTTCTCGCAACTGAAATTCCAATTACATTTGACTTTAATCCAACCAGACTTAAACCGGCCATTAATCCCGATTGGGTTGAACCTGTTCCTGACGCCAGGAAAATATGATCAGGATACCAGTTATGACTATCGCAATATAATTTTAATTCCTTTGCTGCTTCAATATATGCTAATCCTCCCTCCGGAGTATGGCCTCCACCCCAGATATAATAGGGCTTATGACCCTGTAATGTATATCTGTTCATCGCCGCGTCCATCGCATCACTGATTTCTGCCGGCTCCACAAACTTAGTTTCAACACCTGCTGAACGCATCAATAATGCATTCCCTCCTTCATTATAAAACCTGTCTCTGGAACCATGTAAGACAAGTGTACATTTCCATTTATTTTGTGCGGCTAGTATTGCTGCTGCTCTGCAATGGTTTGATTGAATCCCACCGGTTGTAACAATGGCATTGCATCCTTTGTCTTTAACATCAGATCCTATACTAAGGATTTTTCTTCCTTTATTTCCTCCTCCCAGAAATGGAAATATATCATCCCTAAAAACTCTAATGCTATTGCTTATTTCCTGTATCATCAAAAAACTGTCTGTATTTGGTTTTCCTTCCATGGCATATCCTCCCACTCTTTTTGCAGAAGACCATAAAACCTTCTATCTAAATAGAATCCGTTTTTAATCTTATGTTGTCTCAAAATTCCTTCCAATACAAAACCTGAATCTTCATAAATTTTGTAAGCGTATACATTATCATTATTGGTATGGAGATACAGTTTGTGCAAATCAAATTTCAGAAAAGCATAATTAAATAGCCACTGTGATATACGTTTTCCATATCCTCTTGAATGATAGTCTGGATTAATCATCACATAAAACTCTGCATTTTTACTTTTAGAGTCAATACCTGTTAATCCACCCATACCTATCAGAGTATTTTCCTTATCCAGAAAAAATGAAAAATCAGCCCGGTTTTCGTTAGTAATAATACGCTTATACCATTTGGTCGTATCTTCAACTGTGGCCGGCAAGTCGAAAAACATCGTTGAGTTAATGCTTGGATTGTTGATCCATTCAACTCTTGCTTCAATATCCTGGGAACTAAAATCCTGCGCCTTTATTTTTTCTGTAGTCATCAAATCTTCCATCTTTTAGTGAAGGTACAACATTTATATCCTTTCGTGACAATACATTAAAGATCGTCTTAGGTATAATCTTAAAATCCAATGCGAAAGACAAATTATGCACATAATAAACGTCCAGATTTAGTTTATCATCCCAACTTAAATTATTACGTCCATTAACCTGCGCCCAGCCGGTAACACCAGGACGAACAGAATGTCTTAACTTCTCTTCTTCGGTATAATATGGTAAATACTCTGGTAATAATGGTCTTGGACCTATAAGACTCATATCGCCTATGATAACATTTAATAGCTGGGGAATTTCATCCAGAGAGGTCTTCCGTACGAAATGGCCTACTTTAGTCAGACGTTCAGAATCAGGCAATAAGGCCCCATCATCTCCTCGTCTGTCATTCATCGTTTTGAACTTTATAATTTTAAATATCCTTTCATTCTTTCCTGGTCTTTTCTGAAAAAAGAAAGGCTTTCCATTGTTTGCTATAGTCAGAAAAATGGTCACAATTATAAAAACCGGACTCAACAATATAAAAGCTACAATAGAAAATATAATATCAAAAAGTCTTTTAAAAAAGAATTTATACATAACTACCTGATTTGATATACAATAGACTCTATCTAATTCAACTTTAAACCTGCAATTACCTCATCATATTCATGTAGCAACTTTTTCCACATCACCTTTCTCTCGTATTTGTCAATAATCATTTGGCGTGCTTTTGCTGATAAGTTCTTCCGAAGCTCTTCATTTAAGAAAAGCGTCTCCATAGCCCGGTACAATGATTCAACCTCTTTTGGTGGTACAATCAAACCATTAACTCCATCTTTGACTATTTCGTTGCATCCATTGATATCTGATACTATACAAGGTAATTTCATTGCGCCTGCTTGCATAACAACATTAGGAAAACCTTCGCGGTAAGATGGGAAAGTAAATACATCAGATAAACTAAAGAATGGTCGAACATCAGTTTGATAATCTGTCCAGATAACACCTTCATGCTCACGGATCAATTGTTCGCTTTCATCAGACAATTTATCAAGCTCTCTTTCAAATGGACCAACTAATAACAGACGTGAGTTCGGATGTTTCTCATGTATTTTAACAAAAGCCGCAAGCAACTCATTGATTCCCTTATCACCTACAATTCTTCCAACAAAACAAAAAACAATTGCTGATTCAGGAATACTGTACTTTTCTCTAATAGCAGCAAGCGTCTCTTCAGTCACCTCATCCTGTGAGAAAAAGCTCGTATCAATACCATTAGAACTACCATGTCCTATTACTTTTACTTTATCTGGTATACAAAAGCTTTTACTATTTATAAAATCAGATAACCCTGCTGAGTTAGGATAAACTTTTGATGCACAACGGTATGTTAACTTTTCTACATTTTCCAGGAGAATACGTTTGGCACCAGTTGCCTCCATTAAAGGTAAACCTGCTACCGTATGAATTCGTACAGGAACGCGTGCCAGATACGAAGCTACCATACCCAGAATTCCTGCTTTAGGTGTATGTGTATGAACAATGGTTGGCTTCTCGTTTCTTATAATCCTGTACAGCTTAACCAGAGCCTTTAAATCTCTTAAAGGACTGATTCGACGTGTCATGTTAACAGCATAAGTTTTAATACCTTCATTTTCTTCAACCGCACATAATGAATCTCCCCCTGATGATATTCCAATAACTTCATAATGATTATTCATAAAACGAAGCTGCCCCTTTAAAATACCAGCCATTGATTGCCCAACCGTTGTTATACGAATTATCTTTTGCTTACTCATCTCGCTTAAAGCATTATTTGATTTCTTGTGATTCTGATCCTCAATTAATACCGGCTCTGCTTTTACATCCATCCTTTTCGGTTAGTAGTTCTTATATATACATTCAATGCTATTCCCAATGGTATTGCCAGTATCGTTAGCAAAACATTTGTGCTGTCAGAAAGAAAACGTCCATTTTTTAATTGAATTGAACATGACACATAATGAATCGCATTCCTAAACCTTTCCTTTAATGAATACGCATACTTCATACGTACTTTTCGCTCATGTTCAAATCCCTTTGGGTTTTTAAGGTATTGTTTAATGATATTTCTGCTTGAACCATCTTCCATATATTCAACAACACATAGGAATTCGTTTAAAAAAAGCATATCATAGTCCTGATCAATCAATAAATATTTGTAGTTCAGCGGCACAAACTTTTCTTCTTTGAATATTGGATATGCAGGATATTTCTTAATGACATCTGTCCGGTAAACAAACTTTATATCTCCTTTTAGACCAAACCTGCTTTTTAATTCGAAATACTTACCACTTTTCAATTCTTCCGGGAACTTTCTTGATGAAACAACTTGACCATTTTTATAGCAGTCAAGCCCTAATATACCAGCATACTTATCATCTTTATTTTTGCTCCAGGTATCTAAAATCAGTTCCACTGCATTATCTGGCATATAATCATCTGAGTCAATACAAACATTCAATTCTGTTTCTATCAATTCATAAGCTGTATTATGAGCACCATGCATACCAAGATTATCCTGATATTTATATAATATCTCAACTTTATTCTCATCAATCCACTTTTGAACCAATTCCTCTGTACCATCACTACTGCCGTCATCTACAATTAACCATGCAAAATCTTTACTGGTTTGTCGTACTAAACTATTGTACAGATTTGGTAGTAAATAGGCTCGATTAAAGCTTGGTGTGAAAACGGTCAGTTGTTTAGTCATCTTATAAAGTTTTATATTTTATAAATATTTACCCAATTAAATAATTGATCACCTGGCCACTAGTAAGTAATACATTACATATGTGAAGCCGATATATATGAACAATACATAACCTATTTTGGAGTATTGTAATCGAAACATCTTATGCTTTAACAAAGGATAGACGATGACTAAGGCCATCATAAACCATGACAGATAAGCAAAACGATTTGAAAATGCTACCCTTATCACCATGATCCAAAAAGCGTTGCATATCACATAGGTATTATACAATTGGTGGTAAAACTTATCTTTAAACTTGAATTTTGCGATATATAAATATCCGACTACAACGGCTACAGAGCTGTATAAGAGAAAATCCCAGCGAAATCCTGTTCTTGAGAATTGATGGAGGTTTTCTGTATTGCTCAAATAATTAGAGAAGCGATCATCACTTAAACCCAAGCCCATAAATAAGTTTTCCCAAAAGCTTCCCATGCTTGCAGATAGTACAATTGCGACGAACCATCCAAGTAAATACGTTTTGGGTTTATTATATATAAAAGTCAATGCAAATGCTAATATGGGCAGTATCATTGATTTATGAAATGATAAAGACAGAATTAGCCACCCAATCATTACTGGTATATTCTTTCGATACGATAATGCGCAAATAAAGAAAGAAGATGCTAAACCTGCTCTTATTCCATTTGTTCCATACCCCCAGAATGAGAAACTTCCTATCAATGCTAAAAAAGCTAAAAAGGCATAGTCATGATGCCAACGCCTGACCGCTATGTATAAAGGTAAAATATATAGGAATGCACACAGTAAGAAGAACCATTCAACACTCATTATCATTGAGGAGAATTTAAATAATAACGAAAAGCCCAGATCTTTTTCACGAACAAAGCCTCCACTTGTTAAGGTTTCAAAGTTCCGCGCATAAGTTAACATGTCACCAAAATAATAACCGCTAATAGGGCGAAGCCCCATATAAAGTAACAACAGGATAAATACAAAAAAAACAGCGGCTAAATTAAACCTCCGCGACCTAACCTCATATCCGGTATTACCACTTGTATGAACTAAAACAATAATTGAGATGATTAAAACGGCATTGATAAATACCTCTGTATAATATTCTAATGGTATCAGACTCACTTTAGGTATGAAAAGGATTTAAAAAATTATTAAATCAACAATATTATCGATGTCCAGAAACAATCATGGACTTGGATAATTGTTTACAAAATAAACAGCAATTAATTAGTTTTTTAGCGAGAATTTAATCTATATGCTTAGGAAGATCTTTCACCCTCAAAAACATTTATCTCACATAGCTTTACACGCTATGCGATGAAGGATCTTAATGAATTCCTATGCTATTTTTAATTAGTCTTGTAAACTTTATTTCAATATATTTATATGTTACTGAAGAGGCAATCAACGTCACAATTATTATCAAAACAAAAACCAATGGAGTATACAAATACTCTTCAAATCCCGTTTTTTTAACTACTCCCCGTATTATTAGAATAACGATTGGATGAATTAAATAAATCGAGTATGAGATATCACCTAGATATGACAGAAAAGAACTTGACTTTAAGTTCAATTTTACATCCATCAATATCACAGAAAATATAAGCATACTGCATATCAATAACTTTGTTTGCAGGAATTCAAGTAGATTAAAATAATGAAGTAAAAAGGCTATTATACTTATTATAAACATTAACCATACAATAGCATTACTGATTTTTATTTTATCATAAATATTTCCAATAAATACACCACTCAAAAAATAAAGCAGTAGATCATTAGTTGCCATATTAAAATATGGATTTGAAAAATATTCAGGGGATGCTGATAAAGTAAAATCAACTGTAGAAAACTGTGGAATAATAAACACCAATGATAATATTATTCCATATATCATGGCATATCTTATTTTACCAAACATTAATGATACACCAAAAATCAAATAGAAAAACATCTCATAATTTAATGTCCACCCTACATACAACGGAGGCTCTTGTTCTGAAGGAATAAAAAGCAAGGCTTTTAAAATTGGATAAAGATTTTCATTATTTATAAAAAGAATGGATCTATTCACCAATACGAGCCAAACAATTGTTAATGCAAAATATAAAGGAACAACCCTAATTATTCTCTTCAACATGAATGTTCTAAAATTCTTGAATTTGTTATTATAATCATACGTTTTAGTAGTATAAACCATAATAAATCCACTAAGAATAAAGAATATCTGCACACCAATCGTACCATTCCCAAACAAAATATCTCCAATTGGGAACTGAAAATTGATATAATCTTTTGCATGAAAACAACATACTAACATGGCTGCAATTCCACGCAGAGCTTGTAGTTGATTTAGCTTATTCATATAACTAAATTAGTAGCTTTTTAATTTTACAGATAAATCTCTTTAATACCTAACTATTCTTCTTTTAATCACTTATACCTTAACACAAATCGTATATCTTACCCACTTCACTTTCATTGCCAAAATCATTCTGCTTCAAGTTTTCAATGATCATATCTTGTTTATTCTTATCCATTAAAAAGTTATAAATGCCTTTGGCGGCACCCTCATTATCCAATGGAACAATTTCACCATCATATCCATTTTTAAGTTGACTTTTTGATGTGGGAAAATCGGTGATGACAACAGGCTTAAACAACATCTGTGCCTCCCGCACTGTTACAGCCTTTCCTTCATAAAGAGATGGTTGAATATAAATATCGCAGTTATGAATATAGGGATATGGGTTAACCTTCTTTCCTAGAATAAAAAAGAAGTCATTCATTTGTAACTTATTAATCTCATCAACGATTTTCTTTTCGTCAGGACCATACCCAACTAAATACCATTTGATATCCACCCCTTTATTCAGCAGGCATTTGCAAATATGTACTGCGTTAACAAAATTCTTCTGCTCGGTAAATCTACCAACAGAGCATAAAATAAGTTCACCATTCTTTCTGGGCATTTCGGATGAAGCAGAAAACTCCTCCGCTTGCTGTCTCACAAAACTGGATGAAAGGATGTTTTCAATTAAAACCAATTTCTCCTTTAAAGAAGGAAAACGAACTAAAAAAGCCCTTGAAACTTCTTCTGATATAGATGCAATGGAATCATATTCCTGCCAGATTGGTAATTCCACTTTTTTATCTAATCCAATGAAAGAATAGTCAGAGTGAATCCAGGCAATTTTATGTTTCGCCTTTACTTTTTTAAGAACAATATTATGAGGTATCAGAAAACTTATTGCTAAGTCATATTCTCCATATGTGAACAGACTTGGAAGAAATGGCATGGCATATTTTGCAACATAAGTAGTTGATGAATAATTTTCAGTCAATTTATTTAGCTTCTTAAATAATTGAGTATGAAACCTTGCCAGCAGTCTTGTAATCCCTATTAATACGCTTCCTTGTTTAAATAATCCTACAATAGGAGTTGACAAGGATTTATATCGCTTTATTTCAGGCAAAACATTAACACTATCAGGTATCATATCCATAAACTCACCAGAGTGATTTTGAATAAACAGATCTACCTCATACTTACTGTAGTCAATACTATTCAACAATCCAAGTAAACTTCGCTCAACCCCTCCAATCTGCATGTAACATGTCGAAATAAATATCCTCTTCTTCATAATGATCTAATTTTTAATTTGATTAAAGAGAGACACCCATTCCCTTCCAATTTCATCAATTGAATACCTCTGAGCATTTATAACTGCATTTCTCCCCATCTCTAACCTCAAATCTTCATCTTTAATCAGGTTAATTATTGCTGAAGCAAACTCTTCTACATGTCCATTGGTAATTAAGAAACCATCTTCATTATTTCTAATAATATCTCCTGGACCATGTGGACAGTTAAATGATACACAAGGCACTCCGCACGCCATTGCCTCAATTAACACCATCCCAAATCCCTCATACCTCGACGATAAAGTGTAAATCGATGCATCGGTATATTTTTCCTCAATATTCTTTACAGGTCCGTAAAAATTAACATTGTTTTCAATTCGTAAGGATTCAGCATATTGTTCTAATTCCTCTTTCAATACCGGTTTGCCATAAATTTCCAAATGCCAGTCCGGATGCTGATCAACAACAAGTTTCCATGCTTCCAATAGCAAATCAAATCCCTTAACATGACTCATTGTTCCAACACTAATAACCTTTTTATTTTTTAGTGAAGATTTTGTCTTTGGGTTAAAAGGGTTGGGATTTGGTATGACTTTAACTTTAGCTTTGGGCCACTCTTGTGAATTTTGGATTGTCAAAACTACAAATTGATCATATAAACGACTTCCGTAGTCAGCCACTTTATCCAGAATTTTATTCCATAACTTACTGCTAAGCTTTTTACTGTGAAAAGCTCTTTTTACAGTATGTCGTTCATAAACAACAGGGATCTTTCTATTGTATAACAGAGGTACAAACAATCCTTTTAAACCATCATCACAAACACAAATAACATCCGGATTCACTTTGTTGATGGTAGAAAGTATGCCGTTTCTATACTTCAGGAAGTAACTGAAAGCATTACCCCTAACCCTAACATCATGAAATTCAATTTTAGAACTAAAATTGTAGAAGTTGTCTATACCTTTTTGGTTAAGCGTTAAAATATGAACCTTGTAATCCATACTTTCAGCAAAGTAGGTAGCTTTTATAGAAAGAACTCTTTCTAAGCCTCCGGCTCCGCAAACCTGATTGGTTATATACAACAGTTTTTTTGACATATCAATCTGTATAACTAGCTAAAGATCCTAAACAACATTAATAAATACCATGAATTAATCAGTCCTACTAATTCATGAACAGTTCACATTTTTTCTTTAGTTCTGCTGCCATATTTAAGTGCAAATTTTTGTTTTTAACACTCGTATCCTTATTTATCAAACCGTTCAGATTGAAGTTATTTTTAGTATTTCCCTTTTCATCTACATCAATCCGGTTGAATAAATCAATAATACCTTCGAAACGACAGGTATCAACCTCTGAATTAAATGAATGAATAAAAATAACAGGCGTACCCATTGCTAAACAAGGTAGTGCACAATGAATTCTTGAGGTTATCACAAGCTTAGCTTTGGCATATTCTTTCAGATAAGTTTCTGCAAGTTCAAATTTTTCAATATCTGATTCTCCTATATTAGGCAGTACATGTCTTCTGAACTTAGCCGTTTTCAACAAGTCTTTATCTATTATCTTTTTTATAAACCTTCTTTTTTTAAAGATCTTAAATACATCTCCATTTAACACACTTCTTAAAAACTGTTTAGGTTCAGTTGTTACAGTCTTAAATGTTGGGTAATTAAAAAAAGGTTCAACAATATATATATCATCCCCTCTTTCAGTGTCGGGAACGGCATAGTTATCCAGTGTTAGCGTCAGACACCCTGTAAAATAAGCATCGACTCCTTTTTCTTTTAACAACTCGACGGTAAATTTATCCCGGCAACCAATCGGCGCATGCTCTTTTAAATAAGATACACTATTGTCATCTAACAAGAATGGGGCTGCACTTGAGTTTAAATGAAAAGACACAAAAAGAGGATCAATATCTTGTGATGGAATCCAGTTTCTCAAATTATGGGTAAACCAACCATTCATGATAAGCTTCACCTTATCTCCATCGTATTGATTCAGCTTCTCCCTGTTAATCAGAAATGGTGAATCAGCATGAAACTGCCGGGCAGCCAGGCTTTGCACGTAATCTCCTAAATTATAGGTGAATTTTCCTTCCTGATAGGTTAGTAATGCATTCTTCATTTTACTAGCTTTAATCGAAATTTCATATAAAAATTAAATATCCCTGGGAACCTGTTAATGATGTTAGATTTATGCTTTCTAAGAATCATCTTTAACTTACTTTCATCAGGAAGTTTTAGCGTAACATTGGCAAACCACTTAAGAACTTCCTCTTCACTTGCCTTATCTTTAAAAACATATACATTTTCACTTTCAAGAGACTTTTTTTGTAAACCAAGCCAATGGTTTAATACACCTTTGGTTTTAATACCTCCGTTGACATGCTTTTTAACCAAGTCATAAAATGATTCGTTGACATTAAAACCATACAAATTTGGGTTATCACCGCTTAGAACTATTGCCATAATGGTTCTTAAACACTTTTCGCAAAAGCTACAGTTTAATTGATCCCTGCGTTCCGAATAACAAACTCTCAACTGCACCTCATCTTCAATAAGCCTGGCATAATCAATGATAGACTCTATTTTTTTTAAGCGGGTTAAATCATAGCATTCATGAACAATAGATGTGTTGCTCCACTTTAGCAATTCATCTGTCACAGGGTTTGAGCCCCAGCTTATTTGCGTTAATTTAGTATGGGTTGATCCAATATATAGTGTAGTAATATTTAAAAGGTGACACAATGGAGCACAAACACCCAATAATGCCATGCCATGCTGAACTTTGCCCCACCACTCTATATTCAACTTCTGCTCGAGTTTATAGCTGTAAAACGAACGAAGATTCGACTTGATGTAATACTTGGGATTATCTGTAAGGTAGTTCTGATCCTTGTTATAATTAACCAGATCATTCCATTTGTCTGCCTCACTTAATGAAATATCAGCTCCCCATACAGAAAACAGCGCCATCTTCTTGTCGGCGTGCCTGACAAGGGTCGATACTGCATCCACACCCCCGCTAAACAACATTGCAGCGTAAGTCGACTTTGCATTCTCCTGAACTATCGGCTTTTCAACCCATAAATTTCCTTTTAACTGAAATTCCGGATACATTCTTTGAAATTCCTTTTTAATAGGAATCACTGATTCAATGAACGCTTTATCTACTTCTGCACATTGAATATCAATATCAAGAAACCATGCAATTGGCAGGAAATTAACCAGAAAAGGAACGCATAATATACTCTTAGGCACAGAGGACACATCTTTTTCGTATTCTACAAAATAGGGATCCTCACTATTAAAGTAAATTGCATACTTATCATCAACCGAGTAATTGTAAACAACAGTTTTTCCACTGTTTTCAATCAATATTTCATCAAGAACGATCATTCTTCTACTGTCAAATTAACAATTGATTTACCTTTTTCTTTTGATGACACTTTTTATTAAATCAACTTCATACACATGCATTCCAAAACGATACATGACAGCAAAATAAGTAAGTGAGTAAAGTGCACTTTTCAAGATGAATATCATCCATCCGTCACCTGGTAACATTGTAATTCCAACGCCGACCAGCATTATAAATGCCATGCTTAATAAATTCTTATCTACAAGTTCTTTGAAAAACCTTATAATATTGATTCTTATTGCCTTATGGTAATAAAAGTTCATTATATTCTGTGAAATCATCCAGCCAATAACATTACCTGCTACCATACCTGTTGCACCATACTTAGGAACAAGCAATGCACCCAGTAAAACTCCGATTACCACAAAGGACACATAAATTATCGCTTTAAATCTTAATTTAGCCTTTGCCTCAAGTATGGAATTCCCGAAACCCTGAACAAGCGGAACCGTATAGGCAATCATAATTAATAGGGCAATTTGCCACGCTTCAGTAAATTCATCGCCAACCCACAATAACACAAACTGCTTTCCGTACAATAAGAACGCTCCAAAAATGTATAATAACACAAAAAAAGAAAGACGCCCGATTCTGATCATCATGCTTGTTAATTCCTCACCGCTGGCATTATCTACTGCCATTTTCGTAGCTCTTGGTAAAAAAACACTCGTAATGGCACTGGAAAAGGCTCCGTAATATGATCCTAACATGATGCCTACTGCGAGAATTGCCACTGTAGTAGTATCCGTCATAATACCTAACACCATCTGCCCTCCTTTCCACTGAAACTGACGCACCAGAGCAAAAACAAAAATCCATATTGAATAACTAAATACAGTATACAACATGGGTTTTTGAATCTGCTTAAAGGAAACTTTTACTTTGAGTATTTTAAAGACGTAGAACCCATTTGAAATGATCAACAACAAGTTCATTACTGTATCTAAAATAACTATTTCAACTGCTTTAGCTCCGTAGTATAAAATGACAACAACGGTAACTGAACGGATCAAATATTTTATTATACTGGCGGCTCTGGGAAATATGAATTTCTCATAACCTGAAGATATTGCCTGAAAAGAGTTTCCTGGTAACGTTACAGCCAAATTAAAAACCAGAATTAACACCATTATTTTGGCTTTATCAATTTGTTCCGGATCCATTGATTTACTGAATATCCATTCCAGGTTATAGTAAAATACAATTCCAATGCAAACCAATATCGTTGATATTACAACATAGAATATCAAACTCATCCCAAGAAATTCGGCTTCCCCTTTGGCATCCCCTTCAGCTCTGTATTTGGCAACAAAGCGCACAATAGTATTATTAAGACCGAAATCTAATAGTGTCAGATAACCAACGAAAGAGCCTATTAAAGTATATAATCCATATTCATCTGCCTGAAGCATACGAATTATATAAGGTGTTAATAGTAACCCGACAAGATTGGTGATTATAATAGTTAGATAGGAAAGCGCAGCCCCTGTCCGAAGTTGATTCATTTAGGATTGAATTCTTGGTTATTAACAGTCATTTTCCAAAGCCTATTCGCTATTGAAACATATCAATATTTTATTGATGTTATAACATAGCTTCGCCCCCTCAATCCCAATTAGATCAAGCCAGGCTGGTTAAAACAATATGCTCTGAATAAGCAATTTCTAAATTAGTATTCTTTTACAATCGCACTTTGTTTTTATGACTAACGTCAATCATTATTTGCTGAAACTTCAATTTGGGTACACGAATAAAAGATGAATTGGTGTGAAAACTATATGCAGCAACAAATAGGTCATTATCCACAAAAATGCTCAGGAGTATACACTCCAAAACTCATTAATAAATAAAATTGAAATCGAAACATTGATCGTGGTGAATAATCCTTAACGTGGACAGATGATTTTTAAAAGACTAGATAAGGATAAGAAAGTGTATTGGTAATTGTGTTTTTTTCTTCAGCGCACTAATATCTTAGTCGAATCCTGTTTATAGAGCAATAAAAAAGGGTCTCTAAAAGAGACCCTTTTTTATTGCTGCTATAGTATGGTATACATTATTTATTACTACCGGGGCAACTATCACTCACTACATTAAACGTATAGTAATATCCGTTATCACCCTCTGCAACACTTATAAATTCAACCATAAAACCGTTGCTCATAAGCACTGCCTGACCTTCTTCCGAGATATCAATTACTTCAGTTATCTCATCCTTATTTTTGGTTGTTACAACTATTTGTTCATCATGACATGGAGCCCAGAATACAAATACGGCTGTTTCAATCGCTCCATCTTCACCCAATGCAGGTTCTGAAACCGATTCAAACTTAATATACCCTTCAAGACTAGGGTAGTTGGTTTCAACATTAAAACTAAAACCATTTGTCTTGTATAAACCACCATCCAACTCTGCACTTAACTCACCTTCACAGTTTGTTTGGAATGCTACATAACTTAAGGCTCCTGAATTTTCCACTACTTCACATTCATCAACACACCAGCAGTCTGGTAATATCGCTTCCAGGTTATAAATATTTTCAGGAAAAGTTCCTTCGGGCAACATAGGTAAGCTTTCAATAAACGCCTGGTCAGATGCATCCATTCCATCGCCATTGGTTATTTTCCATAGTATGTCCTGCAGCTTATCTTTTACTTCATTATAATCAATATCTGGCTCAGGGAAATACACATAATGCTCGTAGTTCACCTTTTTAAACTGAAGCAAATTGATTAATTCCAAAACAGCTTCTGAAGTAGTTACCCCTAACAACTCATAAGCAGCTGTACCATCTGATCCATTCATACCCAGGTTCAGGCAATAAAGATATAAAGTTACCGTCTTAGTTGAGTTTGGAGGAACACAAACATTAACAGGGGCCAGTAAAATAGCATTTTGATACCCCGCATGATTAACATCAAATACAGTTCCGGCTCTTAACCAGAGAGATCTGCATTCTTCCGGATGGGTATTGGTTATTTCCACTGTAACCTTAACTTGTTCACCCGACCCTTGTGCCATACCTTCTATCTTCAGGTAGTCAGCCTTCAGGCGTGCTGCTGACGATGTCCCCTCATAACCGGTAATTGCTCCAAGAAGAAGATCTTGATGAAATACATATTCTTCAGCCTGTAGCTCGCCCCCGGCATTACCCATTCCTGGTATATTTCCTGCTTCCTTCTGCTCTTCTTTTTCGCATGAAACAAAAGCCAATAATCCTAATAATAAGAATAACGTACCAAAGCTTAAACCTCTTAATCCCGTTACTCGTTTCCCTAAATATTTGCCCATAATATAAACTCTTTAGATTCGGTTATAAGTATCTTCTAAAAAAAATAAATTGAGTGCTAAACTCTTCATTAATCCACAATATGTCAAGGGCATTATGATGAACACATCATAATCATTGATAAAAAATACACTTAAGCCCGAAATTTCCCCTTGACAATAAATATTTTAACAATCATCTGAAATAAGCGACCGAAAACGACCACCTCTCATTCTATGCCATGTTTTTTAAGCTTCCGATTAAGGGCCTGTCTGGTAATATTAAGCTTTTCCGCGGTATGTGTTTTATTGTGACTACATGCCTCCATAGCCTTAATAATAGTCTTTTTTTCAAGCACATCAAGCCCATACTCCACTTCCATTGGCGCTCCGTTTTTACGCTCATTGGCAAACTTCAAATGCTTTGGTTTAATAACATTGGAATCACACATTAGAACTGCATACTCAATCACATTTTTCAGTTCACGAATATTCCCCTGATAATAATGACCCACCAGTAAGTTCATAGCCTTTGAATGCATACTGATAATACCTTTGTTATGCGTTTCGGCAAATAACCTGACAAAATGATTCACCAAAACAGGAATATCTTCGCTTCGTTCACGAAGTGATGGAATATGAATATGGAATGAGTTCAGACGATGGTATAGATCAAGGCGAAACTTCCCATCTTCTATCATTTTCTTCAAGTCTTTATTGGTGGCGCAAACAACCCTGGCATTTACAGGAATAGCTTCATGGGAACCGATACGACTCACTTTTCTTTCATCTAAAACCCTTAACAGTTTGCCTTGCAAAGAGAGGCTCATATCCCCTATTTCATCCAAAAAAAGCGTCCCTCCATTGGCGCGCTCAAACCACCCTTCATGATTAGCCAATGCTCCTGAAAATGCACCTTTCTGGTAACCCGAAAATTCATTTTCAAATACTCCATCAGGCGTTGCCGTGCACTTAACAGGATAAAAAGGCGCTCCGCTCCTGTCACTCATACTATGTATACCCCTTGCGATCAACTCTTTACCACTTCCACTTTCACCAGTTATCATTACAGAGGTATTCTCTGTGCGGGCAACTCGTTTCATTAATGAGTTTATTTCCTTAATCGAATTACTAACACCCACAAACTCAATTCCCCAGTGTGCCTCAAATTTCTTTCTTGATTCCTCAAGTTGCCGATCAACCACATAACTTTTTACACTAAACTGCTTATAGCTCTCACATCTCTCTATAGCTGCCCGCAATTCCCTTGCCCTAAAAGGTTTTTCTATGAAATCACAAACGCCAAGTTTCAGTGAGGTAACTGCGTTATTAACATTAGCCTGACCAGTTATAACAATGCCTTCTATCTCAGGATACCTTTCTTTTAAATCGCGAAACACAGACAAACCATCTTTATCTATGAGGTTGATATCCAAAATAGCCAGGCGAGGTACACTCTCAATTTTGGCTTCTTTATATTGATACCACGACTCAAAAGCATATACGTCAACATTATCAAAGACAATACTATCTTTAATTTCCTGCCTAAGCTCTGACTCATCTTCAAAAAGTAATATCGTATACCTCATCATTATTACTAAATCACTGTGTGTTAGTTAGTATTATCTTTTTTATCCTTATTCATGATCCGCAAAAGTTATTTTATAGCCGGAAACGTAAGCGTGGTTTTAAAATACCTTCCTTCACGTGTTTGGACATCAATGGAACCTTTCATTTTTCGCATCAGGTTTTTGATGATAAAAAGCCCAAGTCCGGTCCCACCGGAACTCTTCTTTGTCGTATAAAAGGGCTTAAATAAATTAGCTATATCCTTTTCTTGTGCACCTAATCCATTATCAATAAAAATGACCCTTACCAATTCCTCCGTCTGCTCAATTGATACCGTAAGCTTTGGTTTAAATCCCTTTTTGATGCTTGATTTCATTTGCAGGGATTGTACACTGTTCATCAATATATTTACAAATACCTGCTCCAGTTCGTTGGCTGTTCCTTCCACAAAAACCTCATCAACATGCTTAACCACAAGTATTAATCCCTGAACCTGCATGTAACTTATATCTTCCAGTGCACAATTAAGCACTTCCTGAATGCTTATGGACTCATCTTTACGATCGGGCAAAGACGAAAACTGTTTCATCTCGTCAATAATGCCCCGCATACGCATTATCTGATGCTGTATCTGCTCTGTCTTCTCCAATAAATAAGATTCACTTATATCACCCATTTGCCACTTGTCAAACATATTGTCAAGCTTGAGGCTCAGATGCGTTAATGGTTGATTCAACTCATGAAATATAGCTGATGCAATTTCACCCAATGACTCCAGCCTGCTCTTTTTCAACAATTTCAATTCATGAGCTTTATTAATCCTGAATTCATCCTGAATCTGCCTTTTTAACTCTTCATTCTGATCCTCCAGGTTCTGTTGCACCTCAATAAACTGTGTTAAATCCTTAACTGCAGCCAGGTAAAGCTCTTCATCTTTATTGACATATGGAATTAAATTGAGCAAAAATGTCTGGTTAGCTTCTGTGCCTTTAAAGTGACATAGAACAGCACGTGAATTAGCGTCTGATTCAATCATTTTCAGATAGTCAAACTTCTCGGGAGACAAAACATTTGTCTTGATAATATCCTGAATATAAATTGGTCTTACAACAATTCTGCTTTCCAGGAAGAAATCGATAAAAGAGCGATTCAGGCTAAATATCTCCCCATCTTTTTTAACCACTGCAATGGGATATGGTAACTTGTCAATGGCTATATCGCTTTGATTCGTTTGAACCTGAAATGTACCGATCAATTCTATGTTACCATCAAAGCCCTTATAGGTACATTTAACCTGTTCAAGGTCATCACCATCACACATTACAACTTCGGCTACTAACTCTCTGACTCCCTCGTTATTGACAAAGGAGTTAAATCGATCACGAAGTTGATGTGGTAAAAAATCACGAATATTAGCACCTACGGAAATAACGCCCCTGTCAATTAAATCGCCATGCGACCTGATAACATGACCGGTTTTATCCAACAAAAAGTAAAAAGCCTCTTTGCCTATGGTTTTATGATTAATAATTTGCTGATTAAGATACATATACACACCTTCATCTGAACAATGAACAAATAAAAGTATGGCGAATAAATTACTTTTTCAGCTAAAATTGATTTACGGTCGATTTGATAAGATTATCGTGGGAAATTTTTAGATAAACAACATTTAGTTTTCTACAAATGGCAGTATTTGAACCCAATTTTTAATGCGAATATCAGTAAGGTCCGGCTCATTATCTTCATCTAAAGCCAGTCCTACTAAATCATTTCCCTCCTGGGCTTCCGATTCAGAAAAATCATACCCCTCTGCCGATATTCTTCCAACAACATTCCAGCCCTTGTCGATCAGTAAGGCGTATAGTTTACCCATACCATTGCAGAATGTATCCGGATATGTATGCTGATCGCCCAAACCAAACAAAGCAAATGTTTTACCTGACATATCAAGTGATAGAAGTAAATCGACAAATAATTCAAAATCATCCTGCAGATTACCAACTCCCCAGGTTGAAGTACCTAAAACAATATTGTCATACTTCACAATTTCAGATACCGTCAGGTCATTAACTGCCAAACAATCAGAACCAGGAATAGCAGCATGTAATTTCTCTGCCACAAACTGGGTATTACCTAATGATGAGCCGTAAAATATTGCTGTTTGCATAGTCTATGTTTAATATTATTGGTAAATAAACAGCAGTGCTAAAGAAAAGTTTACTTTTTACGTATTAATGATATACCATCCCTGAAAGGCAAAATTACTTTTTCCACGCGCTTATCTTCCTTAACCATTTTATTGAAGTCCAAAATTTCTTTGGTATAAGCATCATTGGGATGAAGCTTTTGCACCACCTTACCATCCCATAAAGTATTATCAGCTAAAATACAGCCTCCTGAATTCAACTTATCGAATACCAGGTCGTAATAGTTACGATATTGCCGCTTATCGCCATCCATAAAAACCATATCGTACTTCTTATCCAATTGAGGAATAATATCAATGGCGCTACCAATGTGCAATTTAATAACCTCATCCATATTGGCCTTATCAATAAACGACTGTATAAATTCCTCATTCTCATCGTTTATTTCAATGGTATCAATCACAGCTCCTTCTTTCCCAAGTCCCATTGCCATGCTAATGGCCGAATACCCGGTAAAAGTGCCTATCTCCAGAATATTCATTGGGTTCATCATTTGAACAAGCATCTTAAGGATTTTCCCCTGTAAATGACCACTGAGCATACGTGGCTGCAACATCCGTATGTGTGTTTGACGATTTAACTCCTGAAGAACCGGCTCTTCATCATCAATGTGGTTTAAAATGTATTGTTCGAGATCGATTGAATAATCAGTCATTACTACTTGTAGATTAAATAAGAAAGCTTGTTAGGGTTCAATATTTCATTGGCAACATCCATCAAATCACTGGCTTTGATAGCATCTATTTTATTATATATCTTATCCAGTGAATCGACCTGATCATATAAAAGATAGCTCTTACCCATCGATAACATCAGGTTCTCACGATTATCAAAAGATATGGTCATCTGGCCTTTCAATTGCCTAATGGCCTTATGAAGTTGTAAGCTACCAAGTGGTTTATCACGTAACAGTTTCAATTCACGATCAATAATGTTGAATGAACGAATAAGGTTCTCTTCATCGGTTCCAAAATAAATATTGAAAACGCCTGTGCCATAATAAGGGGCATAGCTGGATTCAACATTATAGGCAATTCCGTTTTTCTCACGTAATGCCATATTTAGGCGCGAATTCATCCCAGGGCCTCCAAGCAGGTTATTCAGTAAATGTAAGTGCAGGCGTTTGTTGTGCTGAAAGTCATAAGCCACATTCCCAATTATTACATGGCACTGGTGTGTATCTTTTTCAATGGTCTGTGATTCGGGCACATACAAATTAACTGAAGCCCTGTCTAACTCCCTCAGGTTTTCAGGTTCTTCCCCAAGGTATTTTTCGGCCCATTTAATAACTTTTTTGAAGGACACATTACCAACGGAGCAGAAAACCATCTGATCCGTACTGTAATTAGATTGCATAAAACGACGTATCATGTCCTCATCAAAGGTCTTAAGTCGTTCTTCTGTCCCGAGAATATTCCGCCCCATAGGATCATTCTTATAGAGCATTTCTTCAAACTCATCAAAAATAAGCTCGGCAGGACTATCTTTATAAGAGTTTATTTCATCAACAATAACCTCTTTTTCTTTAGCCAGCTCTTTACCTGGAAAAGTCGAATTAAAGGTAATATCATGAATCAACTCAATGGCTCGCTCATAATCCTGTTTAAGAAAAGAAGCATAAATACATGTTTCCTCTTTGGTTGTATAGGCATTCAACTCACCACCCACATCATCAAGGCGACTTAACACATGGTAGGCTTTTCGCTTTTTTGTGCCTTTAAAAATAACATGCTCTATAAAATGAGCCATTCCATGCTCTTCCTCTTTTTCATCGCGCGAACCGGTATTAATGATCAATCCGCAGTAGGCTACAGGGGACTTATCTTGCTTATGAATAATGCGAATTCCATTTCGCAATGTAAATATTTGATAATCCATTAATTTTTTTTGAGGCTGCAAAAATACTAAACATCAGGCAAATTCACACACCTGATAAAAAAAAGCAACATTAAAATTGCAAAAATGTTTTTGCAGTATGAAATCTTTATCTATATTTGCACTCGCATTTCGGAAGAGATGTTACTACAAGCCCCGATACGTGGGGATTTTGCTAAGATTGGTGCCATAGCTCAGTTGGTAGAGCAACGGACTGAAAATCCGTGTGTCCCTGGTTCGATTCCAGGTGGCACCACCAGTCGTAAGGCTGATTTTAGGGTTAATTATTAACCTGTGGGGACAGGTTAGTAATCCAAAAGGGTAAAGGGTTATTGTTTATGTTATTTTTACTTGGTAAAAATAACTCGGTGCCATAGCTCAGTTGGTAGAGCAACGGACTGAAAATCCGTGTGTCCCTGGTTCGATTCCAGGTGGCACCACAAAAAGGGGAAAGGTGAAAATCTTTCCCTTTTTTTATAGCCTTATATTAATGAAGTATTTTGGATCACAACCAATTTCTGGGTCCAGGCATAAATTTTACACAAACGATAGAGAAAGAACTTCACATCTGTCACGCCTCTATACTGCCTTCTGTTTTTATTATTTTAGGTTTCGGGTGATTAACTGAAATTTTAGTTTCTCCGTTGATGAAACATTTAATAATGTTAGAGCTGTATGTCAGGCTGAATTGAAAATCGACGAAGTCAAAGCCTGATACATCAGAACTTGGGGCAACGCCCACGAGTGTTCGAAAAGATTCAAACATTCACATATATAGTGTTTTGCAAGCTGTAAATCAGCTCTCCTCCTGGCAAGGAGGAGTACCTCGACGAAGGAGAGGGGAGGTGGTTTTAAGT